>SCRC01000035.1 GCA_004297945.1 Candidimonas sp. | reverse complement strand
GCCGCGCCAGCGGCGTAGCGAGTTTGGCCCGACGCCCGCCTGGACGAGGCAGATCCGGATCAAGCACGCCGTGCCGGCCCGGCCCCGCCCCCATAGACGGCGTCTTCACATACCCAAACGTCCCGTGCAGGATACCATTTGACAAAAAAAACTCTAATGTAGACAGCCAAGTTAATCAAATCTATTGACAGCCAATCCAATCAAATGCATCACCGACCAAGCCGATCAATCTCATCAACGACCACGCCAACTTACGCCACGCGAGCGGCGTGACCAGTCAAGAAGAAGGGAAGTCATAGCGCAGCCATGACCATGCCCGTCAGAGCCCGAACCGCCTTGACTGACCACGCCGCGGGGATAGAAGGTTCTGGCAAAGGCTGGGACGATGCTATTTACCGTAAACGCCACCTGCTGCGAATGCCACCCACAAGGGGTGGCGCTACAGGGCTGCCGCTACAGGATAGTAATCACGACAACATATCAGACCAGATCGCTTTAGCCCAACTCATCGCATCGCGCCCCTCACCCTCGCTGGGCTCGACCGACAGCCCCCCCGCCCCCGGCACCGTCAGCATGGTTTTTTGCGCCGCGTCGTAGCGATGCACGCTCGACACGTGCATCGCCTGCGACGCGGTAACAAAGCTATAACAGGTATTGGCGTAGATCGGCAGCGGGTTGACCTCCTGCTGCGTCAGCAAAGCCACCACTGCGGCTGCGCACGTCTTGCCATGCTGATTGGCCATGTGCCCCGCCTTGGGCATTATGGGTGCAATCTGGATCGAATCACCCAGTACATGCACCCTTGGGGCAACCCGCGACTCGAAGGTCAAAAAATCCACCTCGCACCAGCGGCCATTGGCTGTTGCCAAACCCGATTTGACCGCGATCTGGCCGGCCCGCATCGGCGGCAGCAGATTAACCACATCGGCGGACTCTTCTTCGCCAAACTCGAAAATCACCTTTTTCTTCGCGGCATCGACATCGACCGCCCTGAATTCCGGCGTGTACTCGATCATGCCGGGATAAAACTTCTTCCAGGCCGCCTTGAACAAAGCACCCTTGGACGTCACGTCCGCATTGGCGTCGAAGATATGCACCTTGGCGCGCGGCTTGTGCTTCTTGAAATACGACGCCGCCAGGCACGCCCGCTCATAGGGCGCCGGCGGGCATCGATAAGGCGCCTCCGGAATGGTAATGATGAAGCGCCCCCCATCGGGCATCGCTTCCAGTTGACGGCGCAGCGCGACGGTTTGCGGCCCGGCCTTCCAGGCATGCAAAATTTGCGCGTGCGCACCAGGGCGGGCCATGCCGGGGATTTTCCCCCACATGAAGTCGATTCCCGGCGACATGATAAGCCGGTCGTAAGCGATGCTGATGCCGCTCTTTAACACCGCCCGGCACCTCGCCGCGTCTATGCGTTCAACCGTATCGCGCACCAGCGTCACGCCGTGGCGACGTTGCAAATCATCGTACGATATCGTCACATCGCCTATGGATAGCTCACCTTCGAGAACCAGGTTTGACATGGGACATGAAACAAAGTCAGGGTTGAGCTCGACCAGCGTCACGCGAATACGCCCCCCGCTCCACAGACGTATATAACGGGCGGCCGTAGCCCCTCCGTAACCACCGCCTATCACCAGCACATGCCCGATTGAACCCTCTGCACCCAGGCAAAGACTCGGCGCGGACAACGCCACGCACCCGCCCAGGCCTCGCAAGAATGTACGCCGCTTCATTGTGAGGCCTGAGGCTTTAACTGCGCGTACCACTGCGCGATCCGCGCCACGGCTTTTTCATCGTAGCCCTTGGCGATCTGCTGCATCACATCGCCAGGCGTATTGCCGCGGGCATAAGCCCGCATTTTCTGTTCGATTTCGCTGGCAGACCGGCCAGCCAGCATAGGAATGGACGAGCCCTTGACCGGCGCGCCCGATCCATGGCAGGTCACGCACGACGACGCCCAACTGGCGGCCTGCCGCGCCGCCAGAGTTTCATCCGCGCCGGCATTGGCCATCGACAGCGCCGCGCCCACTCCCAACAGTGCGCAAAACAGGCGCCGCGTTGCACGCTGTGCCGCCTGTGACTGGATCACGCTTTCCTTGAGGCAAGTAGTTGTTGGGCTGCGCATAGGTCGTCCCGCGTATTGATATTGAAGAAAGCATGCGCGTTGGGCGCAAACTTTACCGCGACCGCCCCATTAAGTTGTTGCCACTGCTGCACCTTGCGCCCTCCCCTTTGCAAAAAATCGCACAGGCCGCAATACATATCCTGACGCAGCAACATGCACAAGGGCTGTGGCCCATCGGCAGTGGCGTACGCTACAGGAGCCTGCGCGTCAAACGCCGCTCGCGCCAGGCGGCTAATCATATCGTCGGGCAGCAAGATAACATCAACCGGCACTACCGCGAGCCACGGCGTTTCAATCTGTGCCAGGACACTGGCTACGCCCGCCAATGGTCCCAGATTTTCGCCCAGCGCGGGGTCATCGGCCGCCACTCGCCCGTAGCGCGCGTACACATCAAACTGGCGGTTGGCGTTGACCCAGACCTGCGCCACTTGGGGCTCCAGGTAGCGTCGCATCCGTGCGACCAATGGCTCGCCCCCAATCCCGACCAGCCCCTTGTCGATTAAAGGCTGGCCGTCGAGTTGCATGCGCCGGGCCTGGCCGCCGGCCAGAATCAGGCCGCTGATTTGATGGCACCCACAAGGGGTGCCGCTACAACAAGAGGTGCCGCTACAACAAGAGGTGCCGCTACAACAAGAGGTGCCGCTACAACAAGAGGTGCCGCTGCAACAAGAGGTGTCGCTGCAAGAAGGGGTGCCGCCGGAACCAGACAGCTGATCCATCATCCGCCGATATAGCTCATTTCTATTTTTTTCTGCTGCGCCGTCGCGTGGCCGCGCAGTTCGGAATAGTGGTCATCGCGCACGCCCCATATCGCCGCCAAACGCGCCGCCAATGCCTCGTCGCCGGCGCCGGCGCGCACGATGGCACGCAAGTCGTGGCCGGACGAGGCGAACAGACACAAGAACAATTGACCTTCGGGCGACAGCCGGGCACGCGTGCAATCACCGCAAAATGGTTGCGATACGCTAGTGATCACACCGATTTCTCCGGCCTGATCGACATAGCGCCAGCGCCCCGCGACTTCGCCACGATATTGCGCCGGCACAGGTTCGAGAGGAAATTCGGCGCCGATTTTTTTCAATACCTCGGCACCCGTCAGAACCTCTTCAAGGTTCCAGCCGTTGGTCGTGCCCACATCCATGAACTCGATAAAGCGCAAGATATGGCCAGAGTGACGGAAATGGCGCGCCATTGGAACCAACTGATCATCGTTGACGCCCTTCTTGACCACCATATTGACTTTGACCGGACGAAAGCCCACTCGGGCCGCTTCATCTATGCCGCGCAAAACGGTTTTTACATTGACTTTGCTGTCGCTCATGCGCTCGAACAAACGTTCATCGAGCGCATCGAGGCTGACCGTGACACGGTTCAGTCCGGCGTCTTTCAAAGACTGGGCCTTCTTTGCCAGCAAAGTCCCATTGGTGGTCAGCGTCAGGTCGACCGACGCCCCATCGGGCGTGCGCAACTGCGCGAGCATCTCAATAAGCGCTTCGATATTCTTGCGTAACAAGGGCTCGCCGCCGGTCAGGCGGATTTTTTGCACACCCAGGCCAACACTGACTCGGGCAATACGCGTAATTTCTTCGAAACTGAGCAAGTCGGCATGCGGCATGAATTTATAACTGCCGCCAAACACCTCGCGCGGCATGCAATAGGTGCAGCGAAAATTGCAGCGATCCGTGACCGAGATGCGCAAGTCGTGCAATGGCCTGCGCCGCGCATCCAGCAAAGGCTGGCCTGGCACGAATACAGGCGGGGTCGCATCGCGTCGATCAGTAAGTGAAATGACTTGGCTCATCATTTAATCATAAACCGTCTATCTCAAGCGCGCTTGGCTTGAGGAAATTTGCGGCCGAAGGCATCGTGCAACGTCTGCACCTGCCCCAGACAGGTTGCGTCGTACCCGACCAGATCAGACATATAGCACTGATACGTGGAGCCGTACATCAGCGTAAAAATCTCATCCATTAAAGGCACAGACAAGCGGTCGCGATGTACAGCAAAGAAATAGCGTTCTTTGACCAAGGGGATAAACGACAAGCCGCTGCGCCACGCCGCCGTTTCCACGCCGATTCCGACATCGGCCATGCCGCTGGCGATATGCGCGGCAATCGCCATATGGGTGAATTCGCTATTGTCGTAGCCACGTATCTGCGAGGTTTCGATGCCCAAGGTCTTTAGCATCAGGTTCAACAAATTCCGGGTGCTCGAACCAATTTGCCGGTTCACGAAGCGCACCTCGGGATGCACCAGATCGGCCAGCGTATGAATGGTTTTGGGATTGTCGGCTTGCACAAACAAGCCCATGTTGCGCACGGCCAGATGAATCAGCCGGTGCTTGTCCGGATCAAGCCACTGACTATATTCCCGCAAAAAGGGCGCTTCGAATTCACCCTCTGGCACTTCAAATCCCGCTAGATCGCACTCGCCTCGCTGTAGCGAAGCCAGGGCTTCAACCGCCGTGCGATAGCGCAGCTCCAGCGGCGACGTATCAAGGCGATTAACAACGGTCATCAGTCCTTCGATCGCAAAACCGTGGCTCGCATGCAACCTTAAGCGGGCGTGGCCTTCGGGACACAATTCTTCCAGTTCTTGCTGCAACTCCGAAGCCATGCTCTCAAAGGTGGGCATCAGGCGTGCCTCGACGCGCCGGTTGGCCCATAACAGACGCTGGCCAAACGCCGTCAGCTTGGTGCCCTGGCGACGGTTGGTTTCCAGCAACGAAGCTCCAAATTCCTTTTCGGCGTTGCGCAACATCCCCCACGCATGTCGATACGACACGCCGCACATACGGCACGCCCCGGCAATATGGCCTGCGGTGTCGATCGCCGCCAACAAACGCACCGTCTCACCCAACGCCAGCTTGTCTCCGCCCGGTTTTTCAAGCACCCACTGAGAGTCGAGATGGACCTTAAAGCTGCATGTCATTTTTCCTCCGGACAAAGTGTGCAACCTGGGCCGTCACACCGAAATTGAGCCATTAAATAAGTAATTAATTGCATATTAATAGCAAGAAGCCCTAATGAAACCAAGGGTTGTCCCTAGTTGGCTACAAATTTTATAGGTTATTTATTTCTTATTGAAGTAATTTTAATTAGCTAGTATCTTTCAAAAATACCGTGTCTAAGGACAGCTCCATGCCAACCATGCCAACCATGCCAAACCCTGTTCAAGACAGGCCTTCAGAACTCCTGATTCAACAGGCTGCGCAACGGGCAATCGCGCGATACGAAGGGCAAGCAGGCAGTCTGCTGCCCATTCTGCACGCCGTCCAGGATGCCCTGGGTTATATCCCGGACACCGCAGTTCCGACCCTGGTCGAGGCCTTGCAATTGTCCCGCGCGGAAATTCACGGTGTCATTCAGTTCTACGCGCATTTTCGCGATCAACCCGCAGCGCCTGTCGTGCTTGAGGTATGCCGCGCCGAATCCTGTCAGGCCATGGGCGCAGAACATCTCGCCCAACACGCCAGGCAACATCTGGGCTGCGATTTTCACGGCTCAAGCGCCAATGGCAAAGTCACGCTCGAGCCGGTGTATTGTCTGGGCCTGTGCGCTCAATCGCCCGCAGTCATGATCGATGGCGAGCCCTACGCCCGCATGACCCCGGCCAAGCTCGATGATCTGCTGCACGCCAAGGGGTATGAAGCATGACTGCAGCCGTCAAGGTATTCGTCCCCAAAGATACCGCTGCGATCGCCGTCGGTGCCAATGCGGTGGCGCAGGCTATCGGCCAGGAGGCCGCGCGCCGCGGGCTGGCCGTCGAACTCGTACGCAACGGCTCGCGCGGCCTGCTCTGGCTTGAAACCATGGTCGAAATACAAACGCCCCAGGGGCGTTTTGCCTACGGCCCGGTCCAGGCCGAGGACGTGGCGGGCCTGTTCGATGCCGGCTGGCTCCAAGGCCATACTCATGCCCTGGCCCACGGACTGACCGAAGAAATCCCGTACCTCAAAAATCAGGAACGGCTCACTTTTGCCAGGGTTGGCATTACCGACCCGCAAAGCCTGTCCGACTACGAAGCACTGGGGGGGTTTGCC
The DNA here is from genome assembly GCA_004297945.1 of Candidimonas sp. Taxonomy (GTDB): domain Bacteria; phylum Pseudomonadota; class Gammaproteobacteria; order Burkholderiales; family Burkholderiaceae_B; genus Paralcaligenes. The sequence goes on along the minus strand of SCRC01000035.1, from coordinate 15,214 downwards.
GGACTCAAGCGCGCCCTGGCCATGAAGCCCAATGACATTGTCGAAGAAGTCACCAGCTCGGGCCTGCGCGGTCGCGGCGGCGCCGCCTTCCCAACCGGCATCAAATGGAAAACGGTGCTGGCCACGTCAGCCGAACAGAAATATATAGTGTGCAACGCCGACGAAGGCGATTCGGGCACTTTCTCAGACCGCATGCTCATGGAGGGCGATCCGTACGCGCTGATCGAAGGCATGACCATTGCCGGTCTGGCCGTTGGTGCCACCTACGGCTACATCTACGTGCGCTCCGAATATCCCTACGCCATTGCCGCCTTGAACGAAGCCATTGCCCACGCACGTGCAGCCCAATGGCTGGGCTTAGGCGTGGGCGGGAGCCATCATCGTTTCGACCTCGAAGTGCGCAAGGCCGCCGGCGCCTATATCTGCGGCGAAGAAACATCGTTGCTCGAAAGCCTCGAAGGCAAACGAGGCGTGGTGCGCGCCAAGCCGCCGCTGCCCGCCGTCAAAGGCCTGTTCGGCCAGCCTACCGTCATCAATAACGTCATTTCATTGGCATCGGTGCCCATCATTCTGGCCAAAGGCGCCACGTTTTACCGCGACTACGGCATGGGCAAATCCAAGGGAACGCTGCCATTTCAACTAGCCGGCAACATCAAGCAGGGCGGCTTGGTAGAAAAGGCCTTTGGAGTCAGCCTGCGCGAACTGCTCTACGACTATGGCGCGGGCAGCGCGTCGGGACGCCCTTTGCGCGCAGTGCAGGTGGGCGGCCCGCTGGGCGCCTACCTGCCCGAATCTCAATGGGATGTGCCACTCGACTACGAAGCCTATCTGGCTATTTCGGCCATGCTCGGGCACGGCGGCATCGTGGCCTTTGACGACAGCGTCGACATGTCCGAAATGGCGCAGTACGCCATGGAATTCTGTGCGATCGAGTCCTGTGGCAAGTGCACGCCCTGCCGCATCGGTGCCGTGCGCGGCACGGAAGTCATCGCCAAAATCAGACGCAACGAACGCCGCGAGGAGCAGGTCGAATTGCTGCGCGACCTCTGCGACACCATGCTGGCGGGGTCTTTATGCGCCCTGGGCGGCATGACTCCCTATCCGGTTCTGTCTGCACTGAAACATTTCCCCGAAGATTTCGACTCGGCCGTCCACCCCACATCGACCCAGAAAGTCGCCTGATCCCGGAGCCTATTATGTTGGAAACCGTTGTTAAACGCGACCGAGACATGGGTACTCCAGCGCGAACCAGCACCGAAATGGTCAGCCTGACCATCGACGGCACAAAGGTTCAGGTGCCAGCGGGCACCTCGGTCATGCGCGCCGCCGCCGAAGCCGGCATCAATATCCCCAAACTGTGCGCCACCGACAGTCTCGAGGCCTTCGGCTCTTGCCGTCTGTGCCTGGTGCAAATCGAAAACCGGCGCGGCTACCCTGCCTCGTGCACCACGCCGGTCGAGGCCGGCATGGTGATCTGGACCGAAACCCCCAAGCTCCACGAATTGCGCCGCAATGTCATGGAGCTTTACATTTCCGACCACCCACTAGACTGCCTCACCTGTCCGGCCAATGGCGACTGCGAATTACAAGACATGGCGGGAGTCGTGGGCTTGCGCAACGTGCGCTACGGTTGGGACGGTGCCAGCCACCACCACGATCCTGTGGACGAATCCAATCCGTATTTTACGTATGACCCATCCACTTGCATCATGTGCAGCCGGTGCATACGCGCCTGTGATGAAACCCAGGGCACCTTCGCCCTGACGATTGCCGGGCTGGGCTTTGGTTCGCGCGTGGTCGCCGGGCAAAACGATTCCTTCCTCGACAGCGATTGCGTATCCTGCGGCGCCTGTGTGCAGGCCTGCCCCACGTCGGCCCTGACCGAAAAATCCGTGATCGATATGGGTCAGGCCGAACACTCCATCCTGACCACCTGCGCCTACTGTGGTGTGGGCTGCACCTTCAAGGCCGAAATGAAGGGCGACCAGGTCGTGCGCATGGTGCCCTGGAAAGACGGCCAGGCCAACCGTGGCCATTCTTGTGTAAAGGGGCGTTTTGCCTGGAGCTACGCTACTCACGCGGATCGTATTCTCAAACCCATGATACGCAGCAACATCGCCGACCCATGGCGCGAAGTCAGCTGGGAAGAGGCCATTGCCTATGCCGCCTCCGAGCTCAAACGCATCCAGGCCAAATACGGCCGGGATTCCATCGGCGGCATTACCTCTTCACGCTGCACCAATGAGGAAACCTGGCTGGTGCAAAAACTGATACGCGCGGGTTTCGGCACCAACAACGTCGATACCTGCGGGCGGGTGTGCCACTCGCCAACCGGCTACGGCTTAAAGACCACGATAGGTGAATCCGCCGGAACCCAGGCATTCGATTCGGTCATGTACACCGATGTGGTCATTCTTCTGGGCGCCAACCCGAGCGCTGCGCACCCGGTATTTGCCTCGCGTCTCAAACGCCGCCTGCGCGAAGGCGCCCGGCTTATCGTGATCGATCCACGGGCCACCGAACTGGTCAACGCACCGCACGTCAAGGCGGACTATCACCTGCCTGTCCGGCCCGGCACCAATGCCGCCCTGTTAACGGCCCTGGCGCATGTCATTGCCACCGAAGGCCTCATCGACGAAGCCTTCGTCGCCGCGCGTTGTGAACTCAAGGCCTTTGAAGAGTGGCGCAATTTCGTGTCGCTGCCCGAAAATTCACCCGAAGCCACGCAAGCTATCACCGGTGTGCGCGCCGACGATGTCCGCGGCGCGGCTCGCCTGTATGCCACCGGCGGCAACGGCTCCATATATTACGGCCTGGGCGTAACGGAACATAGCCAGGGCTCGACAGCCGTCATGGCCATCGCCAACCTGGCCATGGCCACCGGCAACATTGGCCGCGAGGGCGTTGGCGTCAACCCCTTGCGCGGCCAGAACAACGTGCAGGGCTCCTGCGATATGGGCTCGTTCCCGCACGAGTTGCCCGGCTACCGCCATGTGTCCAACGACGCGGTGCGCCACGAGTTCGAACAGGACTGGGGCGTTTCCATTCAGGCCGAACCGGGGCTGCGCATCCCGAACATGTTCGATGCCGCCATCGACGGCACCTTCAAAGGCCTGTATTGCCAGGGCGAAGACATTGTCCAGTCCGATCCAAACACACAGCACGTCGCGCACGCGCTTAAATCCATGGAGTGCATCATCGTTCAGGATATGTTCCTGAACGAAACAGCCAAGTACGCCCATGTATTCCTGCCAGGATCATCCTTCCTTGAAAAAGACGGCACGTTCACCAACGGCGAGCGTCGAATCGGCCGGGTGCGCACCGTCATGGCGCCCAAAGGCGGCATGGCCGACTGGGAAGTCACCTGCGCCTTGTCCAACGCCCTGGGATACCCCATGCATTACGAGCACCCGAGCGAAATCATGGAAGAAATCGCCCGCCTGACACCTACCTTCGCCGGCGTCACGTTCAAGAAAATCGACGAGCTGGGCAGCCTGCAATGGCCTTGCAACGCCGATGCGCCCGATGGCACGCCGGTCATGCACGTGGGTGAATTCGTGCGCGGCAAAGGCAAATTCATGATCACCAAATATGTGCCCAGCGATGAACGCAGCACGCGCAAATTTCCATTGCTCCTGACGACCGGGCGCATTCTGTCGCAATACAACGTCGGAACGCAAACCCGCCGCACGCCCAATGTGCTGTGGCATGCCGAAGACGTGCTTGAAATGCACCCCACCGACGCCGAAGATCGCGGAATAAAAGAAGGCGATTGGGTGGCCATCCAAAGCCGCGCCGGCGAAACGGCGCTGCGCGCCACCATCACCGAGCGGGTGCAACCCGGGGTGGTCTACACCACCTTCCACTTCCCTGAATCGGGCGCCAACGTGGTAACCACCGACAGCACCGATTGGGCAACCGACTGCCCCGAATACAAGGTCACGGCAGTTCAGGCCCGCAAGGTCACGCAACCCTCCGACTGGCAAGCCGGGTGGTCGCGCTTTAGCGACGAGCAGCAACATTTGCTGCAAGAAAGCGAACGCAGCACAAGCGAATGAGCGAACTGATGCTAGCAGCCCACGACGCTCGCGCCGCTCCGCCGCCACGGTCACTGAGTGCGGGACGGCGCTCGGCAAGGGTATTGCGCAGCAGCCAGCACGCGAGCCAACTCAACGAATCCGACGAGCTCGCCGAAGAGGTCGCAGTGGCGCTGGAATACAACGGCATCAGCTACGCCGCATTGCTGGCGACCCCATGCGACCTCGCCGACCTGGCCTATGGCTTTTCATTTACCGAAGGCATTATCCGCCGCGCGCAAGACATCTACGATCTGGATATCGTCCAGCACCCAGGCGGCATCGTGATCCAGGCGACCATTGCCAGCGCCTGCCTCAATCAGCTCAAACGTCGGCGGCGCACCCTGGCCGGGCGCACAGGCTGCGGCCTTTGCGGCATCGAAAGTCTGGACGAGGTGCGACGCATTTTGCCCGCGCTGCCCCCCCCTGCCAACCTAATTTCACCCGCAGCGATTTCGCAGGCGGTCGAACAATTGCGCGCCTTGCAACCGCTGCACCTGGCCACCGGAGCCACGCACGCCGCTGGCTGGGCCAACCTTCAAGGCCATATCGAACACGTGCGCGAAGACGTGGGGCGGCACAACGCACTGGACAAACTCGTGGGCCATTTGTTGCGCCAGGGCATCGACGCCACACAGGGAATCACGGTGATCTCCAGCCGCGCCAGCTTCGAGATGGTGCAAAAGGCCGCTGCCGCAGGCATGCCGGCCGTGATCGCCGTTTCTGCTCCAACGACGTATGCCGTGCAGATGGCCAACGAGCTTAATGTTCTGCTAGCGGGGTTTGCGCGCAACAAGCTATTTACCGTATACGCCCATCCCGAATATCTGCGCAATGACGGAGGACTTTCTTGAATATCGACCATTTAATCCGCTTGGCCAACCGTATCGGCGATTTCTTCGAATCCCTGCCGAATCACGACGAGGGCATCGACGGAACCGCCAACCACATTCAAAAATTCTGGGCGCCGCGCATGCGGGTAGCCTTGCTCGATTTCCTGGACGCTCACCCCGACGGGCGCACGTCCGACGCGGCGCTAAGCGCCTTCGCGCTTGAGGCCATTCTTCAAAACAAGCAACGATTAACCCCTAAAGGAGCAACTTGACCGGCTTTTCACACCCCTGCCCAACCTTGCTTATTTCCGTTCGTTCCAAACCATAATAAAGGCAACAAGGAGACAAGATGAATTCCAACGCAACAGACCACGGCTTTTTTAGCAAAGAACGCATTACTGCCAAACCAGGCTTTAACCGCTGGATGATTCCTCCAGCCGCCCTGGCGGTTCACCTATGTATCGGGCAGGCCTATGCCTTCTCGGTATTCAACAACCCCATGACGCGGCTCATAGGCATCGACAAATCCGCGCCCGGAGACTGGAGTCTGGCCACCCTGGGCTGGATATTCAGCCTGGCGATTACCTTTCTTGGCCTTTCGGCCGCCTTCGCCGGCAAGTGGCTCGAAGATGTAGGCCCGCGCAAAGCCATGTTTGCCGCGGCTTGCTGCTTCGGCGGTGGCTTTATGATAGGCGCGCTAGGTGTTGCCTGGCACCAACTCTGGCTGGTGTATTTAGGCTATGGAGTCATCGGCGGCATGGGCCTGGGCATCGGCTATGTGTCGCCCGTCTCGACCCTTATCAAGTGGTTTCCCGACAGGCGTGGCATGGCCACCGGCATGGCCATCATGGGATTCGGCGGGGGTGCATTCATTGCCGCCCCTCTCTCGGTTGCGCTCATGCAGCATTTCCATTCCGCCACATCGGTGGGCGTGGCTCAAACCTTTGTCGTGCTGGGCATTCTGTACTTCATCTCCATGAACATCGGCGCCTTGGCCATTCGTATTCCAGCCGCAAACTGGAAACCCGAAGGCTGGACGCCGCCGGCTAAGCAGAGCGCAATGATCAGCCGCAACCACGTGCACATCAATCAAGCGCTCAAGACCCCACAGTTCTGGCTGGTATGGTGGGCGCTATGCCTGAACGTCACGGGCGGCATCGGAGTGATAGGGCAAGCCTCGGTCATGATCCAGGAGAGCTTCAAGGGCCAAATCACGGTGGCCGCGGCCGCGGGCTTTGTAGGCTTGCTGTCTCTGGCCAATATGCTGGGACGATTTTTCTGGTCGTCCGCGTCAGACTATATTGGCCGTAAAAACACCTACTATATTTTCCTCGCCCTGGGCGCTACCTTGTATCTCCTGGTTCCAGGGGTAGGGGCCGCCGGTCATGTGGCTCTGTTCGTTCTGTTCTACATCATCATCATTTCGATGTACGGCGGTGGTTTCTCAACGGTACCCGCGTATCTGGCCGACCTGTTCGGCACACGTTATGTGGGCGGCATCCATGGCCGCTTGCTGACCGCTTGGGCTGCAGGGGGTATTTTCGGCCCAGTGCTGGTCAATTACATTCGCCAGTATCAGGTCGCGCACGGCGTGCCGCCCGCCGCAGCCTATACCGACACCATGTATATCATGGCCGTGCTGCTAATCATTGGTTTCATCTGCAACTTCTTTGTTCACCCGGTTGCGAACCATCACCACATGAGCAACGAACAGTTAAGCATGTCCGAGCCTACGCTCGCGGCCAAATAAGGAGACCGACATGGAACAACGCAGCACGACACCACCCGCCCTGCTTATTATTTTCTGGCTGTATGTAGGTATCCCGCTGGTCATCGGCGTATGGGAAACCCTGCTTAAAGCCGCCGCCCTGTTCAAATAAGGATAGGCGGCGTAACCACCCTTGTAGTGGCACCCCTTCTTGTGGGTGCCACTCTTTTTTGCCGCAATGGCAGCCACAAGGGCTGCCGCTACACCCTCTATTCGGTTTCTTTAACGTGGTAAACCAGAACGGCGGATTTCGCCAGGCCCAGCACCTTGACCGTAACGCTGCCCAGCAACAGGCGCGACCAGCCGCTGCGGCCATGACTGCCGATGAAAATCAGGTCGCATTTTTCTTCCTCGCTGGCTTGCACCAGGCCATCGGCGACATTGAAATTGGACACTGCCTTGCCCGTCGCCTTGACGCCGGCGGTTTCAGCCCGGTCCAGAACTGCTTTCAAATATTTCTTGGCCTGCTCTGCCGCCGTTTTCTCGTAGTCTTCATCGGTAATGGCATAAGCGGCCGCCATACCGTCAAAACCCACGGTTGCGGCAAAGGGTTGCGTCACATGCAACGCGACCACCTCGGCGCCAATCTGACGAGCAAAACACACGCCTTTGTTCGCCGCTTGCGCTGACAGCGTGGAGCCATCGGTAGGGATCAGTATCTTTTTGAACATAGTGTTTGCTCCGATTTGAGTCATAGCCTTATGCTAAACCATAAACAGGCCAAAAATAAAGCCGATCATGCGAGGGTTTGCACGCCCCCCCCTTTTCAGGCACCGTTGGCCGCCCGGTATAAATTGGCGCAGCGCGTACCGCTACGGCAATATGCCAGAACCGGCGCAGGCAGCTCTTCTAACAGTTCGGCAAACCGCTGCACATCGTCAGCGGTCATGGCGCCGCTGACGACGGGCTGATACTCCACCTTCAAACCTACCGCCTCGGCTGCTGCCATGACATCTGCCGAAGTCGGCTGTTCAGGGCCGCCCTCATAGTCGGGCCGATTGATAATCACGCTTTTGAAGCCGGCCGCCACGACCGCCGCCATATCTGCGGGGGCTAGCTGAGGGGACACCGCAAATGAATCCGTAAGTGAATTAACGGCTACTGGCATGTTTTTCTCCTTGAGAACTATTTATACTAGCGATCTGCGCCATAGCGGGCAAACCATTGCCTATATCCTAACTGATTCTCGACCGATCGATGAAAAACAGCTCCACCGCAACCAGTCGCCAGTATGCCCCGATCCCTGGCACTTCCGACATTGCTCCCCCGCCCATCGCAGGCTTGCAAATTCGCGACGCCACAGCAGACGACATGCTCGCCGTGCAAGCCATCTACACCCCTCACGTCCTGCACAGTTCTGCCACCTTTGAAGAAACACCGCCTTCGGTGCAAGAAATGCAATCGCGCCGCGAGCATGTTCTGGCGCAAGGTCTGCCCTATCTGGTCGCGATCATCAATAAAGAGATCGTCGGCTACAGCTACGCATCGGCCTATCGTGCCCGCATCGCTTATCGCTTTACCCTGGAAGACTCCATTTACATGGCCGTCGACCATGCAGGCAAGGGCGTGGGCAAAGCCTTGCTGGCGGAACTTCTGGCGCGATGCGACCAGGGGCCCTGGCGCCAGATGATTGCCGTGATCGCCGGCAACAACAATCTGCAATCCATCGGCCTGCACCGCAGCCTGGGCTTCAAGCACGTAGGCACTCAGCCCTCTACAGGGTTCAAGTTCAATCAATGGATCGACGTCGTGTTCATGCAAAGGGCGCTAGGCGCCGGCGACACAACGTTGCCGGACTCACAAGCCAAGTCGCTCGCTGTGGCAGCCGCTGATCGCACTGACTGATAGCACCGGCTAGTCGTACCTGCTGATGGCACCCACAAGGGGTGCCGCTACAAAACGTATCCGCGGATCGGCCGCAAAAGCGTACCCGACGAACAGCCGCAAAAACGTATCAGTGAATCTGTAGCGGCACCCCTTGTGGGTGCCATCTTGCATCTGTAGCGGCAGCCCTTGTGGCTGCCATCTTGCATCTGTAGCGGCAGCCCTTGTGGCTGCCAAAATCGCTGGCGTGCAACGCATATAGCTACAAAAACACATACCCGTCGCGCCACAAAATTCGGTCCCAAATCCCGCGCGAGGCGACGGCGGCTCAGGCGGGCGGGTGAGCTTGAGTCCGCTGCGTCAGGCGTCTGGATTGGGGAGGCAAGGGGCGCACTGTGTGAGCAAGGGCTTTGACCAGTCCAGTGGACTGGTCATCTTGCGAGTTTGCGCCCCGCCCCAAGCCAGGCGCTTGACGCAGGCAGTCCTGGCAACGCCAGGACCGGACGAGGTGAGCCTGCACGCCTGGGTCGCCGTCGCCGGTCTATGCGAGAAATCAGGTAAACGAACGGGGATGGCACCCACAAGGGGTGCCGCTACCAAGGGGTGCCGCTACCAAGGGATGCCGCTGCCAAGGGGTACCGCTGCACCTTTAGGCCAGGACCAAATTCTGCTCCGCCATCCAGACCTCCGCCTGATCACTCGCCAGCACGCGATACTCCGCCATACGCTGCACTCCCAGGCCATCGTCAGGCTCCGGCTGCTGGGCGGGGTGGCACATCAGCACATCACCCTCTCTGGCTTGCTCAAGCCACCGCCGCAACAGATCGCGATAGGCGCTCTCTCCGCCCTGAAAATCATAGGCCCCCAGAAAACCGCCGTTTAACGCAAAACCATAACCGCGGGCCAAACGGGCAAAGCGACGCGCGCCCAGCAGCTCAATGATTTTAGACTTAACCCGCAACGCGAGTGGCATCGTCGACCCAGACCGCACACGGGTGGAACGCAACCACGGCCGCGACCCCGCATAGCGCCGCTCCAATTCCGCCAACAACGTCTCGCGGATTTGCGCAAACTGATGCACATGCTGATGGCCATCAACGAAATCCGGGCCTTGTCCCAGAACTTGCTCGAAGAGATTGAGCTGACGCACGATCTGCCCGTGTAAAAGATTGGTGTCCAGGCGGCGCAACCACGCCTGGACAATCAGCTTCGACACCGGACGATATAGGCCCGGCAGCCCCAGGCTTTCAGTAAAATTCAGATGCAAGCCTATTTGCAGGCCGGAATTTTTTAGCGCTGCAGCGTCTGCTGCAAACGCCGGGCCTTCGACCAGACAACTGGTGGCATTCAAACGCCTCAGCCTGGCCAAATGCAACACCGCCGCATCGATGCTGGAATTCATGCCAAAATCATCGGCGCAGATAATTATTTTTTTGCTCTTTGCCTCTGCCACTGATATAGCCTCCTGGAACACACTATGCGAAAGATTATCCGGCAACTGGCGTGCTTTGTGGCCGTAGGCTGCGCCGCAGCTGCGACCCATTGGCTGGTAGCCGTACTGGCGGTGCGCGCCCTGAGTTATGCACCGTTGGTCGCAAACCTGGTGGGATGGCTGGTAGCCTTTTGCGTGTCGTTTGCAGGCCACTTCCACTTTACGTTCAGGCATCAGCACGCGCCGATAGCCAAGGCAGCACGGCGTTTTTTCCTGGTGTCCGCGCTGGGCTTCAGCGTTAACGAGCTCGCCTATGCGTGGCTGCTGCGGGTGACGACCATACGCTACGACATTTTGCTTGCGTTGATTTTAATCGCAATCGCCGTCATGACCTTTATTTTGGGCCGTTTTTGGGCATTTCGGCACAAAAGCTAGGAGCAGGCCCCGGCGCCACACGCCAAACGCGCAATTTGCCATACCGGGCATACACTGCCATGCCCGCCACCCAGGGAAATTCGCTGACGGTTTCGTTATCGCCCAACAACCACCATGCCTGCGGCCTGACCTCACATAACCTGGCCATAAAAATTTTCGGCTCGATCAGGGTACGAGCCGCAGCCTCGGGTTCGAACAGACTGGCATCGTATAGCTCTTTGCGCCATGTATCCTGCGTCTTGACGGACGGGTCGTCCCAGTTAGACACAACCCATGCAGGCTGGCCGGTACGCAGGTAAAAGTCCAGATCGTACCGGTAACGGCCCAGCATGACGATCCGGTCGGCGGGAGCAAATGCCGCCGACATGGCGCGCGCCAGCGGCTTGGAGCTGGGTAGCGGCGCCACCACCAGCGCGATCACTGCGACCAGGCAAATGGCAAGCGATATCGCTAAATACCATGTATAGGTTTTAAGCGCTCTGCCAGAATTTTCACCCTGCAATCGGGCGGCAAACGGCTCGGCCAGGAAGAATGCCATTGGAATCAACAGAGGCAAAACGTAGCCGACGAGCTTGGAGCTGGGCAAGGAGAAGAAAATCAGTACGACTAAAAGCCACGACACCATCAGGCCGCGCAAGGCGCCATGGGCCGGATTGGCCCAGTAGGCGCGGCGCGCAAGGCGCCACAACTGCATGGACCACGGCAAGGTCAGCACCAGAACGACCGGCACGTAAAACCAAAACGGATGCGGGTTATTAAAACCCGATTCCAGAAAGCGCTCGAAGTGCTGATAAATAATGTAATAGTCAAAAAATCCCGGGTAACGCCACTGCATGACGATCATCCAGGGCAGGGACAACGCCAGGAACACGCCTATGGCCGGCCAATAAAACAGGCGCCGCAGCAAATCGAAACGACGCCGCCCCACCAGCCAGAAGAAAATGATTCCGCCCGGCAGCACGATGCCGATCAGGCCCTTGGACAAAAACCCCAGGGCGGCAAAGCCATAGGCCAGCGCCAATAGTGCACGATAGGACTCGCCCCGCTCGGCGCGAAACAGCGCCTGCGCAGCCAGGATAACGGTGGCGCTGATCATGGCCGCGACCGTCATGTCCAGATTCGCGTATTGCGCAGCACCAAACAGGAAAGGCTGTGTCGCCAGGATCAGCGCTGCAAAAATTGCCACCCGCTGACCCATCTGTTTTTTCAGGAACCAGAACGCCAGACCCACTATAAATGTGGCCGACAACACCGAACTCATGCGCGCCGCCCACTCGTTGACGCCAAACACCTGCATGGATAAGGCGGTAATCCAATAAAACAAGGGCGGCTTATGGAAAAACGGCAATCCGTCCAGACGGGGCACCCACCAGTCGCCCAGCCGGAGCATGCTCCAGGCGACCCCGACGTAGCGGCCTTCGTCGGGCAGGATCAGCGGCCTCGTCCAGGTCGTGGCCGCCAGCCAGACCAGCGTCATCAGCGTCACCAGCCAGGTGGACTGCACATCGAGAATTCGCAACGCCAGGCCGGACAAACGCTTCATCACCGGGCTTGCCTCAGCCCGCTGACCTGTGAAGCGGCGGGCGCTTCATTCAGGCCGGTTCCGATCTGCCGTCTGAGCAGGTAAACAGGGCGATTCTTGACCTCACCGAAAATGCGGGCCACATATTCACCCAGCACGCCGATGGACAACAGGTTGACCCCGGCGAAAAACAGTACAACTGTGATCAACGTAGTCCAGCCTTGAACCGGATCGCCATTCAGCCAATGATTGACCACCACATACAAGCCGTAGGCGAACGAGATCAGGGACAGGCTGGCGCCGGACACACTGAGCAGGCGCAAGGGCCAGGTGGTGAATGCCGTAATCCCGTCGATGGCAAAGCGAAACAGCTTGATAGGCTTGAAGCGGGTCGTGCCGTGCAAGCGTTCGGGCGGAGAATAATAAATCGGCTCGGCGCGAAACCCGACCCAGGCAAACAGGCCCTTCATGAAGCGATTGCGTTCAGGCAGCATCAGCAAGGCGTCGACCACCGCGCGGTCCATAAGACGAAAGTCGCCGGCATTTTCGGGCACCTGCGGGCCGCCCGAGGTGCGCATCATTTTGTAAAACAGCTTGGTTCCCAGCCGCTTGAAGACGGATTCATCATCGCGCGTGGCACGCACGGCGTAAACCATTTCAACGCCTTCTTGCCAGCGTTCCAGCATGGTAGGTATAAGCGCCGGCGGGTGCTGTAAATCGGCATCCATGCACACAACCACCTGGCCACGCGAGGCTTCGAGCCCGGCGCTGAGCGCCGCTTCTTTGCCAAAATTGCGCGATAGCTGCAGGTAGACCACCTGCGGATGCTCCTGCACCAAACCGGCCAGCGTATGGGGCGTGCCGTCGTTGCTGCCATCGTCGACCACGATGATTTCAAAGGCAGGCGACAAGGTTTTCAATACCGCAATCAGGCCCGGCAAGAGAACCTTCAGGTTCGCTTCTTCGTTCAGGCACGGCACGACACAACTGATGGACGATGGTGGGGGCATATTCTTTAGGCAAGCACGGTTCGGGATTTATAGCATGCTTGGGCCGGCCACGACAGCCACCGCAACAATGCATATTTCATCATTGTCACCGATTAGCCTCGTTCAAGCAGAATTTTTGCTGCGCCAGTTTGACGCAGGCAGGCCTTTTTTATTAAGATATATATAATAGTTATCTTCAAAATCAATCTTATCCGGAGTATTCCATGGCGCCCCGCGAATTGTGCACCGAAGAAGAAATCGTCACGCTGGTCTACGGTTTCTATGGCCGAGTACGCGCCGATACCCTGCTTGGGCCCGTATTCAACCGACACGTGGAAGACTGGGGCACGCATCTGGCCAAGATGGTCCGCTTCTGGTCGTCTTTACTACTCGGCGCGGGCACCTATCGCGGCTCTCCCATGCCCACCCACATCGCCCTGCCAGGTCTGGACGCCACCCTGTTCCAGCAATGGCTCACCTTGTTTCATCAAACCACTGAAGAATTGCCCAACCGGATCTTTGCCCAGCGCGCCGAAGAATACGCCCAACGCATTGCGCGCAGCCTTTGGTATGGGTACCAGCTTAATCACGAGCCAGACCACGCCCCCTTGGAGATTGTCAATGGCTAGCCAACTTTTGCACATTGAAGAACTGGCCGCCTCCGCGCGCCGCCCCAGCCCGCAGATGGGTGCTTTGTTCAGCCTCGGATTCCGCCCGCTTTACCTTGCAGGTTGCGGCTGGGCGCTGATTTCAATTGCCATCTGGATTTTCGCCCCGTCGCTGATCGGCCATCCCCTGGCCGGCATCGCCTGGCATGCCCACGAAATGTTGTGGGGATTCATCGCCACCATTGCGGCCGGATTTCTGCTCACCGCCAGTGCCACCTGGACAGGCTTCAATCCGCTTAAAGGCCGTGCGCTGGCACTGATATGCCTGTTATGGGTTGTTGCCCGCATCGGCTACCTGTTCGGCGGTGAAATCGGCTTTCGGGTGGCATGGGTGTGCGAATCGGCCTTTTTCCTGATCTGCGCCGTCGCCCTGATGCGCGTGGTGCTTAAAGCCAAAAGCCGGCGCAACTACGGAATTCCATTGCTAATGCTGGGGCTGGGAGTGGCCAATGCGCTGTATCTTCAAGCCGCGCTGCGCGGCGACTATGCATTGCTGATGCAGCGCTTTAATCTGGGGCTGATCTGCATGGCGGTGATTGCACTGTTGATCGCCCGCCGAGTGATTCCTTTCTTTGCAATGCGCACCATACCGGGGCTCAAGATCCCGATGCTGACGCGCAGCGGCCATGTACAACTAAGTCTCGCCGTGCTGGCGATCGCAGGCGGCCTGGCAGGGTTTGAACGTTTGATGGCGCTGGCCCTGGCCATTGTAGGCGCCATCAGCCTGTTTCAGCTCCTTTCGTGGAAACCGCTGGCGGTGCGCTCCGCCCCCCTGGTCTGGATACTTTATATTGGCTACGCAGCGCTGGGCTTGGGCCTGATCGTGGCGGCCTGCTATTTAAGCGGGCTGGAAACGGGCGTGCTCGCCCGACCAGCCACCCACGTTCACTTGATTGCCCTAGGCGGATTCTCGGTACTGATCATTGGCATGGTGACACGCACGGCGCTTGGCCATTTGGGCCGCCCACTGGCGCTTGACGGCAGCATGCGCGCCAGTTACGTCCTGGTGCTGGCGGCGGTGGCTCTGCGCCTGGCGGCCTTGTGGCCGGGTGTGGCCAGCCTTTGGCTGCTGCATGCAAGCGCGCTTTGCTGGATTGCGGCCTTTGCTCTGTATCTGTGGCGTTTTGCACCCATGCTGATCCGCCCCAGGACACGCTAATGCGCCTGACCACCCTGACCGACTACGCCATGCGTCTGCTGATGTATCTGGGCCAGCACCCCGGGCGGCTCTGCACGATTTCGGAAATTGCCCGCGCCTACGATATTTCCGAGCCACATCTGATGAAAATTACGCACCGCCTGGGCCAACAGGGCTGGATCGAAACCGTGCGCGGCAAGAACGGTGGCATTCGCCTTGCACACCCGCCGGCCGAAATCAATTTGGCAGAGGTGCTGCGCGATACCGAAAACGATCTCGATCTGGTCGAATGCCTGGGCTCGAACAACACGTGCTCGTTAAGCGGGCGCTGCCGCCTCACAGCCATCATCGACGGCGCGCTACAGCAATTCCTGCAACACCTTCAACGCTATACCTTGGCCGATATTCTGCCCGAAGAAGACTCTGAGACCGGCAATCGGCAAAATAATGAAAAGGTTGTGAAACTAAGGCATTTTTGATTGAAGTCTTTACGGAACTGAACGTGTTTCTGGCGCTATTTTTTGGGGCC
>SCRC01000034.1 GCA_004297945.1 Candidimonas sp. | reverse complement strand
TGCCGGACGGCAGGCTCCGCCAAGCTTGGAATCCAGTTGGCTCATTCCGGACGCAAGGGCTCTTGCGAAGTGCCGTGGAACGGCGGAGCCAAGCTGGCGGATGACCGAAATCCCTGGCCTACCTTTGCCCCTTCGGCCTCTGGCGAAGGCAATGTCATTGCCTGCACGCAGGCCGATCTGGATCGTATTAAAAACGCTTTTGTTGATGCCGCTGCCAGGGCTGTCAGGGTTGGTTTCGAGGTGATCGAGATGCATGCCGGGCACGGCTACCTTCTGCATCAATTTCTTTCTCCATTGGCTAATCAGCGCACTGATCAGTATGGCGGGAGTCTTGAGAATCGCATGCGCTTTCCGTTGGCCGTTTTTGAAGCGGTGCGTGCGGTGGTGCCTGAAGGTATTGTTGTCGGGGCACGCATTACAGGATCGGATTGGGTTGAAGGTGGAATTACCGTTCAGGAAGCAATCGTGTTCGCCCGGGAGTTGGCCGCGCGCGGTTGTGGCTATGTTGACGTGACGAGTGGAGGTGTTGCCCCTGCCAAAATTCCGGTAGGCCCCGGGTATCAACTGCCTTTTGCCAGTGCAATCAAGAAAGCCGTAGGCATTTGTGTTCGTGCGGTGGGGATGATCGTTACTGCACAACAAGCCGAAGACATTATTGCTTCAGGCGGTGCCGATGCGGTAACGCTAGCCCGGGCATTTATTGATAATCCTCATTGGCCCTATGAAGCGGCCAGGGTGTTGGGTGAGGAGTTGTCATATCCCCCACAGTATGCGCGTGCAGAACCTAAACTGTGGCCGGGGAGCAAGTTGAAAGGTTAAGCTGCTGATCAAACGCGCACTCGAGAGCACAACAAGATCAAGGTATGTCCGGGGGCCCTTTCAGCGGCGTGTCGTCACGTATCGGCACGGTCTGGCGCTCTATCATGCGGCGAACGCACGGCGGCTCCGAGCCGCGGTGCAGCGCCAGGAGCCTGTCGAAAACCTCGGCGTCGGCCTGAGTGCGCCGCTGATGGTGGCGGACGTATTCCACCCAGGTTGGCACGTGGTAGCTTTCGGTCCATATGCGTGGGCTTTCCAGGTTGCGTAGAAGCGTCCACTGGCGTGCTCCATCCCGGATGCGAATGCGCCGGCGCTGAGCCATTTCGGCGAGGAAGGTGTGAACATCCTCCTGTGCAATCTCGTAATCCAGCGTGATCAAGATTGGGCCGCTTCGTGGCTTAAGATCCAGATGCAGTTCCGGCTCGTTGAAGCGGCCAAGAGGATCGAGGTTGAGCGTGCCGAACTCCGGCAACGCATAGCGTAGCCCCATCACCGCCCCCAGAATGAGTGCGACCCCGGAGGCCGCGAGCGCCCAATCCGCGCCGTAGGCATCGGCCGCAATGCCCCAGAGCCAACTGCCTGCGGCCATCCCGCCGTAGGTGGCGGTCTGATAGAGCGCAAGAGCCCGTCCGACAACCCAGCGTGGCGTGGAAAGCTGTACCGTAACGTTGAAAAGCGACAAAGCCAATACCCAGCATGCTCCGGCTGGCAATAAGGCAAGGCAGCTCAGCCACATATCGCGGCTTAGCGCAAGTATCACGGCGCTCAAGGCAAAGCCCAGGAAGCTTGCGCGCACGATCATCTCGTTGTTCCAACGTTCACGGATCCGCGCATTGAGGAGGGCGCCTCCGATTGCGCCAGCACCGAAACAACCCAGCATGGTTCCGTAGGTCAGCGCGCTGCCCTTTACCAGGTCGCGCGCGACCAAAGGCAACAGCGCGAGGATCGAGACCGCGGCCAGGCCGAAGATAAAGCCCCGAAACATGACCTTCAGGAGGTTGGGCGACATGGCGATATAACGCAGGCCTGCCCAGATTGCGCTGCCGAATGCTTCGTGCGGCAGGCTGCGTGGCTCCCGCTGCGGCTCCCAGCGAGCAAGAGCCAGGATCAGGGCAATGTAGCTGACGGCATTAAGGGCAAATGCGAACGCCGCTCCAGCGGTGGCGACGATCAGACCGCCAACGGCAGGGCCGACGCTGCGCATGAGGTTGTAGCTCATGCTGTTTAGCGTTACCGCTCCGGGGAGGTCTTCTCTTGGGACGATATCGCCCATTGACGCTTGCCATGAGGGGTTGTGCAGCGCCGTGCCGCAGCCGATAAAGAAGGTAAACGCTAACAACAACCAGGGCGAAAGCAGTCCGGCAAAGGCAAAGATCGCGAGGACAGCGGACACCAGCATCATGATGACTTGTGCTGTCAGCATGATATTGCGGCGGTCGAAATTATCGGCCAGGGCTCCGGCGGCAAGCGAGAAAATCATGACCGGCAACGTGGTTGCCGCTTGCACGAGGGCCACCATATCGTCCGAATTCGAGATCGTTGTCATTAGCCAGCCGGCCCCGACCGCCTGAACCAGGCCGCCAAGGTTGGAAGCAAGTGTCGCCGTCCATAACGCACGGAAAGTAGGGTGCCGAAACGGGGCTAAGGGTGATGCTCTTTGGAGCATCTCGAAATCTCCTGTTTGCACCCAAAAAACAGACCCAGCGCCAAGGGTGGGTCACTGGGCTCAATTGATTCGGAGGCTGGTCTGTGGGATACATGTTGGCCAACTTACACGCTGAATTTATTGTAGCAGCGGAATGGCGCATTGATGCTTACTCTTTACGAGTGCTACCCGGAGAACAAGGTGCGTTGAAAGCCCTGGGTTTGTAGGCCGTGTTGTACACAAAATGGCAGCCGCAAGGGCTGCCGCTACATTAGCTACGGTTACGCATTTGTAGCGGCAGCCCTTGTGGCTGCCATTGATGTAGCGGCGCCCCTTTGTGGTTGCCCTGGCTTTTCCCCAATGAGGCTCATGGTATTAGAATGGCAAAACATCACCCGTAAGTTCAATATCAAGGAGTCACCATGAAAACATCCAGACGTACTTTTTTAGCAGCCGGCGTTGGCCTGGCCTCTACGCTGGCCCTCACGGGTCAGGCGTTCGCCGATGCCGCGAAGGTCGATGAAAATGATCCCACCGCAGTGGCGCTGGGCTACAAACACGATGCCACGCTTGTCGACAAGGCCAAGCAGCCCAAATATGTGGCGGGCGAACACTGCGGCAATTGCCAGCTTTTTCAAGGCAAGCCGGGCGACGCATGGGGCCCCTGTCCGATCTTTGCCGAAAAGCAGGTATCGGTAAAGGGCTGGTGCAGCGCTTACACCAAGAAGGCCTGATGGCGCGCGCTGTGCGACGACAATCGTTATAACGTTCTTTTTATCGAGCCGACTCAGAAGCGGCAGCTTTGCCCATAAAGCGCAAGGCCAGGGCGTGGCCCAAACCATAACCCGGAGACACACAGCATGAGCCATTCGACTATTTCAATTCGTCGCCGCCATTTTCTTATCGCCAGTGGTGCGCTGCTGGCGGGCGGCAATTTGTTTGGCCTGGGTACCGCGCAGGCCCAGGCCAAACTGGGGAAGGTGGTTTATGGCCAGGGCAGTATCGACCCGATTTTCACTGCGGGTTATGTGGCGCTGAAGAAGGGGTATTTTGGCGATTCCGGCCTGGACGTGACGTATCTCGATACTCAAAGTGGCCCGCGCACCAATCAAATGCTGGCGGCGCGCCAGATTGTGTTTGGCGCGACGGCCGCGACGGCTGCCCCGGCGCTGACCATCGCGGGTAAGGCGGCCGCTCTGATTTTTGGCTTTGATCGCCGCATGACCTATGCCAATGTGCTGGTGCGCAAGGCCGATTTCGATAGCGGAAAATTCAAATCGCTGAAAGATCTGGCGGGGCAGCGTATCGGCGCCACCCAGCCCGGATCGGTAATTGCGCTCATGGCGATCTACCTGATGCAGCAGGCCGGCATTTCAGACAAGGTGGATATCCGGCCGCTGGGCGATCTGTCCACCATGCTGGGAGCCTTGAAAACCGGCTCGGTAGCGGCGACCATGGCTACCGCGTCGATGATGGAACAGGCCGTGCACGAGGGATGGGCAGTGCCCATCTTTGATGGCACCAACAATGCCGCCTGGAATGAATTCGTGGGTGGCGATGTGCCTGGGATCGCGGCCTACGCCTTGCGCGACACGATAGCCAAGCGCCCCGAAGTGGTGCAGGCATTTGTGACCGGCCTGGTCAAGGCGCAGGATCTCATCAACACGAGTTCGGCCCAAGCGGTCACCGATCTGATCTACGACGATTATCTGAAAGCGCTTGCCAAGCCTTCCATCCTGAACACGATTGAGCTCTATAAAAAAACGGTCTGGTTAAAGGACAATATCATCACCCAGGATGCCTACCGGCGCATGGCCCGGATCATGGGGGGCGGGCGTCAGTTCTCCAATGCGCAGATGAAGACTGTGCCGTACTCTTTATGCGTTGACATGAGCTTCGTGCGCAAAGCGCGGGGCATCAAGCCGTGATCGAGTTAAAAAACGTTGGCAAGACGTACCAGATCGACGAAGCGAGCAGTTGGGCGATTGGCGATGTATCGCTGCATATTGCCAACGGTGAGTTCGTGTCCATCGTGGGCCCTTCAGGTTGCGGCAAAAGCACACTGCTCAATATGATTGCCGGCTTTCTGGCGCCTACAGCAGGGATTATTGCGGTCGATGGCCAGGCTGTTGCGGGCCAAATCCATCCGTCACTTGGCTATATATTCCAAAAGGACACGCTACTGCCTTGGTATACGGTGCAAAAAAATGTAGCGCTGGGGTTGAGATTCCAGGCGGTGTCCGAAGATCGTATCCGTAGCCGGGTGGCCGAATTGCTCGAGCTTGGTCATTTAAGCGAATTTGCCCACGCTTACCCGCATCAGTTGTCGGGCGGCATGCGCCGGCGTGTGGCTTTGCTGATGAGTCTGGCCGTTGAGCCGCGAATTTTGCTGCTCGATGAGCCTTTTGGGGCGCTCGATACGCACACCAAAACGCATTTACATCGCGAACTGATGGAAATCTGGCGCAAGTTGGGTCAAACGGTGGTCATGGTCACGCATGATCTGGATGAAGCCATCACGTTGTCGGACCGGGTAATCGTTTTGTCCTCGCCGCCCAGCCGGGTGCTGCTCGATGAACGCATTGATATTGCGCATCCGCGGGATGTGTTTTCTCTACGGGAAACTCCGCAGTTCCTGACCCATTTCCAGAGCATCTGGAGTGTGTTGGGAGAACAGTTTCGCGCCGCAGCCTGAGTCCTGACCCTAACATGGCGACCCTGCCTCTACCCTCTGGCTTACCGACCAGCCATGCCGAGCATCTGGCACGAACGCGACGTCTGGCGCGACAACGTCGCCTGCGGATTACCATGTGGCAGATCGCGATCCTGGCTGTTTTCCTCGGTGGATGGGAAGTCCTGACACGTATCCCGTGGTTCGTCCAGAACACAGTTTTCGACCCGTTCTTTATCAGCCAGCCATCGCGGATCGCGCTGCGGCTTTGGCAATGGATGCAACCAGGGCCGAATTCGGTCTGGCCGCATTTGTGGGAGACCCTTCAGGCGACGTTCCTTGGCCTGATCGTGGGCGTGGGCAGTGGTTTTGTAGTGGGTATGCTGCTTAGCCGAAACCGTTTGTTGGCTGACATCCTTAACCCCTTCATTGTTGCTTTCAACTCGATGCCGCGCATTGCCTTCGTGCCGCTCATCACGATGTTTTTCGGCTTGGGTATTGTCTCTAAAGTCGTGACGTCGTGGTTTGTGGTTTTCTTCCTGGTGTTCTTTAACACCTATAAAGGCGGACGCAGCGTTGAGCCCGAGCTGCTCAATTTCTGCCGAACCTTGGGCGGGTCGCCTCGGCAAATCTTGTGGCGTGTGCGTATTCCGACGGCGGCTGCCTGGACCTTTGCCTCGCTGCCCAACGCGATCAGTTTTGCACTGATAGGCGTGGTTCTGGCGGAATTCGTGGGCTCTACCACCGGTATGGGGTATTTGATGATTACGGCGCTAGCCACGTTAAACGCCACCGACATGTTCGCGGCGATTACATTGCTCTCCGCCACAGGGGTCATTCTGGTGTATTGCGTGACCTTGCTGGAGCGCCGCTTGTTGCATTGGTCGCCGGAGTTCCGGGAGCAGCAGGAGCGATAGCCGCTTGCAGGCTGGCCATAGCACCCATTACATATGCATCACAGGAAAATCGATGACCGGCCATATTGACTCTGCAGATCTACCGTTTGCGCCTCTGATCGGCGTTGCGTCTTTAGCCAGGCGCGCTGTCCTTAACGAGAACCTGACGCCGTTGGGGACAGCGCTGCTGGCGCGTGCCCAGGAAAATCCAAGCGATGCCAACGCCTATATGGATTACTCCACCGTATTGCAACTTATGGGCCTGCGGGAAAATGCTCTCGCGGTGCAGGCCCAAGCCATTGAGATTCAGGCGCTGTATTCCTTGCCTGCGCCCAAACTGGGGTCTCAGGCGGCTCCCGGCTTGCGTTTACTGACCATTATGGGGCCTGGCGATCTGATGGCGAATACGCCTATTGAATTTCTGCTGGAAGACTCGGACATTTCTTTGGACTTGCTGTATCTTACGCTGGAGTCGGAATGGCCGGAAATCGTCCCGGATCACGATGTAATGATGGTGGCAGTGGGGGAGTCTGACGCTAACCAGCCTTTGCTCGCGCGCCTCGCGGGGCTTGTTGCCAATTGGCCCCGTCCCGTCATAAATTTACCCGAACAGATTGCCGTCCTTTCGCGCGATGGCGTATGCGCCGCCTTGCACGATATTCCTGGCGTGGAAATGCCGATCACAGTGCGCATCGACAGAGCCATGTTGCAGGCGCTGGGCGTGGGCGCGACAACGATCCAGGCGTTGTTGCCGCACGATGATTTTCCGTTGATCATACGGCCGACGGACTCACATGCGGGCCAAAATCTGGAAAAAATATCGCACCGCGATGATATCGGTGAATATCTTGGGCGGGTTCGTGCCGAACGATTCTATGTGTCGCGATTTGTCGATTATCGTGGCGGCGATGGCTTATTCCGCAAATACCGGATAGCGCTTATTGAGGGGCGGCCTTTTATATGCCATTTCGCCGTGTCGGCGCATTGGATGATTCACTATCTCAATGCGGGAATGGGCGAAAGCGCCGAAAAACGCGCGGAAGAAGCCGCATGTATGGCGCACTTCGATGAAGAGTTCGCAGTGCGCCACGCGGCGGCGTTCGAAGCCATTTACCGACGCATGCGCCTGCCCTACCTGGGGATCGATTGCGCCCAAACTAGTAAAGGCGATTTGCTGATCTTTGAGAGCGACAACGCGATGGTCGTCCATGCCATGGATGGGGAGGCGATGTATCCGTACAAGAAGCCGGCGATGCGCAAGGTGTTTGCCGCATTTCGCCAGATGCTCGAGAATGCCCGCCAGACGGCGCCATCCTGAGGCTATCGCCGGGTCGTTTTGTGGTAGTGCACTTTTGTTGTAGGGACAGCCCTTGTGGCTGTCATCAACGCAATAGGCGGCACCCCGTGTAGCAAAAATGGCAGCCACAAGGGCTGCCGCTACAAACAATTGCGCTATGTTGGCACGTCATTTGTGTTCGGGCGGTTCGCGGTAATATGGCGCTTTTCCTCGATGACATCCTTTGTTCCCGCCAGGGATAGGCCACCTCTTATGAGCGACGCATCTCACGCAATCCGCCCGAGCCTGGGCGGCATCCGGTTTCAGCATGCCGACGGCCAAAGCTCCGACGGCGCTCAACAGCATTTTCTGGCCAGGCTCGAGGCCATGGGCCTGGGTCATGCCGTGCGACTGACGCGGGAAGTCGACGAGGGGGGCGGCACAGCCGTTCGCTTTGCGCTGCAGGACACTTACGCGAGCCAGTGGGCGCCTGAGTGCGATACAACGCAGTTGTGTGAAAGGCTGGGTCTGGATTCCGAAAACAATTCCGAAGATCTGGAGCGCGAGATCGTGCTGGCCATGTTGCTCGGTCCCATTCCCTTTTCATTTCCCAGTTATGACGAGCTGGCCTCGGCGATTCGGATTCGTCGAAACGTAGCGCAGGGAGGGAGCAAGACGGTTCTGGCCTTTGATACGGAAGAAGCCGAGCGGCCTACCGACTGCTGGACCTACTCCGAGGCGCGCGGCTTTACCTTGTTGCCTGGCTGGCCTTTGATCGAGTCGCTGAGAAAAACGACTCAGCCGGGTGCGTCGGGAAAGCTGTATTCGTTTTCCTGTTATCGAGCCACCGAGTATGTGGTCCTTCTGGGTATTGCACGAGAACTGGCGGAGTGCAATCCGGCAGCCTTGGCCAGGTTGCAGACCCAGTGGGAAACGCGGGCGTTGATGGCCGAAGAGTTCCAGAACACCTTTCTGCGTGAACACGGCACGCTCCGCACACCGTTGCCGTTTAACTATTACGTGCCGGGTGATCGGCTATGGTTTCGCAACCCTGACGAACGCTCCGCGAATATCGAAGGTTATGAAGGCTCCTGGGTTTTCTACATCGGGGGCGGCTTTTTCACGAATTTCTGGAAGCCTGACCAGCACTACACATTGACCAGCAAGTGCGTAGAGCTGTTTCATTGGCGCAATGCGGTCGTTCAAACTGCGGCAGGCACGCTGCGGATCGATGAGGCGATTGTTGAAGAGCGGGTGCGTCGGTCTTTGCTGGACCCGGCAGAAGTGGCTGCCATCTTGAAAATCATGATGCGTTTGCGCGAACCCACGGGCGTGTATCGCCATGGCGGGTGTATCGACGCGACGCGGGAATACGTGCGCTGTGTGTGTCCGGGGACATCGGAGCTGGTGTTTCCCGGTGAGGCCCTGCCGGTTCCGGCGTAGGGGCTCTGCCAACAGCTTATAGAAAATGATCGAGCAGCCGGCGGCTAAGCTTGTCCAGCGCCGCCGTATTGCGGATCAGGTATTGCACCCCATGGCTGTCGGCAATCAATAGCGCGAAGGCCGATAGTCTGCGAATGTCTTCCTCGACTTTAAGCACCAGCGTGACGTCGCCTCGATCTGTTTCCACTTGCCAGTGGCTGGGCGTTCCGAAGGTGGACACGTGCCGGATACGGCGGATTTCGGGTGTGAATTCGCGGCTGGCCAGCTCTTCTTCAAGCAGCAGGCGCACGTTGTCGGGCAGATCTTCCAGCGTGTCTATCCAGAGCAGTTCGGAGCCGCCCGCGCCCACCAGCGCTATTCCGTCTTCGGGTGCCGAGATAGGAAAGCTGCGCACGGGGATGACCGCTTCGTAAACGCGTTCGGCCACGGTTAGCACGAGGCGGCCGAAGGGGTCGCGATGCAAGCGGAAATCAGGCTTTTTCATCCTCTCGCTCCTTTATTTCGGTCGTGTCGCGCGCGCTTTTCGCTTGATCCCAGTGGGCGTCGCTGGCGTCGGCCGCCGCCAGCTGCGCCTGCGCCTGATAGAGCCGCGAGTAGGTGCCGTTGCGGGCCATGAGCTCGTCATGCGGGCCGACTTCGACAATGCGGCCGCGCTCTAGCACTACCAAGCGGTCAGCCTGGCGCAGCGTGCTTAACCGATGCGCGATGGAAATGGTGGTGCGGCCCCGCACCAGGTTATCGAGTGCTTTCTGGATTTCCTTTTCGGTATTGGTGTCCACCGACGAGGTGGCTTCGTCCAGGATCAGGATGCGTGGATTGATCAGGAGTGCGCGAGCGATGGAAATGCGTTGCCGCTCGCCGCCCGACAAGGCATAGCCGCGTTCTCCGACCAGCGAGTCGTAGCCGTGGGGCAGGCGCAGGATGAATTCGTGGGCATTGGCCGCGCGCGCGGCCGCGATGATCTCTTCGCGGCTGGCCTCGGGTTTGCCATAGGCGATGTTCTCGGCAATCGTGCCGAAAAACAGGAAGGGCTCTTGCAGCACCAGGCCTATGTTGCGCCGAAACTCGGAAACGGGCAGTGAGCGGATATCCACGCCGTCGATGAATATGGCGCCGGCCGATACGTCGTAGAATCGGCAGATAAGGTTGACCAGTGTACTTTTGCCTGATCCGCTGTGCCCCACCAGGCCTATCATTTCTCCCGGCGCAATTTCCAGGTTGATACCGCGGATGACGGCGCGGTTGCCGTAGCGAAAGCCGACCTTGCGCAATTCGATGCGGCCCGTGACGTGCTCAAGATGGACAGGCCGAGTCGGTTCGGGGACGCTGGAGACGTGATCCAGGATATCGAAGATGCGTTTGGCGCCCGTGGCGGCTTTTTGTGTAAACGACACGATGCGGCTCATGGAGTCCAGCCGGATATAAAAGCGGCTGATATAGGCCAGAAAGGCGGTCAGTACCCCCACCGTGATTTGGCGTTCCCCCACCAGCCAGATGCCGAAGATCCATACGACCAGCAGGCCGATTTCGGTCAGCAGCGTTACCGTAGGGGAAAACAGTGACCACACCATATTGACCCGGTCATTGACTGCCAGATTGCGGTTGTTCGCTTCGCGAAAGCGTGCCACCTCGCGTCGTTCCTGAGCGAACGCCTTGACGACCCGTATGCCAGGTATCGTGTCAGCCAGCACGTTGGTGATTTCCGACCAGATGCGGTCAACTTTCTCGAACCCGTGGCGCAGTCTGTCGCGCACCAGATGAATCATCCAGACGATAAACGGCAGGGGAAGCAGGGTTGCGACCGCCAGCCAGGGATCGATGGCCAGAAGAATCGTGGCCGTCATGATGATCATCAGCACATCGGTGAAGAATTCGAGCAGGTGCAGCGAAAGAAAAAGGCAGATGCGATCGGACTCCGAACCGATGCGTGCGATCAGGTCGCCCGTGCGCTTGCCTCCGAAGTATTGCAGGGAAAGTGTTTGCAGATGCTGGTACGTGGTGGTGCGCAGATCTGCGCCAATGCGTTCGCTTACCCAGGCCAGAATATAGGTGCGTCCCCAGCCCAGCAGCCAGGCTAGCAGGGACGACGCCAATAGCGCGATCAGATATAGCTTGACCAGGCCATAGTCGATGGGCACGCCGTTTTGAAACGGGATCAGTACGTCGTCCATCAGCGGCATGGTCAGATACGGCGGCACCAACGCGGCGGCGGTCGAGCCCAGCGTCAGAAGAAAGCCTATCAGGAGGGCTGTGCGATACGGTTTGGCAAAGCGCCATAGGCGCAGCAAAGCCCAGGTCGAGGGTGGCGCCTGCGTCTGTGTCGCGACGCCTGGCTGTTCGTCGTGCGCGATGGGCGTGGCGGCTGAACTGCCCGGTGTGGCGTCGCGTTGCCGGTTGAACTGGGCGATCAAGCGCAGCGCGTTGTTTTGACGGCCTAGCGTATAGCGCCAGCCCGCCAGACGCGCGCTCGCATCGCGCAGCTCAAGTGTGCCCACCCCTGCATGGTCATAGTGGCGTAGCCACAACCCTGGCAGCAGAGGCCAGGACAGCCAGTTCGCCGCGCCTGGCTCTTTGACAAGCAAGCGGAGATTGGTCACCAGCAGCAGGCCGCCGGCAAAGTGCAAGCGCTGATCCAGGTCGGTTTCCAGCCATGCCAGAATGGCTTCCTGGTCGGCAAGTTGCGGCAACGCGCGAGCGCGCCAGACATCGGGCAAATTGTCCGTGTCAAGGTCTGGAGCGTTCAATTCAGTTTTCATGGATGCGGCGTGATCTGTCCCCAAATATGAGGATCGTGAAATAGTAGTACGATTTCGCCGCATCGCGGCGCGTTGTTTCGTCGTCGGGCTGGCAGTTTAGTGTGGTTTTTTTACATCCGGCAACAGGATTTTCGAATCTTTTCGCAAGCTTCGGCTATTTTGCAGTCAAATTACCGCCATTATTAATCATTAATTCATAAATAATTTATTGCTGCTTGGCAAATTTGGCCTTGTGCGACGCTTCTGCCCATTCAAAGATGAAAAAGAAAAGTATTGAATTCATCAATATGCTTTATTTGCGTGGGCCTAATATCTGGACCTACCGCCCGGTCATCGAAGCCTGGGTCGATATAGGAGAGTTGGAAAGCTTTCCCTCCAACACTATTCCCGGGTTCTACGAACGATTGGTCGCGTGGCTCCCGTCGTTGATCGAGCATCGTTGTAGCGTGGGTGAGCGCGGAGGCTTTTTACAGCGTTTGCGCCGCGGGACATGGCCTGGCCATGTCATGGAGCATGTCACACTTGAATTGCAGAGTCTTGGCGGCGAGTTGCAAGGAGGCTTGGGTCGTGCCCGTGAAACGTCGGTGCCCGGGGTATACAAGATTATTGTACGCGCCTGGCACGAGCCGGTTACTCGCGCCGCGCTTTATCTGGCGCGCGATCTGGTGATGGCTGCCATTGAAGACCGCCCATTCGATGTGCCAGCGGCGATTGCCCAACTTCGTGAATTGACTGAATCACGCCGCCTGGGGCCCAGCACGGCGTGCATTGTGGATGCGGCCGATGATCGCGATATTCCAATCAATCGTTTAAGTGAAGCCAATCTGGTGCAACTGGGTTATGGGGCGCGTCAGCGGCGGATCTGGACGGCGGAAACCGACCGCACCAGCGCCATTGCCGAAGGCATCTCGCGCGACAAGGACCTGACTCGAAGCCTGCTTCACGCCTGTGGCGTGCCGGTTCCTGAAGGGTATCTGGTGAACAGCCCGCAAGATGCCTGGGACACTGCGCAATCGATAGGTTTGCCGGTTGTGGTCAAGCCCATGGACGGCAACCATGGGCGGGGCGTATTCACCAACCTGACAAATCGGGAAGAGGTTGAAACCGCCTACGCCGTTGCTGTTGACGAGGGTAGCGGCGTGATGGTCGAACGTTTTGTGCGCGGCAATGAGCATCGGCTGCTGGTTGTGGGCGGGCACATGGTTGCCGCCGCTCGCGGCGAGGAGGCAACGGTTGTCGGCGATGGCGTCAGCACGGTGCTTCAGCTGATCGACAGCCAGTTGAACACGGATCCGCGGCGTGGGCGCGATGAGGATCAGCCGCTCAATCTGATTCGCCTGGATTCGGCCGCGCGTCTTGAACTGGCGCGCCAGCGACTGAGCGCCGAATCTGTTCCGGCGCAAGGCTTGCCAGTGCTGATTCAGCGTAGCGGAAATGTATCTATAGACGTGACCGACCTGGTGCATCCGGCCACCGCGGCCGCAGTAGCGCTGGCGGCGCGCGTGGTGGGTCTGGACATTGCGGGGGTCGATCTGGTGGCCGAAGATATCTCCCGGCCTCTTTCGGAACAGCGCGGCGCCCTGGTTGAAGTCAACGCCGGCCCTGGCTTGCTGATGCATCTGAAGCCGGCATCGGGCGAACCGCGGCCTGTAGGCCGGGCTATTGTCGATCACTTGTTTCCGCAAGGTGATAGCGGCCGTATACCGATCGTGGGCGTGACGGGAAGCAAGGGGAAGACAACCGTCGCTCGGGTGGTGGCTCATTTGCTGCAATTGAGCGGGCAATACACCGGGCTGGCTTGCAGCAGCGGCCTGTTTTTCGGCCGCCGCCATGTAGCAAAAACGGATTGCGCCAATTGGGCCTCCGGCCATCGTGTTGTGCTTAATCGTGCGGTTCAGGCGGGAGTCATCGAGACGGGCAGCCGCAGCATTTTAAGCGAGGGTTTATCGTACGACCGATGCCTGGTGGGGGTCGTGACCAACCTGGATCCCGCGGCCGTCCTTCCCGAATTCTATATTCATGACGCGGAGCAGCTCGCCACGGTATTTCGCACTCAGGTCGATGTGGTGTTGGCCGATGGGGTAGCGGTTCTCAATGCCGCTGATCCGCTGGTCGCCGCCATGGCGTCTTTATGCGATGGCTCGGTGATTTTCTTTGGCTGCGATGGCGATGCACCGATCATTATCGAGCATCTGGCCAAGGGTGGACGGGCGATATTTGTGCACGACGCCCGGGTCGTTCTGGCCGATGGCCGGGAGCAAACCGTGTTGGCCGAGCTCTCGGCCATTGCCCTGACCGAAGGTGGGAAGCTCCCCTTTCAGGTCGAGAATATTCTGGCTGCGGTGGGAGCCGCCTGGGCGCTGGGCATCAGTCCCGAATTGATGCGTACGGGCATTGAGACGTTTGGTTTTGATCCGGCCCAGGCGCTGGCAGAGGACGCTGCGCCGACGTTCGACATAGCGGCCTGAAGCAACAAGGGATATCAGTTCATGGATGTATCACGTGTACGTGCGCTGCGCGGCCCCAATCTGTGGTGTCGGCAAACGGCGATTGAAGCCATCGTGTCTTGCGACGAGTTGGAGCGCAGTATCGGCGGGCGGGAAAGTTTCGAAAATGCGTTGCGCGCGCGCTTCCCCGACATCGATATTTTCAGACTATCCGCCTCCGGCCAGGCGGGCTCGCTTGCGCATGCGCTGGCGTCGGCCGCCTTGAGGCTGCAAACTCAAGCGGGTTGTCCGATTACTTTTAGCCGTACGTCTTCCACGATTGAACCTGGCATATATCAGGTGGTGGTTGAATACAGTGAAGAAGATGTCGGCAGACTGGCGTTGGCGCTGGCCGAAGACTTGTGCAAGGCCGCCATGCAGGACATGCCTTTTGACCTGGCCGATGCGCTCGCACGTCTGCGTGAAATGAATGAAGACGTGCGCCTGGGGCCGAGTACCGGGTCGATTGTTCAGGCGGCGCTGACGCGGGGCATTCCTTATCGGCGCTTGACGCAGGGCAGCGTGGTGCAGTTTGGCTGGGGTTGCAAGCAGCGACGAATACAGGCTGCCGAAACCGATGACACCAGTGCGATCGGAGAGTCCATCGCGCAAGACAAAGAACTGACCAAGATGCTGCTGGCTACCGCAGGTGTGCCAGTGCCCGACGGCCGCTGTGTGAGCAGCGCGGAAGATGCCTGGGCGGCGGCGCTTGAAATAGACGCGCCCGTGGTGATCAAGCCGCGCGATGGCAATCAGGGCAAAGGCGTCACCGTAAACGTGCAAACCCGCGAGCAGGTGCTGGCCGGGTATGCGCTGGCGTGCGCCAGATGTAAAGAGGTGATTGTGGAGCGCTATTTCCCCGGTCACGATTTTCGTTTGCTGGTGGTGGGCGACACTCTGGTCGCCGCCGCGCGGCGCGACCCTCCGCAAGTGATCGGCGATGGCCGGCGCAGCATAGTCCAGCTGGTGGATCTGATCAATGCCGATCCGGCCCGCGGCGAAGGCCATGGCACGTCGTTGACCTTGATCCGCTTCGATGATATTGCCTTGGCGGCAATCGCCAAACAGGGGTATAGCCCCGATTCGGTCCCAGAAAAAGGCGCTCGGGTCGTTCTGCGCAACAACGCCAACCTTAGTACAGGTGGTACGGCGACCGATGTGACTGATCACGTTCATCCGGAATTGGCCGCCAGCGCTGTTGCCGCGGCACAAATGGTTGGACTGGATATTTGCGGCATCGATCTGGTGGGTGACAACGTCTATGAGCCGCTGGACAAACAGGTTGGTCGCATTGTGGAAATCAATGCCGCGCCGGGATTGCGCATGCACTTA
>SCRC01000033.1 GCA_004297945.1 Candidimonas sp. | reverse complement strand
ACAAACGTCGCCACCAGGGCAAGAAACGCATGGCTGGCCAGGGGCATCAGAGCCAGCACCACAACCAGACCAGCCACCGAAGCCTCTAACGCCACCTTGTGAGCATGGCGCGTTTCAGCGTAGAACACCGCCGGCACCATCAGCACGAAAGAAAGCAAAATAACCGGCAGATAGACCTCCCACAAATGCGCCGAATCGTAACCGCCCAACTTGCCCAGCAGCCCCGGCGCCACGATAAAAATAGACATCAGAACAAAATGCAGACAAAAAACACCAAAATTCAGGCGCAGCAAATCGGCATGATGCAACACATCGCGCGGCTTGGCCTGCACAATCGGCAAGGCTGCCAAAGGCACGACCGGCACCACAAAGCTGGCAATCAGCAGGCACACAAAGCCCAGCAAGCTAATCGCCCAGAACAGGCCCGACAAGCCGAACTGGCCCACCAGCAAGGGCGAAAGCACCAGAGACACGGCAAACGAAATCCCGATCGAACCGCCCACCATGGCCATGGCACGCGTGCGTACCTCGGGACGAGTGGCGTCGGCCACCCATGCCGTAATGGCTGCCGACACAGCGCCCAGGCCTTGAACGACACGCCCCGCAATGACCCAGTCGATATTGCTCGCCAAAGCGCAGATAACGCCTCCGGCAATGAATAGCAGCAGGCCAAATACAATCACCGGGCGGCGCCCGTAGCGGTCCGAGGCCATGCCCAACGGAATTTGCAACAAGGCTTGCGTCAGCCCATAAGCCCCCAAGGCCAGCCCGACCTTGGCTGCATTGTTGCCGCCAGGAATGGTTTGCGCGGCCACCGCGAACACGGGCGTAAGCAAAAACAGGCCCAGCATTCGGCAAGCAAACAACAAGGCCAGCATCATGCTCGCGCGGCGCTCGATCGGGGTCAGTTTTAGTGCAACGCGTTTAGGTTTGCCTGTGTGGGCGCTATGGTCGGTCATGGAATACTCTTTTGTGAAAAAACGTTGGCGCACTGTCAAACACACCTGTGCTCACACGCTCAGCGCAAAGATTGGGGCTGCGCGCTATAGTAGCAAGTTAACCTTTGATATAGCTGAAAGTAACTAGATGGACGCGATTCGCATCCGGGGCGCCCGCACGCACAACCTGAAAAACATCTCTGTCGACCTGCCACGGCACAAACTGGTAGTGGTAACGGGATTATCGGGGTCGGGAAAATCGTCGCTGGCCTTCGACACACTTTACGCCGAAGGCCAGCGACGCTACGTTGAAAGCCTCTCGGCCTACGCTCGGCAATTCCTGCAACTGATGGACAAGCCCGACGTGGACCTGATAGAAGGCCTGTCGCCCGCCATCGCCATCGAACAGAAGTCCGCCGGACACAATCCACGCTCGACGGTCGGTACGATTACCGAAATCCACGACTATCTGCGGCTGCTGTACGCACGCGTGGGCACTCCTTATTGTCCCGATCACGGCCTGCCTCTGCAAGCCCAGAGCATCAGCCAGATGGTCGACAAGGTCATGACCTGGGCGCCCGACACGCGCCTAGCCATTCTGGCGCCACTCGCTCGATCGCGTAAAGGCAGCTTCGAGGACGAATGCAACAACCTGCAGGCACAAGGCTTTGTCCGGCTGCGAGTCAATGGTGAGATGGTCGAAATCGACCAGCTCACACCTCTGAAGAAAACCGAAAAGCATGATTTCGATGTGGTCGTAGACCGGCTGCGCGTGCGGCCCGAAAGCCAGCAACGGCTGGCCGAAAGCTTTGAAACGGCAGCCAATCTGGCCGAAGGCCGGGTCATCGCCCTGAATATGGACAGTGGCGACGAACACGCCTTTTCCAGCCGCTACGCCTGCCCGGTGTGCCACCACAGCCTGGCCGAACTCGAACCGCGCCTGTTCAGCTTTAATAATCCCGTGGGCGCCTGCCCCACTTGCGACGGCTTGGGGCACGTGGATTTTTTCGACCCCAAGCGCGTCGTGGCGTTTCCAGAACTTAGCCTGGCCAGCGGCGCCGTGCATGGCTGGGACCGCCGCAATGCCTTCACGCATACGCTTTTGACCAGCCTGGCTGCGCACTACCAATTCGACGTCGACACTCCGTTCGAGGCACTGGGCGCCGAGTTACAGCAAAAAGTGCTGTACGGATCGGGCGACGAGGAAATTCCCTTTCTGTACTTGAACGAAAAAGGCCGATCAAGCGTCAAGAAACACGTTTTTGAAGGAATCATCCCCAACCTGGAACGACGCTGGCGCGAAACCGATTCAAACGCCGTGCGCGAAGAGCTGGGGAAAATGCGGCACACCAAGGCGTGCCCGGCCTGCGGCGGCTCACGACTGCGAGCCGAAGCGCGGCATGTACTGATAGGCACGGAAGTCGGCGCCGGCGAACGCCGCGGACTCGCCATATTCGAGGTCGAGGCAAAGCCCTTGTCGGCCTGTCTGGACTGGTTCCAGGCGCTGAAATTGTCCGGCGCGAAAAAAGACGTCGCCGAGCGCATCGTGCGCGAAATCGAAGCACGCCTGGAATTCCTGAACAACGTCGGGCTCAATTACCTGTCGCTGGATCGCAGCGCCGACACGATCTCGGGGGGCGAAGCGCAACGCATCCGCCTGGCCAGCCAGATTGGCTCCGGGCTGACCGGCGTTATGTATGTGCTGGACGAACCCTCCATCGGGCTGCACCAGCGCGACAACGGCCGCTTGATCGAGACCCTGCAGCATCTGCGCGATCTGGGCAATAGCGTGATTGTGGTCGAACACGACGAAGACATGATACGGTCGGCCGATTACGTTATCGACATGGGTCCCGGAGCGGGCGAACATGGTGGCCAGGTCGTCGCTTACGGCACGCCGCTATCATTACCCCAAAACCTCAACTCGCTGACCGGCCAATACCTAAGTGGCGCCAAACGCATCGAAGTGCCGCCACGCCGACCCGTCACCGACGAGCTGGACTGGCTATACCTGAAAGGCTGCACCGGGAATAATCTCAAATCGGTCGATCTGGCGCTGCCTGCGGGGCGCCTGATGTGCGTCACGGGCGTGTCAGGTTCGGGCAAATCCACCTTGATCAACGACACGCTTGCCACGGCCGTGGCCCAGCAATTGCACCGGGCCCAGACCGAGCCGGCGCCCTATCTCTCGCTCGAAGGCCTGTCACATTTCGATAAAATCATCAACGTCGACCAAAGCCCCATCGGACGCACGCCACGCAGCAATCCGGCTACTTACACCGGCATGTTCACCCCCATACGCGAACTGTTCTCAAATGTGCCCGAAGCACGCATGCGCGGTTACGATCCAGGCCGTTTCTCATTCAATGTGAAAGGCGGGCGCTGCGAAGCCTGCCAGGGCGATGGCGTCGTCAAGGTGGAGATGCATTTCCTGCCCGATATGTACGTGCCCTGCGACGTCTGCGAAGGCAAGCGCTACAACCGCGAAACGCTGGAGATCCGCTATCGTGGCCGCAGCATCAGCGAAGTGCTGGATCTCACCGTCGAGCAGGCACTGCCGTATTTCGAAGCGGTGCCCAGTGTCGCCCGCAAACTGAATACGCTGATGGATGTAGGCTTATCGTATGTGCGCCTGGGGCAAAGCGCCACCACCTTGTCGGGCGGCGAGGCCCAGCGCGTAAAGCTTTCGCTCGAACTCTCCAAACGCAGCACTGGGCGCACGCTCTACATCCTGGACGAACCTACAACGGGCCTGCACTTTCAGGATATTTCATTGCTGCTTGGCGTATTGCGCCAATTGGTCGACGCCGGCAATACGGTGGTGATTATCGAACACAATCTGGACGTGATCAAAACCGCCGATTGGGTGATTGACATGGGCCCGGAGGGTGGCGACGGGGGCGGGCGCATCGTGGCGCAAGGCACGCCTGAAGACATCGCCGCCCATCCGGAAAGCTATACCGGACGCTATCTGAAACCCTTGTTGCGCGCCGCGCACAAACAATAGGAACGCAACTACCAAAGCATGGCGCCGTCGCCCAGCGCACGGCCCATGGCAATAGCCGCTTTTTGCAATACAGGCACCGAACCGAGCAGGAACTCCATGGAAACCCGCGCAGTCGGGCCATGGCAAGCCACCGCGGCAATAACTTTCTGCTGAGCGTCGAGCACCGGCACAGCGACCGCCACCATACCCAGAACGAACTCTTCGCGATCCAACCCTACGCCGCGCTGGCGAATGTTGACTAGTTCGGTTTCAAGTTGCTGCCGATCGACCAGCGTTCGAGGCGTAAACCGCTCCAGACTGATGCGATCCAGAATCTGCTGGCGCTGACTGGCGTCCATGGAGGCGAGCATCAGCTTGCCACTGGCGGTGCAATGCAGGGGAACATGCGTGCCGACCTCAAGTTGCAGGCGCAGCAAATGATGGGTTTCTACGCGATCGAGATAACGGACCTGGTCGCCTTCGAGCGTGGTGAGGTTGCAAGTTTCGCCCAACTCCTGCACCAGTTGCCCCAATATGGCCCGCGAGGTTCGGGAAAAATGCGGTGAACGCAATGTCGCCAGCGCCAAAAGCGTGGCGCGCGGCCCCAGCACATAGCCTTTTTCATTGGGCGTATCTACCACCAGGCCAGCCCCAACCAGGGACTGCAATATCCGCATCAACGTAGTTTTGGGTAAATCCAGACGTTGCGCCAGTTGCGCCAGCGTCTGGGGGTGTTGTGTACGCGCCAACTGCTCCAGCAAGGCGGGTACGCGCAAATAACGGGAAGACACATTGGACATAGCGCTAACCCTCCGGGCACAACATCCCGCTGACAATCGGTTCATTACTGAAACGCCAATGAAACTTATTGTTCCACTGGTGGTTTACTGCTCGATTCTATCTTGTCGGCACGCCATAAATCAATAATTATTGAAATAAGGCATCTCAATAATTAAACATCGCCACTTCCGACCTTCCGGCAAGTCAGCGAGAGCACTAGAGGCAATCATGTCAGACTCCGTAGATTACATCGTCGTCGGCGCGGGCTCCGCCGGCTGCGTCCTGGCCAATCGGCTTAGCGAAAACGGCAAGTATTCCGTCTGTGTGCTCGAGGCCGGCCCGCCAGATAAAAATATCTGGATACACATTCCCATTGGCTACGGGAAAACCATGTTCCATAAAAAACTGAACTGGGGGTTCTACACCGACCCGGACGCGAATATGCTGGGGCGCAAAATTTACTGGCCGCGCGGCAGAACGCTGGGCGGATCAAGTTCCATCAATGGGCTGATCTACATACGCGGCCAAAAGCAGGACTACGACCACTGGGAACAACAAGGTAATGCCGGCTGGAGCTGGAACGATTGCCTGCCTTACTTCCGCAAGCTGGAAAACAATGATCTGGGCGAGAGCCCCACACACGGCACTACGGGCCCGCTCAACGCCACTTCGATCAAAACGCGGCACCCGCTGGTCGAGGCACTGATCCAGTCCGGGGCCTCGATGGGCCTGAAAAAACGTCAAGACTTCAACAGCGGCGACCAGGAAGGAGTGGGGTATTACCAGCTTACGACTCGCAACGGAAAGCGCTGTTCGACGGCTGTGGCCTACCTGAATCCGGCGCGCGGACGATCCAATCTGCGCATCGAAACCGATGCGCAGGCCACGGCTATCGTCATGCAAGGGAAGCGGGCCAGTGGCATTCGCTATAAAAAGGGAGGCGTGGAACGCACCCTGCTGGCCAATCGCGAAGTCATACTTTCGGCGGGCTCCATCCAGTCGCCACAGCTGTTGCAGCTATCGGGCATCGGGCCATCGGGGGTTCTGACCAAGTTTGGAATTCCAGTTGTGAAGGATTTGAATGGGGTCGGAAAAAACCTGCAGGATCATTTACAGATCCGCCTGATTTACGAAGTCACCAAGCCCATCACCACCAACGACCAGTTGCGCACCATCTGGAGCAAGGGCAAGATCGGACTGCAATGGCTGCTGTTCCGAGGCGGGCCGCTGGCCATAGGCATCAATCAGGGCGCCATTTTTTGCCGCGCCCTTCCTGATGAAAGCGCAACGCCCGATATCCAGTTCCATTTTGGCACGCTGTCGGCCGACGCCGCCGGTGGCGCTGTGCATGATTTTTCCGGATGCACTTATTCGGTGTGCCAGTTACGCCCCGAGTCCCGCGGCGAGGTCAACATCAAATCGACCAATCCTTTCGAGCCGCCCTCGATGCAGCCCAATTACCTGTCCACCGACCTGGATCGGCGCACCGCGATAGCGGGCGTGAAATACGCCCGGCGCCTGGCGGCCACTGTCCCCATGAGCGATCTGATGAAAAGAGAACATCGCCCCGGGCCGGATGTGCGTACCGACGACGAAATCCTGCATTTCTGCCGTGAGTACGGGGCCACCATTTTCCATCCCACGGGCACCGCCAAAATGGGGTTGGCTTCAGACACCGACGCGGTCGTTGACAACCGGCTGCGCGTTCATGGCATCGACGGCCTGCGTGTGGTCGATGCCTCGATCATGCCCACCCTGGTATCGGGCAATACCAACGTGCCGATTGTGATGATTGCCGAACGCGCGGCCGATTTCATTCTGGAAGACGCCCAGCGCAAACATCTTTAATCAGGAATTTGTAATAAAGATTTCCCCCCGGCAATATTTTTGCCAAAAATAGAAAACACCAGGAGACAACATGTCCAATCCCGACAATCATGCTATCCGAAAGGTAGTCGCAGCCTCGCTCATCGGAGCCACCATCGAGTGGTATGACTTTTTCTTGTATGGCCTCGTGGCCGGCCTCGTTTTCAACAAGATGTATTTTCCGAGCCACGATCCGCTGGTGGGCACCATGCTGGCCTATGCCACGTTTGCCGTGGGCTTTATTGCCCGGCCATTTGGCGGTGTTATTTTCGGCCACTTCGGCGACCGCATCGGACGCAAAAGCATGCTTATCTTCACGCTGGTGTTGATGGGCATTGCCACGTTCCTGATTGCGTTCATTCCCACTTACGATTCGATCGGCATCTGGGCTCCCATCCTGCTGTTGCTGTGTCGCGTGGTTCAGGGTCTGGGCCTGGGCGGCGAATGGGGCGGCGCGGTTCTCATGACCTACGAATACGCACCCAAGAACAAGCGCGGTCTCTATGCATCGCTGCCGCAAATCGGCCTGTCTATAGGCTTGTGCCTGGCCGCTGGCGTGGTAGCGGTGCTGTCGGGGACACTGACCAACGAGGCATTCTATAACTGGGGCTGGCGCGTTGCGTTCGGGCTGTCCGCCTTGCTGGTATTTGTGGGCCTGTATATTCGCCTGACCATCAAGGAAACCCCTGAATTTGCCAAGATCAAGGAAGCCAACGCCGAATCGCAGATTCCCTTCTTCGATATGATGAAGCGCTATCCGGGAAATATTCTCAAGGGCATGGGCGCACGCTATATCGACGGCGTGTTTTTCAATATCTTTGCCGTATTCTCCATTAATTATTTAACTCAGACCATCCACATCAATCGGACCGAAGCCCTGACCGGCGTCATGGCCGCAGCCATAGTGATGTGCTTCTTCATTCCCTACTTTGGCGCCCTTTCAGACAGGGTTGGCCGTACCCGCACTTATTTCTGGGGTTCCTTGATCACTGGCTTTTCGGCCCTTCCTGCCTTCTGGCTGATGACCAATTATTCCGAACACGTTATGGTGATCTGGCTGTCGATCATCATCCCATTCGGCATTTTCTACGCCGCAATTTATGGCCCTGAAGCGGCACTCTTTTGCGAACTGTTCGACACCAAGGTGCGCTACACCGGCATTTCGTTTGTGTATCAGTTTTCGGGGATTTTCGCCTCGGGCATCACGCCGCTTATCGCCACGGCATTGCTGAAGATGAACGGCGGCCAGCCCTGGTTGATCGTTGCCTACACCATCTTCGCAGGCGTGGTTTCGGCATTCAGCGCATGGCTTATCGGTAGGTCGGCCGGCTCCATGGCGCCGCAAGTCTTGCCCGCAGGTGCACGCGGTCGATAGCGGGATAGCGGCTTTCAACGGGGGTAGATGGCACCCACAAGGGGTGCCGCTACAACAAGGGCTGTCTACAACAAGGGCTGTCTACAACAAGGGGGGCCGCTACAACTACGTACCTTCCACTCATGTAGAGGCAGCCCTTGTGGCTGCCATCCATGCAAAAACAAGGCATCGCCAACAAGGTCGCCCCTACTCCATCTGAAACAACTGCCGATGCTCCCGTATCGCAAAGCGGTCGGTCATGCCTGCGATATAGTCGGCGATGGCGCGGGCTTGGGCCTGGTCGTTATCGCGGCGATATTCATCGGCCAGCAAACGCGGCTCTTTCAAAAACGCCTCGAACAGATCGCGCACAATAGTGCGCGCTTTGTTTGTCATGCGCATAACGCGATAGTGGCGGTAAAGATTTTCAAGCAGAAATTTCTTTAGCGCATCAGTCTGGCGACGCATCGACGTGGAAAATGCGGCCAGCGCTGGAGCCCGGCGCACAGCGTCGACGCTATCGGGCTGATGCGCGTTTATATTGGCCCGCGTGGTTTCGGTCAAATCCGTAACCAGCGTATTGATCATGGCGCGTACGGTTTCGGCAATCGCGCGACGCGGTTCAAGGCGCGGATATTGCCGTCCGACCTGCGCGTAATGGGTGGCGAAAATCTCCAGCATCTGCAACTGCGCCACACTGATCAGCCCCGAGCGCAAGCCATCATCGATATCGTGATTGTTGTAGGCGATTTCATCGGCCAGGTTGGCAATCTGCGCCTCGAGCGAAGGCTCGGTCCTGTTTAAAAAGCGCTCGCCCACCGGGCCCAGCAAGCGGGCATGGCGCAAAGAGCAGTGTTTCAGTATCCCCTCGCGCGTTTCAAAACATAGATTCAAGCCATTGAAAGCGGCGTAGCGCTCTTCAAGCTCGTCGACCACACGCAGGCTTTGCAGGTTATGCTCGAAGCCGCCGACCTCGGGGGCAAGCTCGCGCAAACACGCATTGAGCTCATCCTGGCCGGCATGCCCAAACGGCGTATGCCCCAGGTCGTGGGCCAGCGAGATGGCCTCGGTCAGATCCTCGTGCAAGCCTAGATTACGCGCCAGCGTGCGGGCTATCTGGGCGACCTCGATACTATGTGTGAGGCGAGTGCGAAACAGATCGCCTTCGTGATTGACGAAAACCTGCGTTTTATATTCCAGCAGACGAAAGGCATTGCAATGGATAATGCGATCACGGTCGCGCTGGAACTGGTTACGGTTGACCGGCGCCGCTTCCGAATGTACGCGGCCGCGCGATTGCTCGGGGTGACAGGCGTAGGGGGCCAGGAACGTCATGGGCGCCTACAGGCTGAACACAACAGTCTTGTTCAGCACGGCTTGCAGCGCAGCGGCAGGCACTGGCTGAAACACCGCCCGTCCGATCTGCGGCAAAAGTATGAAGCGCAACTGTCCCGCTTCGGTTTTTTTATCAACCTGCATCAGGTCGAGCCAGCGCCCCGCCCCCAAGTCGGGCGCCTGGATGGGGC
The DNA here is from genome assembly GCA_004297945.1 of Candidimonas sp. Classification (GTDB taxonomy): domain Bacteria; phylum Pseudomonadota; class Gammaproteobacteria; order Burkholderiales; family Burkholderiaceae_B; genus Paralcaligenes. The sequence continues at coordinate 3,975 of SCRC01000033.1, read as the reverse complement.
ACCCAATCGCCTCGACCAGGTTGCGCACTCGATCAACGCTGTCTGAAGACAAGCCAAGCACGGTGGCGGAGAGCTCGGCCGCCTGCACCATGCCGCAACCCACTGCTTCGCCATGCAGCCACGCGCCAAAACCCAGACCGGCCTCGATGGCATGACCAAAAGTGTGGCCGAAATTAAGAATGGCTCGCAGACCTGTTTCGCGCTCGTCTTGCGACACCACCAAAGCCTTCAGTTCGCATGAGCGCCGGATCGCGTAGGCCATTGCGGCGGGTTCGAGCGCGCGCAACGCCGCCACGTTCTGCTCGCACCAGGCGAAAAATTCCGCGTCAATGATCAAGCCATATTTGATCACCTCGGCCAGGCCCGCTGAAATTTCGCGCGGCGGCAATGTGTTCAGGACATCCGTATCGATATCGACGGCGATCGGCTGATAAAACGCGCCGACCATGTTTTTACCCAAAGGATGATTGACGGCGGTTTTACCCCCCACTGAAGAATCCACCTGCGCCAGCAAAGTAGTGGGCGCCTGCACGAAACGGATGCCGCGCATATAGGTAGCGGCGGCAAAACCGCACACATCGCCCACCACTCCGCCGCCCAGGGCCAGCAATATCGAACGCCGATCAAAACGATTTTGTAACAAAGCGTCGAAAATCAGATTCAGGGTTTGCCAGTCTTTATAGGCTTCACCATCGGGCAGCTCGATGCGTATGATCCGTTTACCCGTTTGAGCCAGGGCGCGTTCGACGCGCGCGCCGTAATGAGCCGCCACGGTGCAATTGGTGACAACGGCTATGGCCGTGGCGTCGTGCGGAATGCTGTCGGCCAGACGCTCAAGACAGCCTGCCGCGATGTGAATCGGATAGGACCCCCCGGGCGTGTTCACATGGACCATGCTCATGAATGACTCTGGTGTTTTTTCAATAAGGAAAGCAAGGCCTGCGCGACCTGCGATATCGGCATAATACCGGTTTCGACGGTAATGGCGGCCACCTCTTGATAAAGCGGCTCACGTTCCACAAGCAGCGTTTGCAGGCGAGCGCGCGGGTCGGCCGTCTGTAATAAAGGCCGGGTGCGATCACGCGCCACGCGGCGGTATAGCTCATCGCCAGTGGCATGCAAATAAACCACGACACCACGTTCGCGCAAATAGCGGCGATTTTCCGCATTGAGCACTGCGCCCCCGCCGGTGGCCAGGATAATACCCGGGCGGCGCGAACATTCGTCAAGAAGCGCCGTTTCACGACGGCGGAACCCTTCTTCGCCTTCGATGTCGAATATCAATGACACTCGAACACCGCAACGCGCTTCGAGCTCGTGATCGAGATCAAGAAATTCGCGATCCAGCAAGCGGGCCAGACTACGCCCTATCGTTGTCTTGCCTGCGCCCATCATGCCAACCAGGAAGATGGGCTGCTCATCGGGCAGCAATAAACCGACCGGGGTATCCGATTCGCCGGGGTTCTGAGTTTCGCTCGTCGTTACGCTGCGACATAAAGGCTTGTTCATTTGTGTATTATCTCACTTGCAATCCCCAGACAGACGGATACACTGCATTGTTCAGTTACATTAACCCACTGAACAAATCATAGTCTGCCCACGGTTAGACTTAAAATCGCCCCTAATGAGTTCTGCTACCTCTTCCTCAAAATCCAATTCCAGCGCCGCATCCTCACCCTGGATCGGACGTTTCTTTTTCAAGACGGCCATTTTCTGCATCGGCCTAGGCTTGTGCTTTGCGCTGCTCATGGCACTGGCGCTTGCGCTGGCGTGGCCCAACCTGCCCGATCTTCATGCCATGACCGACTATCGGCCGCAGGTGCCTTTGCGCGTCTACACAGCCGACAAAGTGCTGATCGGCGAATTCGGCGAAGAACGACGCAATGTTTTGCGCTTCAATGAAATCCCCGACGTCATGAAGTCGGCGATCCTGTCCGCAGAGGATGATCGTTTTTACCAGCACGGCGGAGTCGACTGGCCGGGCGTGCTGCGCGCCATGATCGCCAATGTTACGCATATGTCCAAGGCCCAGGGCGCCAGCACGATCACGATGCAGGTCGCGCGCAATTTCTACCTGTCCTCGGAGAAAACCTATACCCGCAAGTTTTACGAACTTTTACTTACGTTCAAGATCGAAGCCAATCTTAGCAAAGATCAGATTCTCGATCTCTACATGAACCAGATTTACCTGGGCCACCGGGCATACGGCTTTGCCGCCGCATCACGCACCTATTTTGGCAAACCGCTGTCTGAAATCACGCCGGCCGAGGCCGCCATGCTTGCGGGCATTCCCAAAGCACCCTCGCGTTTTAACCCCATTGCCAACTTCAAGCGGGCCAAGATACGACAAGGCTATGTGCTGGGCCGCATGAAAGCGCTGGGTTACCTGACCGACGCCGAATACAAGCAGGCCATGGTGCAACCCATACAGATCAAATCGGCGCCAGGTACGCCCGCGGGCGGCTACGCCATCCACGGCGACTACGTGGCCGAACTCGCGCGCCAACTGCTATACAACGTATACCAGGACGATATCTATTCACGCGGCTTCAACATCTACACCACCATCAACTCGAAAGATCAAGAAGCCGCATACCGGTCGCTGCGCAATGGCGTGCTGGATTACACGCGCCGTTCGGCCTACCCAGGGCCCGAAGAAACCATCAACCTGCCCGCGGGCATCGAGCAAGATCCGGCCAAACTCGATCCCATTATTGACGGTCTGCAGGAAAAATACGCCGATAGCGGCAACATCGTCATGGGCCTTGTACTTTCGGCCGATCCCACCAAAATCACGGTCGCCCGCAGCTCGCAGGAAATTATCCAGGTCACCGACAAGCGCGCCTTGCGCGTCGTGGCACGCGGCCTGGCTAAAAACGCCAAGCCCAATGTCAAGATCCAGCGCGGCTCTGTCGTGTATTTACACAAGAATGGCGATTACTGGGAAGTCATCAACATGCCCACGGTGCAGGCCGCATTCGTGGCGATGAACCCGCAAGACGGCGCTATACAAGCAATGGTGGGCGGCTTTGACTTTGATCAAGGCAAGTTCAATCGCGTCACACAAGCCTGGCGACAACCTGGCTCGAGCTTCAAGCCATTTCTTTATGCCTCTGCGCTCGAGCGCGGCCTGACCCCGGCCACGCAAATATCCAACGAACCGTTCTCGCTGACCGCCGCCCAGACCGGCTCCAAAGCCTGGAACCCCAAGAACTACGGCAACGAGTACAACCCTATGCTGACCATGCGCGAGGGTCTTTACAAGTCCATGAACATGGTGTCGATCCGCATCCTGCAGGCGGTAGGCCCGAAGTATGCGCAAGACTACATCACCCGCTTTGGCTTTGACCGCGCCCGACAGCCCGCCGTGTTGCCTCTGGCGCTGGGCGCGGGCAGTGTCACACCATTGCAACTGGCTGGCGCCTATTCCGTATTCGCCAATGGTGGTTATCGAGTGCCGCCCTTTTTAATCGACCACGTGACCGACAGCAGCGGCAAAGTCATCATGCAAGCCAAACCGACCATTGCGGGCGATGCAGCAGCGCGCGCCATCGACCCACGCACAGTCTATGTCATGGATGATTTGCTGCGCGGTGTGGCTACCTACGGAACTGGGGCTCGCGTACACCGCGAACTCAAGCGCGACGACATCGGCGGCAAAACGGGCACCACAAATGACTCTCACGACGCCTGGTTCGCCGGCTTCACACCCAAAATTGTGGGTGTGGCCTGGATGGGCTACGACCAGCCCCGCTCGCTGGGCGATCGCGAAACCGGCGGCGGCGCCGCTCTGCCCATCTGGCTCGGCTTTATGCGCGTCGCCCTCGCCGGCCAGCCGCAAACACCGCCGGGGCCCATGCCTGCGGGTTTGAGCAAGATAAACGGCGATTATTATTTTTCCGAATTTCCGCCCGGAATCGCGGTAGCGCGGGTTGGGTTGCCCACGGGCGACGCCACGGCTGGTGGCACAGGCAC
>SCRC01000006.1 GCA_004297945.1 Candidimonas sp. | reverse complement strand
GTTCTAATCGGATTGCATAGCTTGTCTATGCGCTAGACAGCCCGGCTTGCCGGGTTGTCGCATGAGCTGATACGGGCCTTGGGCCTGTATAAAAAAAGCCACTCTTCGGGGTGGCTTTTTTGATTGATGCGTTCAGTATGGGCGCACTCTTGGAGGAGCAAGCCCTCCCCGAGAGCAAGCCCCCCGGGCATGCCCACGTACGTGGCGCCGGCTACTGCCAATAAGGAATTCCATGTCGGAATCCAGAGAGGTCATTCAAGCTAGAATGAACGGATATCGACCTTGTTTGAATAGGTTCCCGAACTGATTTAACCACGGGGCGTGTCTTCAGTTCGCTGGCTATTCAGATGGCATTCCTTAGTCGGCGTTAGGCCCTTCCAGGGAGTTTTCCAACACCTTGCCCGTTTCGGCATCTATTCCGACCTCGTGGGCGACCTTGTTGTGTTCGATGTCGAAGGAATAGCGTAGTTTGCTGCCGCCCTTCTCCTTTTCCAATTCGCCATCGGTAATTTGGCCAGGATACGCCTTGAGGGCAATAGCTCTGGCCTGTTCGATGCTGACTTTGGCCTCAGAGGCTAAATTCTGGCCAGTATAGGCGAGCGCGTTAGCAGTGACCAGCGTCATGGCCACGCCCAGCAAGGTTATTGTGCGTTTCTTTGATAATGTCATCATATAAATCCTATCGAGTTGATTGAAATTTGGAAGGCGCATTGGCACCTACCATAATGTCCACTTTACTCAGCGAGAATTAGCGCATACTTAGGGAAAAGAGCGATTGTTGGTGCTTGGCATATTCGATCCCCTTCAGTTTACGCATTGAGGGTTGCCGGAAAATTTCTTACCTTGACGATGGGGATGGTCAGGACCGGAACGATTTGCGCGATGAAGAACTGGTTTGAGCGAGGCATGGCAGCGGCAAGAGGTGCGGCTACAAAAAAGCTGCCGCTACAACACATAAGGAACCCCTCGTAAACCCGAGTTTGTTCAGCCGGATGACACTATCAAAATGCTACAATCGACAGGTTTACATATTGCGATTGGATGCTTTGCATGAACCTGCAACAGTATTTCCCGGTACTGCTATTCATTATCTTCGCCACCTTGGTGGGTTTTGGCCTGATGTCGGCGGGTCGGCTGATCGGGCCGAATCGGCCTGACGCCGAAAAGCTGTCTCCGTACGAGTGCGGTTTTCCGGCGTTTGGCGATTCGCGCATGAAGTTCGACGTGCGCTATTACCTGGTGGCCATTCTGTTTATTATGTTCGACTTGGAAATTGCGTTCCTGTTTCCCTGGGCGATTGCCAATGGTTCGGTGGGCATGGTGGGGTTCTGGACGGTGCTGGTGTTTCTGGCGGTGCTGACAGTAGGATTTATCTACGAGTGGAAGAAGGGCGCCCTTGACTGGGAGTAAGTCTTTCTTAATTAGGCAACAAAATAATGGCTATCGACGGTATTTTAAAAGAAGGCTTCATTACCACCAGCGCAGATAAGTTTCTGAACTGGGCTAAAACCGGCTCTTTGTGGCCCATGACGTTCGGTCTGGCCTGTTGCGCCGTTGAGATGATGCACGCGGGCGCGGCGCGCTACGACCTGGATCAGTTCGGCATTATTTTCCGGCCCAGCCCGAGGCAGTCCGATCTGATGATAGTGGCTGGCACCCTGTGCAATAAAATGGCGCCGGCCTTGCGCAAAGTTTACGACCAGATGCCCGAACCGCGCTGGGTGCTGTCGATGGGTTCGTGTGCCAATGGCGGCGGCTATTATCACTATTCGTATTCGGTGGTGCGCGGCTGTGATCGCATTGTGCCGGTCGACGTCTATGTGCCGGGCTGCCCTCCAACGGCCGAGGCCCTGGTGTATGGTCTTCTGCAAATGCAGAACAAAATTCGCCTGACCAATACCATTGCTCGCTAGGCCCGCTCGCGCGAGCCTTTCATTCACGTTTATACGCTAAGTATTATGACTCGGCTTGAAACGCTAAAAACAAATTTGCTGGCCCAATTCGGGCCGGATAGTGCGCTTGTCGGTGCTTTCGGCGAACTGACGCTCGAGGTTGCCGCCGATCAGTGGGTGGATGTATGCCGCGTTTTGCGCGACACGCCCAGCCTGGGGTTCGAGACCTGTGTCGACTTGTGCGGGATGGATTACTCGGCCTGGGGCGCGCCCACCTTTGCTGTGGACCCGGAGCAAGCGCGCCATCCGCAACGCTTCGCGGTGGTGGTGCACCTGTTGTCGATACAGCATAACTGGCGCTTGCGCTTGCGCGCCTGGGTGGCAAACGACGAATTTCCTGTTCTCGACACCTTGTTCGAAATCTGGCCCAGCACCAATTGGTACGAGCGCGAGGCCTTCGATCTGTATGGCATCGTATTTGAAGGGCACCCCGATTTGCGCCGCATCCTGACCGACTATGGTTTTATCGGGCATCCGTTTCGTAAAGACTTTCCTTTGTCGGGCACGGTAGAAATGCGTTACGACCCCGAACAGCAGCGTGTGGTGTATCAACCCGTCACCATCGAGCCGCGCGAGGTCGTCCCGCGTGTGGTGCGCGAGGAAGGTTACGGAATAGGGCGTTAAGACATGGCTGACATAAAAAACTACACCCTTAATTTTGGCCCGCAGCACCCGGCCGCGCACGGCGTGTTGCGTCTGGTGCTGGAACTGGACGGCGAGGTCATCCAGCGGGCCGATCCGCATATCGGCCTGCTGCATCGGGCCACTGAAAAACTGGCCGAGCATAAAACATTTTTGCAGGCGCTCCCGTATATGGATCGTCTGGACTATGTGTCCATGATGTGCAACGAGCATGCGTATGTGATGGCCATCGAGAAACTGATGGGCATACAGGTGCCGTTGCGGGCGCAATACATACGCGTCATGTTCGACGAAATTACACGTCTGCTCAATCACCTGATGTCTCTCGGTTCGCACGCGCTGGACGTGGGTGCGATGGCGGTGTTTCTGTACACGTTTCGCGAACGCGAAGACCTGATGGATTGCTACGAAGCGGCCTCGGGCGCGCGCATGCACGCGGCCTACTATCGCCCGGGCGGGGTGTACCGCGATTTGCCCGATTCCATGCCCATCTACGGCGTCACCAGCAAGTACCGCAGCGCCAAGGAGCTCGGCGCAATGAACCAGGCGCGTTCGGGCTCTCTGCTGGATTTCATTGAAGACTTCACCAACCGTTTTCCGAACTGCGTTGATGAGTACGAAACCCTGCTGACCGATAACCGCATCTGGAAGCAGCGCCTGGTGGGCATCGGCGTGGTCAGCCCGGAACGCGCGATGGCGCTGGGCTTTACCGGGCCTATGCTGCGCGGCTCGGGCGTGGCCTGGGACTTGCGCAAGATGCAACCCTACGAGGTTTACGACCGGGTCGATTTTGAGATTCCGGTGGGGGTCAATGGCGATTGCTATGACCGCTACCTGGTGCGTATTGCCGAAATGCGCGAAAGCAATCGCATTATCCGCCAGTGCGTCGAGTGGCTGCGCAATAACCACGGCCCGGTGATTGTGGACGACCACAAGGTCGCGCCGCCCAGCCGCGAGCGCATGAAAACCGGCATGGAAGATCTCATCCATCATTTCAAGCTGTTTACCGAGGGCTTTCATGTACCCGAGGGCGAAACTTACGCGGCGATAGAACACCCCAAGGGCGAGTTCGGCATCTACCTGGTTTCAGATGGCGCCAACAAACCCTACCGCCTTAAAATCCGCGCGCCGGGATTTGCACATTTGCAATCCCTGGATGAAATGACGCGTGGTCACATGATCGCCGATGCGGTCACCATTATCGGGACTCAAGATATTGTGTTTGGCGAAATCGACCGCTGATGGTCGACCCGCTAAAGTAACAACCGGATTCAAACTATGCTGCTTTCTGAACAAGCCTACCAGAAGATCGATAGGGAGATCACCAAATACCCCGGTGATCAAAAACGTTCCGCCACCCTCGCGGCGCTGACTATCGCGCAAGATGAAAAATCCTGGGTATCGCCTGAAGTGATTGAAGACGTCGCGGCGTATCTGGGCGAGCCGCCTATTGCGGTGCAAGAGGTGGCCACGTTTTACAACATGATCCATACCCAGCCCACCGGTCGCTATACGCTGTCCATATGCACGAATCTGCCCTGTGCCTTGCGCGATGGCGTCAAGACGGCCGATTACCTCAAACAAAAGCTGGGTGTGGGCTTTAACGAGATTTCGGCCGATGGCTTGTTTACCCTGATTGAAGGCGAGTGCATGGGCGCCTGCGGCGATTCGCCTGTCCTGCTGGTGAATAACAAGCATATGTGCGTACGCATGTCGCAAGACAAGATCGATGCCATGCTGGCCGAGCTTAAACAGCACGGAGAGTCGGCATGAGCGCGCCTGGCCTATTGGATCAGTTCTCGCAAGGCCTGGTGGTTGCGCCCGACAATGATTTGTCGCGCAGCATGTTGTTCCATGGCCGTCACATCAATCCGCAAATTGTGGCCGGCCTGGACGGCGACAACTGGGGGCTGGACGATTACGTGAAACGCGGTGGCTACGAGGCCTTACGTAAAATTTTAAGCACGGGCATGAAGCCTGAAGATGTGATTGCCGAGGTCAAGGCTTCGGGTTTGCGGGGGCGCGGAGGTGCCGGCTTTCCCACAGGGCTGAAGTGGAGCTTCATGCCGCGTACATTTCCTGGCCCGAAATACCTGGTCTGCAATTCCGATGAGGGCGAGCCTGGCACCTTCAAGGATCGCGATATCCTGCGTTTCAACCCGCATATCCTGATTGAAGGCATGGCGATTGCCGCCTACGCCATGGGCGTCAATGTGGCCTATAACTACATACATGGCGAAATTTTCGAGGTGTACGAGCGCTTTGAAGAGGCGCTTGAGCAGGCGCGCGCGGCGGGCTTTCTGGGCGACAAGATTCTTGGCTCCGAATTCAATTTTGAGCTGCATGCCGTTCATGGTTATGGCGCGTATATTTGCGGCGAGGAAACCGCTTTGCTGGAATCGCTGGAAGGCAAGAAAGGCCAGCCGCGCTTCAAGCCGCCGTTTCCGGCCAGCTTTGGCTTGTACGGCAAGCCTACGACCATCAACAACACCGAAACCTTTGCCGCCGTGCCCTGGATTTTTCGCCACAGCGGCAAAGAGTATCTGGAAATTGGCATTCCCAATAATGGCGGCACCAAACTGTTTTCCATAACGGGCGACGTCGAGCACCCGGGCAATTACGAAATACCTCTGGGTACGCCGTTCTCCACTTTGCTCGAGCTCGCGGGAGGGATGCGCGGCGGACGTGCACTGAAGGCGGTCATTCCGGGTGGATCCAGCGCGCCGGTGCTGCCGGCCGACGTCATGATGAACACCAATATGGACTACGATTCGATCGCCAAGGCAGGTTCCATGCTGGGGTCGGGCGCGGTCATCGTCATGGACGAGACGCGTTGCATGGTTAAATCGCTGCTGCGCCTGTCGTACTTTTATTTCGAAGAGAGCTGCGGTCAGTGCACGCCTTGCCGTGAAGGCACGGGTTGGCTTTACCGCATGGTCAATCGCATTGAGCACGGCCAGGGCCGTCCCGAAGACATGGAAGTCCTCGACTCGGTGGCCTTCAACATCATGGGGCGCACCATCTGTGCGCTGGGCGATGCCGCCGCGATGCCGGTACGCAGTTTCATCAAGCATTTCCGCGACGAGTTCGCACACCACATCGAGCATAAATGCTGTGTGGTGCCTAAATATCTGTAGGGTCAGGACAGCTAATGGTTGAGATCACCATCGACGGCAACAAGGTAGAAATCCCGGAGGGCAGCATGGTCATGCATGCCGCTCACAAGCTGGGTTTGTACGTGCCGCATTTTTGCTATCACAAGAAACTCTCGATTGCGGCCAATTGCCGCATGTGCCTGGTCGAAGTCGAAAAAGCGCCCAAGCCCATGCCGGCGTGCGCGACGCCTGTCAGCAATGGCATGGTGGTGCACACGGCGTCGGCCAAGGCGGTGGCGGCGCAAAAAAGCGTCATGGAGTTCCTGCTGATCAATCACCCCCTCGATTGCCCGGTTTGCGATCAGGGCGGGGAATGCCAGTTGCAGGATCTGGCTGTAGGCTATGGCGCTTCGGCTTCGCGCTACCAGGAAGAGAAGCGGGTAGTGGTTCACAAAGAAATGGGCCCTTTGGTGTCGGCCGAAGAAATGCAGCGCTGCATTCATTGCACGCGCTGCATCCGGTTTGGCCAGGAAATCGGCGGCATCATGGAACTGGGCATGCTTAATCGCGGTGAGCACGCCGAGATCACCTCGTTTGTGGGCCGCGCGGTCGAGTCCGAGTTGTCGGGCAATATGATCGATGTCTGTCCGGTGGGGGCGCTTACATCCAAGCCCTTTCGCTTTACTGCACGCACCTGGGAATTGGCGCGGCGCCGTTCGGTTAGCCCGCACGATAGCCTGGGCGCCAATCTGGTGGTGCAGGTCAAGAGCGATCGCGTGATGCGCGTCGTGCCCTTTGAAAACGAAGATGTCAACGAATGCTGGATCAGCGATCGCGATCGCTACGCGTACGCTGGTCTGTATACCGAAGACCGCCTCAAGCACCCCATGATCAAGGGCGAGGATGGCCAGTGGCGCGAAGCGTCCTGGAGCGACGCGCTGCAAGCCGTTGTGCGCGGCATCAGCCAAGTGCGCGAGCACTATGGCGCAGATCAGATCGGCGCGCTGGGCAGCCAAACGGCGACGACCGAAGAGCTGGCCTTGCTGGCGCGCCTGGCGCGTGCCCTGGGTTCGGAAAACGTGGATTTCCGTTTACGCAATATCGACCCCGACCTGGATCATGCGCTGACGGGCGTGCCGTGGCTGGGCATGTCGATCGCCGAAATGGCTCAGTTGGATCGAGTGCTGGTCATCGGTTCGTTCCTGCGCAAAGATCATCCGTTGATGGCCCAGCGCTTGCGCCAGGCCGCCAAACACGGCACGCAGATTACCTTTATTGATAGCGCGGCTGACGATCCACTGTTTCCGGTCAGCGGCCGCATGACCGTTGTTCCCAGCCAAATTCCCAACGCGGTCGCCGAGGTTCTGGCGGCGCTGGCGCAGGCTCGCGGGCAATCCCTGCCCGCTGCGCTCGATACCGTGCAGCCAACGGACGCGGCGCGTCAGATTGCGGCCAGCCTGGCTTCGGGCCAACGAGTTGGCGTGCTGGTCGGCAATATGGCCGTGGCGTCGAACAAGGCCACGCTGATCGCTGCCAATGCGTCGTCGCTGGCCCGTGCCCTGGAAGGCAAGTTTGGGTTTTTGATTCCCGGCGGCAATACGGTAGGCGGCTATTTGGCGGGCGCAACCCCGGGACACGGTGGCCTGAGCGCGACGCAAATGCTGACCAAGCCGCTCAAGGCTTATCTGGTGGTGCACGCCGAGCCAGCCTGCGATGCGGACAATGGCGCTTTGGCTGTCGATGTGCTCAAGGCGGCCGATTTTACGGTGGCGCTTACGTCTTATCGGTCGGCCGCGCAGGAGTGGGCCAATATCATGTTGCCGATTTCCCCTTATACGGAAACGTCGGGCAGTTTCGTCAACGCCGAGGGACGGGTGCAAAGTTTCAAGGGCGCGACTGCGCCTTATGGTGATACCCGGCCGGGCTGGAAGGTTTTGCGCGTTCTGGGCAATTTGTTTCAACTGCCTGGTTTTGATGACGAAACGTCCGAGTCGGTGCGCGATACCGTGATGGTGGGCGGTGCCGATAGCCGTCTGGGCAACGAGGTACGTGGCGAAATGGGCCTGGCTGCGGTGCCTGACGGTCTGGAACGTGTGGCCGATGTGCCTATTTATCGCAGCGACGCCCTGGTGCGCCGCTCCGAGCCTTTGCAGGAGACGCAGGCGTCGCAACCCCCAACGGCCCGCATGCATTCAGCAACGCTGGCGCATCTGGGCCTGCAATCGGGCGATGCGGTGCATGTCCGCTCGGCGCAGGGGCAAATTACCCTGCTTGCGCAGCACGACGACACGCTTGCTCAGGGCGCCGTGCGCGTGGCAGCGGCCTTTGCCGAAACGGTAGCGCTGGGCAGCGCCTTTGGCCAACTTTCCGTGGAGCGTGCCTAAATGGAGTGGTTGCAGACTCTTGAAACTGCCGGCACAGGCCTGGTAGGACCGACGGCTTGGCTGGTCATATGGATACTGATCAAGATTATCGTGATCGCCGTGCCCATTATTTTGTGCGTGGCCTATCTGACCTACTGGGAGCGTAAACTGATCGGCGCCATGCACGTGCGTCTGGGGCCCACCCGCGTGGGCTACAAGGGCCTGTTGCAGCCCTTTGCGGACGTGTTCAAGCTGTTGTCCAAAGAACTGATCGTTCCCAGCCAGGCCAACAAGGTTTTGTATATTCTTGCGCCGGTCGTAACGCTGATGCCGGCCCTGGCGGCCTGGGCGGTGATTCCTTTTGGGCCGGGTGTCGTGCTGGCCAATGTCAATGCGGGCTTGCTGTATGTGATGGCGATTACCTCTATCGGCGTGTATGGCGTGATCGTGGCGGGGTGGGCCTCCAATTCCAAATATGCGTTTATTGCGGCCTTGCGCGCTTCGGCGCAAATGGTGTCTTACGAGCTGGCGGTAGGCTTTGTGATGATCACCGTGCTGCTGGTGTCGGGCACGCTGAATATCAGCGGCATTGTGGTGGGGCAGACGCACGGCTGGTTTGCGTCCAAGGGCCTTACTTTCTTGTCCTGGAACTGGTTGCCTCTGTTGCCATTGTTTGTCATTTATGTGATTTCGGCAGTGGCCGAAACCAATCGCCACCCGTTTGATATGGCCGAGGGCGAATCCGAAATTGTGGCGGGCCACATGGTTGAATACTCGGGCATGGGTTTTGCCCTGTTCTTCCTGGGCGAATACGCCAACATGATCCTGCTCTCGTGTATGGCGGCCATCATGTTCCTGGGTGGCTGGACGTCCCCCATCGAAATGGCCCCTCTTACCTGGGTGCCTGGCTGGATATGGCTAGGCCTTAAAACGTTTTTTGTGGTGTCACTGTTCATCTGGTTTCGGGCGACGTTTCCGCGCTACCGCTATGACCAGATCATGCGCCTGGGCTGGAAAGTGTTTATTCCGCTCACGGGTGTGTGGCTGCTGGTCGTGGCGATCTGGATGCAGACGCCCTGGAACATTTGGAAATAAGGCTTCGGAGGCTGGATATGGAAGCAATTAAAGATTTTTTCGGCAGCCTGATGCTGTCGGAAATGCTCAAGGGCATGCGCCTGACGGGCAAGTATTTGTTCAAGCGCAAGATCACCTTGCGCTATCCAGAGGAAAAAACACCCACCTCGCCGCGCTTTCGCGGGCTGCATGCCTTGCGTCGCTATCCCAACGGCGAAGAGCGTTGCATTGCCTGCAAGCTATGCGAAGCGGTGTGTCCGGCGGTGGCCATCACGATCGAGTCCGAAGAACGCGAAGACGGCTCGCGGCGCACGACGCGCTACGACATCGACCTGACCAAGTGCATTTTTTGTGGCCTCTGTGAAGAAAGCTGCCCGGTGGATTCGATCGTCGAAACGCATATTCACGAGTATCACGGTGAAAAGCGCGGCGACCTGTATTTCACCAAGGATATGCTGCTGGCGGTGGGCGACCGTTACGAGTCCGAAATCGCGAGTCGTCGCGCCGCCGACGCCCCTTATCGTTGAACCTTCGGACCGCCCCATGATTTTTACTACAGTCCTGTTTTATCTGCTGTCGGCGGTGCTGGTGATTGCGGCCTTTCGCGTCATTACCGCTGCCAATCCCGTCACCGGAGTGCTGCATCTGATTCTGGTGTTCTTCACCACGTCGATGCTGTGGATGCTGCTCGACGCCGAGTTCCTGGCCTTGTTGCTGGTACTGGTGTACGTGGGCGCCGTGATGGTGCTGTTCCTGTTTGTGGTGATGATGCTCGACATACGCATGGATGCGCTGCGCGCGGGCCTCAAAGCGTATTTGCCGCTGGGCCTGACCATTGGCGTGGTCATGGTGCTGGAGATGTCGTTCGTGCTGACCAAGACCTGGCTCGGAGCGGGTTCCGCCGCGCCTGTGGCGGCCGGCTACGACAATACGCGCGTTCTGGGCGAAGCCATGTATACCCATTACGTGTATGCGGTCGAAGTAGGCGCCGTGATATTGCTGGTGGGCATGATTGCGGCCATTGCGCTGACGCTGCGCCATCGTCGCGACGTGAAATACCAGAATCCCGCCGAGCAGGTTCGCGTGCGCGCCAAAGACCGCGTGCGCCTGTTGAATATTCCATCGCAAACCGAGGCGCCCGAGGCGGCGTCTGCCGCGCCCGATCCGGCGCAGGGGAAATCGAAATGACTATTACCTTGGCCCATTACCTGGTGCTGGGCGCCATTTTATTTGCCATTGGCGTTTTCGGCTTCTTTCTGAACCGCCGCAATCTGATCATTTTATTGATGTCGATCGAGCTGATCCTGTTGGCGGCCAATATGAACTTCGTGGCGTTCTCCAGCTGGACAGGCGATGCGGCGGGCCAGGTGTTCGTATTCTTTGTCCTCACGGTCGCCGCCGCTGAAGCGGCGATCGGCCTGGCGATCCTGGTGTTGCTGTTCCGCAATCTGAATACGATCAATGTTGAAGAACTTGATCATCTCAAGGGCTGATGGGATTACACATGAACTCACCGTCTCTTTATCTTCTTATTGCTCTGGCGCCACTCGTAGGCGCTTTGCTGGCAGGCTTGTTCGGCACCGGCTTCTGCGGGCGCCAGGTGGGCCGCGCGGCCTCGCATACCATCACGATTGCCGGGGTACTGATCTCGTTTATAGGCTCAATTGTTGTGCTCTACCAGGTGTTGGGTGGGCACACGTTTGACGGCACCATCTACACGTGGACCATGATCGGCCATGCCCAGTTGAACATCGGGTTTTTAATCGACCCCTTGTCGGCGCTGATGATGGCGGTCGTGACCTTTGTGTCACTGATGGTGCATATCTACACCATAGGCTATATGGCCGATGATCCGGGCTACCAGCGTTTCTTTTCCTACATATCGCTGTTTACCTTTTCCATGCTCATGTTGGTCATGTCCAACAATATGCTGCAGCTGTTCTTTGGCTGGGAAGCGGTAGGTCTGGTCTCGTATTTGCTGATTGGCTTCTGGTATACGCGGCCCTCCGCTGTTTTTGCCAATTTGAAAGCGTTTCTGGTGAATCGTGTCGGCGACTTCGGCTTTATTTTGGGCATAGGCCTGTTGTTTGCCTACACGGGCAGCATGCACTATGGCGATATTTTCGGTCAGGCCGGCAAGCTGGCTGGCGTGGCGTTTCCAGGCACCGATTGGCGCATGCTGACCGTGGCATGCATTTCGCTCTTCGTGGGTGCAATGGGTAAATCGGCGCAAGTTCCGCTGCATACCTGGCTGCCTGATTCCATGGAAGGCCCCACGCCCATCTCGGCTTTGATCCATGCGGCCACGATGGTGACGGCCGGCATTTTTATGGTGGCGCGTTTCTCGCCGGTCTTCGAGCAATCCACCACGGCGCTTTCGTTTGTCATTGTTATCGGCGCCATCGGTGCCTTGTTCATGGGCATACTTGGGGTTGTGCAAAACGATATCAAGCGGGTCATCGCCTATTCCACTCTGTCGCAGCTGGGCTATATGACGGTGGCGTTGGGAGCTTCGGCGTATTCGGTGGCCATCTTTCACCTGATGACGCACGCTTTTTTCAAGGCCCTGTTATTCCTGGGTGCGGGCTCGGTGATTATCGGCATGCATCACGATCAGGACATTCGCCATATGGGGGGCTTGGGCAAATACATGCCAATAACCGCCATTACCTTTTTGCTGGCGACGCTGGCGCTGGTGGGCACGCCGTTTTTTGCCGGCTTCTACTCCAAAGAGCATATTATCGAAGCCGCAGGCGCCGCTACGATCTGGGGTGCTGGCTTTGCCTATTACTCGACGCTGATCGGGGTGTTCGTGACCTCGCTGTACTCGTTCCGCGTGTATTTCCTGGTTTTTCATGGCAAGGAAAATTTCCGCAAGGCGCATCACTCTGATGAGGCGGAAGCGGGTCACGCGCACGGCGAACACGATGATCATCATGGCGGCCCGCCGCGCGAGTCGCCCTGGGTGGTCACGATACCCCTGATCTTGCTGGCTATTCCATCCGTGGTAGCCGGGGCGATGTTTATCGATCCGCTGCTCTTTGGCGGCTACTTTAAAAACTCAATTTCCGTCTTGCCGCAGCACCCGGCCATGGCCGATCTGGCCGAGCATTGGCACGGATGGGTCGCCTACGGTCTGCACGGATTTACATCGACCGCGTTCTGGTTGATGATCGCCGGCCTGGTCGTGGCCTGGTACTGCTACCTGATCAATCCCAAGGTGCCGGCCGCCATACAGCGCAGCCTGTCGGGGCTCAATACGGTGCTGGTGCACAAATACTATGCCGATTGGTTTAACGAACAGGTGCTGGCACGCGGCGCGCGTGCCCTGGGTCGCGGCTTGTGGCAGGGCGGCGATCGCGGCCTGATCGACGGTTTTGTGAACGGCAGCGCGCGCCTGGTAGGCTGGGCGGCGGCGGTAGGCCGGCTGGCTCAGTCCGGTTTTATCTACCACTATGCATTTGCGATGATCATTGGCGTCATGGCTCTTATAACCTTTTTCGTGCTCACGGTTCACTGATGGCTAGCGATATGGCGTCTTCTACTCTTCCCTGGCTCACGCTTTCGATCTTTGTACCGATCGTGGCCGGCCTGCTGGTTCTGCTGCTGGGCCGCGATGATCGCCCTGAATTCACGCGCAAGCTGGCCCTGGCCGGCGCGGTGCTGGGGTTCTTGGTAACGCTGCCCTTGTACGCGGGGTTCGATGTGACCACGGCCGACATGCAGTTTGTCGAGAATGTTCCCTGGATCAGCACCTTTGCCATTAATTACCATTTGGGCATTGACGGAATTTCTCTCTGGTTTGTGCTGCTCACGTCGTTTATAACGGTAATAGTGGTGCTGGCCGGCTGGCAATCCATTACCCAGCGCGTGGCGCAGTACATGGCGGCTTTCCTGATTTTGTCGGGCTTCATGATAGGCGTATTTGCGGCGCTCGATGGCATGCTGTTCTACGTGTTTTTTGAAGCCACGCTAATCCCGATGTACATCATTATCGGTGCCTGGGGCGGGCCTAACCGCGTCTATGCGGCGTTCAAGTTCTTCCTGTACACCTTGCTGGGCTCCCTGCTGACCCTCATCGCGTTTATTTATCTGTGGCACGCTTCGGGCGGTTCCTTCGACATCATGACCTGGCAGCAGACGAAGCTGGGCTTTACGCCGCAGATTCTGATCTTTGTGGCCCTGCTGGCGTCGTTTGCGGTGAAAATACCGATGTGGCCGGTGCATACGTGGCTGCCCGATGCGCACGTTGAAGCGCCCACGGGCGGGTCGGTCGTGCTGGCCGCCATCATGCTCAAGCTGGGTGCATACGGGTTCATGCGATTTTCCCTGCCTATTGCGCCCGACGCCTCGCACAGCCTGGCCGGCCTGATGATTGCCTTGTCGATTGTGGCCGTGATCTACATTGGTCTGGTGGCGATTGTTCAGGACGATATGAAAAAGCTCGTGGCGTATTCGTCGGTGGCGCATATGGGTTTTGTCACGCTGGGCTTTTTCATCTTCAATACGGCAGGCCTTGAGGGCGCAATCGTGCAGATGATTTCGCACGGCTTCGTGTCGGCCGCCATGTTCCTGTGCATCGGCGTGTTGTACGACCGGATGCATACGCGCCGCATTGCCGATTACGGCGGCGTCATCAACACCATGCCGCGGTTCGTCACCTTCTTTGTGCTGTTTTCCATGGCCAATTCCGGCTTGCCCGGCACCAGTGGCTTCGTG
The DNA here is from genome assembly GCA_004297945.1 of Candidimonas sp. Lineage (GTDB taxonomy): Bacteria > Pseudomonadota > Gammaproteobacteria > Burkholderiales > Burkholderiaceae_B > Paralcaligenes. Next base: position 63,707 of record SCRC01000006.1, on the reverse strand, counting down.
GGCGAGTTCACGGTCATCATGGGCGCGGTAGAACATAACTTCTGGATCGGATTGCTGGCGGCCACGGCTCTGATCTGGGGCGCGTCCTATTCGTTGTGGATGCTCAAGCGAGTGGCTCTCGGTCCGATTGCCAATGATCGGGTCAAGGCCATGAAAGATCTGAGCGGCCGCGAATTTTTCATCATGGGGCTTATGGCGGTCACGGTATTGTTCATGGGGATTTATCCCAAACCTTTTACAGATGTCATGCACGTGTCGGTACAGGCCTTGTTGCACCACGTCTCTATCTCGAAACTGTAGGCCGGCCTCATTATGCATATTCCCTTTCAAATAGCCCTGGCGACCCCCGAGATTCTGCTTCTGATCTTGTCGGTTGTCGTGTTGCTGGTCGATGCTTTCAATAAAACGCAAGAGCGTCGTTTGACGTTTCTGCTTACCATCGGCTCGCTGTTGCTCATGACCCTGGTGTCGCTGTGGCAGTGGCACGCGGGTGTTTCCGGTCGCGCGTTCGATGGCCTGTATGTGGCCGACTCTTTATCGCACCTGATGAAGATCGCGTCATACCTTGTTGTGGCCGTCGTGCTGATCTATGGCCGCGATTACGCCGAGCAAAACGATGTTCTGCAAAATGGCGGCGAATTCTATTGCCTGAGCCTGTTGACGCTGCTCGGACAAATGGTCATGATTTCGGCCGGCAACATGCTGACCGTTTACCTGGGCATAGAGCTGATGTCGTTTGCCTTGTACGCCTTGGTGGCGCTGCGTCGTGAAAGCGTGGCGGCGACCGAGGCGGCGATGAAATATTTCGTGCTTGGGGCGTTGGCGTCGGGCATCTTGCTGTACGGGATGTCGATGATCTATGGCGCCACCGGAGCGCTCGATCTGCGTCAGATTGCGCAGGTGATCGCCAGCGGTCATGCCCAGCGCATGCCTCTGGTGTTTGGCGTGGTATTTATTGTGGCGGCGTTTGCCTTCAAGATGGGCGTGGTGCCGTTTCATATGTGGGTGCCCGATGTTTACCAGGGTTCGCCCACGGCCGTCACCCTGGTTTTGGGGACAAGCCCCTATGTGGCGGCTTTTGCCGTAATCCTGCGCCTGCTGGCGGAGGGCTTGCATGGCATTGCGCTCGATTGGCAACCGATGTTGCTGATTCTGGCGGTGTTGTCCTTGGGCGTTGGCAATGTGGTGGCGATTGCACAAACCAATTTCAAGCGCATGCTGGCGTATTCAATGATTTCCCACATGGGCTATGTGTTTCTGGGCCTGTTGTCGGGTGTATTGGCGGGCCACGCGGGGGCGATTGAAAAGGCCTACGGCGTATCGCTGTTTTATCTGTTGATTTATGTGTTTTCCACGTCCATCACGTTCGGTATCGTTGTGTTGCTTAGCCGCAAGGGTTTCGAGTGCGAAGAAATCGCCGATCTCAAAGGGCTTAATCGCCGTAATCCGGTGATGGCCGGGGCGTTGCTGGCGTCGATGTTTTCGCTGGCGGGAATTCCCCCCTTTGCAGGGTTTTACGCCAAGCTCAGCGTGCTGCAGGTGTTGGTGGGCGCCGACCATGTGGTGGTCGCGGTCGTCGCGGTCATGTTTTCCCTGATTGGCGCGTTTTTCTATTTGCGTGTCGTCAAGGTGGCTTATTTTGAGGAGCCCGACGATGAGGTGGTTGCCGCGCAAAGCAATAATGGCTTCATCACACGCGGTCTGATGTCGGTTAACGGTTTGCTGCTGCTGGCCTTGGGGATTTTGCCCGGCGGCCTGATGGCGCTGTGCGTCAAGGTTGTTGAGCAGTCCCTGAAGTTTTGAATGGCGCTGATGGCGGGCAGGCGGCCGCTTGACGAGGCATTCGGTTTTTAAAATCAAAGATTTAACGAGGCTTAGAGAAAGGAATGGATCAGTCGTCGGCCGTATGGATACTTGTAGTGCTGGCGCTAGTCACAGCCAATTTGCCTTTTGTCGTGGAGCGGCCTTTTTTGGCGCTGCCATGGACGCAGTCAGGTGAGCCGTCACGGGCGAGCTGGCTGCGCTGGATTGAATCGTTGGTGCTTTTTTGTTTGCTGGCGGCGCTGGGATACGGAGCCTTGCTTTTGATAGGACGCGCCTTTTTCAGTGGGTCGAGCGAGGTATCGGTGGCCTTGTTTCTGCTTAAGCTGGTGGCTTTTTTTGTGATTGCTGCGGCTTTGCTGGGCTATGCCGGGTGGCGCAATAAGGGCTGCGTGGTAAAAAAGTCATTTTTGGCGCGCCTGATTGAGGTATTGGTTTTTTACTGGCTGGTGGGCATGCTGGGATTCTCTTTCGAAGCCAATATCGGCAATAGTTTTCACCAGACCTGGGAGTTCTACGTCATTACCCTCTGCCTGTTTCTGGTTCTGGGCTACCCCGGTTTTGTTTTCCGCTACCTCATGCGCAACCGCAGAATCAACGAGACCTATCCGGAGTAGGGTAGCGATACACTTGTAGCGCCACCCCTTGTGGGTGGCATTCGCAGCCGGTGGCGTTACGGTAGACCGGCATCGTCCCAAACGTTGGTTAAAACCTTCTTTCCCCGCGTCGTGGATGTTGACGAGATCGTCGATGACCGTCGTGGGATTTTTAGAACGCCGATGGCAGCCACAAGGGCTGCCATCGCTGCGGGCTGTTGATTAGCCGCGAAACCAATTCAATACGCCATCCAGGCCGCTGAAATTCAGGGCGAAAGGGGTTTGCGCGCGCACGATGGGCTTGGCGCGGTAGGCGACACCGTAGTGAGCCAGCGCCAGCATTTTCAGGTCGTTCGCGCCGTCGCCCAGGGCGATGATTTGTTCGGGGCTGGCTTGCACGCTTTGCGCCAGGGCTTGCAAGTGATTGGCCTTGGCCTGGGCATCGACGATGTCGCCCAAAACGCGGCCGGTGAGGACGCCGTTGTCGATATCCAGTACATTGGAGTGAGCCGCATCGATTCCTAAGCGTTGTTGCAGACGGTCGGTGAAGAAGGTGAAGCCGCCCGATACCAGCATGATTTTCAGGCCCGCCGCTTTCGCTGCGGTGATCAGGCTTTCGGCGCCTGGATTGAGCCGTAGACGTTCTTGATATACGCGTTCCAGCGCTGTAATGGGAACGCCTTTGAGCAAGGCCACTCGGCGCCTGAGGCTTTCGGCGAAGTCGGTGATTTCGCCACGCATGGCGGCCTCGGTGATGGCGGCGACTTGGGCCTTGCGCCCGGCCATGTCGGCGATTTCGTCTATGCATTCGATGTTGATCAGGGTCGAATCCATATCGGTGGCGAGAACCTTGCAGTCGCGCAGGCGAACGAAGTGCTCGATGTAAGCAAAGTCCACCTGTAGTTCGTTGCAGCACTGGGCCAGTTCGGCGCGTGTGGTGATGTCGACATTGAGCAGTCGCGCTGCGGTATGGCCAAGGTTTTGCAGGCCGCTTGCAACCGCGATGGCGGCGAGTTTTTCGATCTTGGCTGCGTCGAGGTTGGGGGCTTGGAGTACTAGGTGTGTCATGAATTTAGAGATGAAAAGGGCAATTGGAGGCCGGTGCGCGTTGATACGGATCCGCCCAAGCCACCTACAGTCATTGTAGAGCCCGCAAGATGTTGCGCACGGTGTCGATGCGGGCGACGATTTGCTGGCCTTGTGCGATTTCGATTCGCAGCTTGTCTTGGCCGGCCAGTTTTATCTGTCTTTGTTTTTGCACCAGTTCGATGATGCGCAAGGGGTCGATATTCGGTTTGGCGGAGAACTGGATCATTGCCTGGCTTTCGCTGGCGTCGATTTTGATGACACCGATGGGTTCGGCAATCAGTCGCAGGCGGTGCGTGGCGAGCAGGGTTTGCGCGGCCTCTGGCAGTTTGCCGTAGCGATCGATCAGTTCTTCCTGGATGAGGATCAGTTCATCTTCGTGGTGGGCGTGTGATAGTCTTTTGTATAAGCCAAGGCGAGCATGGACATCGGCACAGTAGTCGGCCGGCAGCAGGGCCGAGGCATGCAGATTGACCTCGCACGCCACGGCAAAGGGAGATTCCAGATCAGGTTCTTCGCCAGCTTTCAGGGCGCGTACGGCGGTATTGAGCATCTCGGCGTACATGGAAAAGCCGATTTCATGGATATTTCCTGACTGGGATTCGCCTAAAACTTCGCCGGTTCCGCGTATTTCCAGGTCGTGCATGGCCAGGTAAAAACCCGAGCCTAGTTCTTCCATTGCCTGGATGGCTTCGAGACGTTTCTTGGCATTGCCGGTGATGGCATCTTCGCCGGGCGTGAGCAAGTAGGCATAGGCCTGGTGGTGCGAGCGTCCGACGCGGCCGCGCAGTTGATGCAGTTGTGCGAGCCCCAGGCGATCGGCGCGATGAATCACGATGGTATTGGCCGTCGGCACGTCGATGCCGGTTTCGATAATCGTGGTGCACAGCAAAACGTTGTAGCGCTGCTGATAAAACCCTTTCATGACGTCTTCAAGCTCGCGCTCGGGCATTTGCCCGTGGGCGACGGCGATGCGCGCTTCGGGCACCAGCTCTTCGAGTTTGGCGCGGCGATTGTGGATGGTCTCGACTTCGTTATGCAGGAAGTAGACTTGGCCACCGCGTTTAAGCTCGCGCAATAGTGCTTCGCGTATGGTGCTGCCGTCTTCGCGACGTACGAAGGTCTTGATGGCCAGGCGTTTTTGCGGTGCCGTCGCGATGACTGAAAAATCGCGTATGCCTTCGAGCGACATGCCCAGGGTGCGAGGGATAGGCGTGGCGGTGAGGGTCAGCACGTCGACCTCGGCGCGCAAGGCCTTGAGCGATTCTTTTTGCCGGACGCCGAAACGATGTTCCTCATCGATGATCACCAGGCCCAGGCGCTTGAATTTAACGTCTTTGGACAGGATTTTGTGAGTGCCGATAACGATGTCGACTTGCCCGGCCTGCAGCCCTTGAATGGCGGCGTTGATTTCCTTGCCAGAGCGAAAACGGGACAACTCGACGACCTTGACGGGCCAGTCGGCAAAACGGTCGGAAAATGTTTGGGCGTGCTGTTCGGCCAGCAGTGTCGTGGGGCAAAGCAGGGCGACCTGTTTGCCATTGAGTACGGCGAGAAACGCCGCGCGCAAGGCGACTTCGGTCTTGCCAAAGCCGACATCGCCGCAGACCAGCCTGTCCATGGGGCGGCCCGAGGTCATGTCGCCGATGACTGCTTCGATAGCCGCTGCCTGATCGGGCGTTTCTTCAAATCCGAAGCCTTCCACAAAGGCCTGATAATCGTTGGCAGGCATCTTGAAGGCATAGCCTTCACGCATCGCACGTTGCGCATACAGGGCCAGAAGCTCGGCGGCTGCATCGCGCACTTGCCGCGCGGCTTTGCGGCGCGCCTTGTCCCATTGGCCCGAGCCGAGCTGGTGCAAAGGAGCCGCGTCTGGATCGGCGCCGCTGTAGCGTGAAATAACGTGCAATTGTGCGACGGGGACGTAGAGCGTACTGCCGTTGGCGTACTGAAGGTGAAGGAACTCCATCTCGCCTTCGCCCAGATCCATGTTGATCAGGCCGTGATAGCGGCCGATGCCGTGCTGGGCATGCACGACCGGGTTGCCTTCGCGCAGTTCGGACAGATCGCGCACCATCGCCTCGACGTTGCTGCTGTGCTCCTGGGCGCGCCGTCCGCGCCGCGTGCTGCGCGCCTGGCTGGGATAGAGATCGTTTTCGGTGAGCAGCAGAATCGATTCGGGAGTCAGGCCGAAGCCCGCACCCAGCGGCGCGACGGTGAGTCCAAAGCGGCTGTCCGATTGCAGGAACTCTTGCAGGGATTCTGGTTGCGTTTCCGGGGCGATGCCGAATTCGCTCAGCATCTGCAGCAGGGTTTCGCGTCTGCCGGCCGAGTCGGCGCACAAGACGATCCGGCTCTGATTCTGGTCCAGCAGTGCGCGCAGGCGGGCCGGCGGATCGTCGGCGCGTCTTGCAATGGCGACGTCGGGGGCGACGAGGAAATCGGGATGATTCGCGTCGCTGGTCAGCGCCAGGCGGCCAAATGGTTTGATCTGGTTGAATAAGGTTTCGCTATCGAGAAAAAGCTCGGAGGGCGCGAGCACCGGGCGTTCACGGTCGCTTTTCAAGAATTGATAGCGGGTGTGCGTGTCCTGATGAAAGCGCCCGATGGCGTCCTCGATATTGCCTTCGGTGGCCGTCAGCGTACTGGCGGGCAGGTAGTCAAACAGCGTGGCGGTCGTTTCGAAGAACAGTGGCAGGTAGTATTCGACACCTGCAAAGGCAATGCCACTGCCGATATCCTTGTAGGGCGTAGCGCGCGAAGGGTCGCCTTCGAATTTTTCCCGGAACCTGGCGCGGAAATTATTCCTTGCGGTTTCGTCCATGGGAAACTCACGCCCCGGTAAAAGCTGGATCTCCCTGACGGGATAGACGCTGCGTTGAGTGTCGATGTCGAAGCTGCGTATCGATTCGATTTCGTTGTCGAACAGATCGATGCGGTAGGGCAGCACGGAGCCCATCGGGAACAGGTCGATCAGGCCGCCACGCAGGCAGAATTCACCCGGCGCCGTGACTTGCGTGACATGGGTGTAGTTGGCCAGCGTCAGTTGACGGCGCAGGCTGTTTTCGTCGAGCTTGTCGCCTTGCTTGAATGAGAACGTGTAGGCGGCCAGGAAGGAGGGTGGCGGCAGGCGATAGAGCGCCGTCGTGACAGGGACAGTTAGAACATCGACGGTCTCGGTCATCAACGCATGCAGCGTGCGCAGGCGTTCCGAGATAAGGTCCTGGTGGGGAGAAAAGCTGTCATAGGGCAGGGTTTCCCAGTCGGGCAACTGTCGTACCCGCAAGGGCGGCGCAAAGAGTTGAATTTCTTCGGTCAGGCGTTGGGCGGTTAGCGGGTCGGCGCACAGCACAACCAGCGTTTGCTGGCTGGCGCAGGCCAGGTCGGCCAGCAGCAATGCGTCGCCCGATCCTGGAGGCGTGGGCTGGGCATGACGTCGCCCAGGCTTTAACGCCGCAAGCAAGGATTTGGTGGAAGAAAGCCGGGGGATAAAAGTAGTATGTGTCGCCATTAGGCTTTCGATTATAAAATCTCTTTCTATGTCGAAAAAAATTATTGCGATTGTACCGGCTGCGGGGATGGGCGAACGAGCTCGGATGTGTGTCGCTCCTGCCATTGGCGCAGGCGATGCCGTGGCGGGCGACGAGTCGGCGGTTAATGTCGTGGCGCAAGAGGATTTGCCCAAACAGTATCGGCTTCTCAAGGGCGAGCCCATGCTGCGCTGGGCGGTCAAGGCGCTGTTGGCCGATCCGCGTGTTGAGCAGGTTCGTGTGGCCGTAGCGCCACACGATGGCTGGGCGGTGGCGGCTCTGGCGGGCTTGCCGCGCACGGTCTGGCGTTTTTGTGGAGGCCCTTCCCGCGCAGCCACCGTTACTGCGGCGTTGCAGGATGCTCACCTGGAGGCCGATGATTGGGTGCTGGTGCACGATGCGGCCCGGCCAGGCTTGCCGCCGGAGGCGCTTGGGCGGCTGATCGACGCGTGCCTGCAGCACGGTGCGGGTGGATTGCTGGCGCAACCGGTTGCTGATACGGTCAAGCAAAGTAGGGGCGGGCCTGGCCCGGTCGTGGCGGTGTCGGCAACGGTGCCACGCGATGCGCTGTGGCTGGCACAGACGCCCCAGATGTTTCCGGCAGGCCAATTGATCGAGGCCTTGCGAGCGGCACAGGAAAGTGGCATAACGATGACAGACGAAGCGCAGGCGCTGGAGCGTATTGGTTACCATCCTTGCCTGATTCCGGGTTCGGCGCGCAACTTCAAAGTCACCTGGCCGGAAGATTTTGAATTGATGGAAAAATGGCTATGAAGGAGCATTCGTGACTATGTCGTTTCGAGTTGGCCAGGGGTTTGACGTGCATGCCCTGGCGCCGGGCCGTCCGCTGATTATCGGCGGCGTGACGATTCCCCATACCCATGGTTTGCTGGGTCATTCCGATGCGGACGCCCTGCTGCATGCCTTAAGCGATGCGTTGCTGGGTGCGGCTGGCCTGGGCGATATCGGCCGTCATTTTCCCGATACCGACCCGGCTTATAAAGGAGCCGATAGTCGGGTGTTGCTGCGCGAGGTGTATAAAAAACTAAAGGAGGCGGGCTGGGTGGTGGTCAATGTCGATGCAACGATTCATGCCCAGACCCCAAAGATGGCGCCGCATGTAGGAGCCATGGTCGCCAATATCGCCGCCGATTTGCAGATTGCGGCGCATTTGGTCAACATCAAGGCCAAAACCGGCGAGGGGCTAGGCCATATCGGGCGCAAGGAAGGCATTGCCGCGAACGCAGTAGTGTTGATTGAGAAGGCGTAACTGGAGGGGCACGGCAGCCACAAGGGCTGCCGCAACAGGTCGTCCTCTACAGGCCTTGTGCCGCGTACACCTGGGCGGCCGCGTTGACGACTGAAGCTATGCGTCCCACGTCGCGCAGTTGCTCGGTGCTGAACCCGGCCTGTTTCGCGTTGTCGAAGTGCGATTTCACGCAGAAGTGACATTTGCCCACGATCGAGGCGCCTAGTGCGAATAGCTCGAAGCGGTTCTTGTCGACGCCGCCGTGCGTGGCGTACGCGTTCATGCGCAATTGAGCCGGCATGGTTTTAAGCTGCGCGTCGCCCGTCATTTCGACGTAGGGATACCAGGTGTTGTTCATGCCCATGACGGCCGCCGCCGTGAGCGCGCCCGTGGCGTCGGCTTCAGACAAGCCTGATTTGAACGCCTTCATCAATCCGGGGCTGCGTGCGGCGAATGCAGCGGCCAGGGCGACGCCTACGGCATCTTCCGGGCTGAGGGTGGAGCGGGCGATGACGCCATCCAGGTTAAGGCGTATATCCTTGGCCCAATCAGGGATATTCTCTTTGATTGTTGATAGGAATTCCATAGTTTTTACCTATTAAAATATGCCGATAAAGCCCGGACAAGCCGGGCTTGGGGACAGCCTGGAATTTACAGCGTGTCTCCGCCTACGGTACGGTTGCATGGGCAGAGTTCATCTGTTTGCAGGCCATCCAGTATGCGCAGGACTTCTTCCGGATTGCGGCCAACGTTCAGGTTGTTGACCGAGACGTGCTGGATAACGTTGTCGGGGTCGACGATAAATGTGGCGCGCAAGGCGACACCAGCGCTTTTTTCGCGCACGCCCAACTGATCAACCAGCGAGCCGGCGGTATCGCCAAACTGGTAGTGGCCCAGCTTGTTCAGATCGGGGTGTTCGCGGCGCCATGCCAGCTTGACGAATTCGTTGTCCACCGAGCCGCCCAGCAAGATCGCGTCGCGGTCTTCGAAGTCTTTTGCCAGCCTGTTGAAGCCGACGATTTCAGTAGGGCATACGAAGGTGAAGTCTTTCGGATAGAAGTAAATGACTTTCCACTTGCCGGGAAACGAGCTTTCAGTGATGTCTTCGAACGCTGAAACGCCGTTTTCTTCGTGGTGGTTGAATCCAGGTTTAACGCCGGCAACTTTGAAAGGCTCCAATTTATCGCCTACAGTTTTCATGTGAGCTCCTGTTGGGGTTGTAGAGGGGCGTGTGCCCGATGAATGTAATTCTACGCTATTAACTATTGTTGTCTAATTGAAAATTCCTAATTCGCGTTTTAGGTAATTCTATCCGCGCCACCAGGCCGGAGGACGGGCGAGTGATCAGTTTGAGCTGCCCGCCAACCTGGCCCAGCAGCCGTTCAACGATGGCTAGGCCCAGACCTGCGCCGCTGACTCCGGTACGTGCCGATTCCCCTCGGGAGAAGGGGCGCAACAGGCGCGCAATATCGGATTCCGGAATCCCGACTCCCTGATCAGCCACTTCGATGGCGAGGATATTGCCTTCTTCCTGTACTGCCAGCCGGATGTAGGCGCGATCTTCTCCCGGCGTGCGCCCGTAGCGGCGGGCGTTTTCAATCAGGTTGCTGACGATCCGTTTCAAGTCATGGGCACTGATTTTTGCGTATAAGCCGGGCTCGATGTTCGCCGTCAGAAAGCTGCCTGTTGATTCGGTGTGGCTGCGTTCACGTTCATACAGATCGTACAGGACTATGGAGACGTCTATCCCTTGCTCGGGAACAACGCCAGCGGGCCGCGCATATTCCATCAGCTGACCGATGCTGTGGTCGATTTGAGCGAGATCCTCGTCAATCGCTTGGCGTGCTTCGTCGCTGACTCCGCTTAGTTCAATTTCCAGCCGCATGCGCGCCAGGGGCGTGCGCAAATCGTGCGAAATCCCCGCCAGCATGATTTCGCGGTCGGCCTCGGTTTGCCGCAAGTCGCGCGCCATGCGGTTAAAGGCGATATTCATATCGCGAATCTCGAGCGGGCCTTTTTCGGGCAGCGGAGAGGGCGTTTCGCCGCGCGCCACCTGTTGGGCGACTTTGGCAAGCTGCGCCAGCGGTCGATTCACGAAACTGACGCTGGCCGCTGCGCCGATCAAGGCCAGCAGCAACGCCGTCGCACCCCAGCCCAGCCATTCGATGCCTGCCGTCAAGCCGAGTTGTTCACGATCAAATACCAGCCAGTACTGATCTTTGTTGATGTCGAAACTGACCCAGATGCCGGCCGCCTGGTTGACCGCCCACATGACTTTCGCCTTGGCGCCCAGGCGATCGTGGATTTCGGCGGCGACATGATTCCAGTAATTGGAGTCGGGCAAAGGTTCAAGCACGTCGGTGGGTTCGCGCGGCTGAACTCGCAGACTTTCTTTGGTCGCCAGATCGAGCAGCAGGGCGGGGCGCACACTGGTGGGTGCATACACCAGCGCCGAGCGGGTAATGCTGACGGCGGTGGTGACGCGTTGCGCCATCTGGATAGCGCGCGGGCCTTCTTCCATGCTGAAGAACACCTGCAGCCAGGCACCCAGGCTGACTAGCATGAGCGCGGCCAACAGCAGGAAGGATCGGCTGAACAGGCCCAGCTTTAGCCGGGATGTCAGCCTTTTCAGTTGTCGTATCGGGGGTGTCATTGACGCTGTCCTGACAGCCACCGCCTGCTTGGGTAGCCTGATTCGTTAATGACCCAGCAGGCTATAGCCGCAAGCCTGTTGTACAGGGATGTTGTTGTTTAGCTTCCGCCATCCGGCACGAAAACGTAACCCAGCCCCCAGACTGTCTGGATAAACACCGGCTTGGACGGGTTGGGTTCAACCAGCTTGCGCAAACGCGAGATCTGCACGTCGAGGCTGCGGTCAAATGCTTCGTATTCTCGCCCGCGAGCCAGCTCCATGAGCTTGTCGCGCGAGAGCGGGATTTTGGGATGGCGAGCAAATACTTTAAGAACTGAGAACTCACCGGTCGTGATGGGCACTTGTTCATTGTTGCGCGTGAGCGTGCGCGTGGACAGGTTGAGCACGTACGGGCCGAATTCGATCGATTCGTTTTCCTGGCTGGGCGCGCCCGGATGCTCTTCGGTGCCCCGGCGACGCAAGATTGCGTTGACGCGGGCCAACAGCTCGCGCGGGTTGAAGGGCTTTGAGAGGTAGTCGTCGGCACCCATTTCGAGGCCGACGATACGATCAATTTCTTCGGCCTTGGCGGTGAGCATGATGATGGGAGTGTTGTCGTGCCCGCCACGCAAGCGGCGGCAGATGGACAGGCCGTCTTCGCCCGGCAGCATCAGGTCGAGCACCAGGAGATCGAAATGCTCGCGCTGCCAGAGCTTGCTCATTTCTTTGGAATCTTCGGCGACGAATACGTTGAATCCTTGTTCCGAAAGATAGCGTCGCAGCAAGTCTCGCAGGCGAGGATCGTCGTCGACAATTAGGATTTTGCGTGATAGTGATTGATTTTGAGTATTCATGGTTGAAAATGTAACAGAGCAAAATGAACACGGATAGGGGTAAGTAGCAAGATATTACATATTAAGCCATTCGAAAAGATATTTCGCACAGGCGGCGCAAAGTCGTCATCAAGCATTGTCAATTAAAATACGCTTATGGATTCTTATATTCTTGCTCTGGAGACATCGTCAAGCCGCTGCGGCGTGGCTTTGCTGTCTGTTGTCGAAGGCCGCCAGAGCCTGATTTGCGCTGGGGTGGACGCAATAGGCCAGCACGCCGAACGTCTGCTCCCCATGGTTGATCGGGTTTTGCTTGATGCGGGCATTGTTCGCCAGCAATTGTCCGCGATCGGCTTTGGCCAGGGGCCAGGCGGGTTTACCGGCTTGCGCGTGGCCTGCGGAGTGGCGCAAGGGATCTCTTACGCTCTGGGGCTACAGGTGTTGCCGGTCGCCTCGCTGCTGGCGGTGGCGGCGCAAGACGCCACAGGGCCTGGCGCCGACCCGTCCGCGTGGCGCCTGGTGGTTCAGGACGCTCGCATGGGCGAGGTCTACCTGGCAGTGTATTGCCCTCTGGCCGCCTCGGCCACTGAGGCGCCCGCCGCCTGGCAAGAGCTTTGCGCGCCGATTTTAATGAATTCCGGCGATGTATCTTTTTGGCTGGCGCGGAAAATTTCGGGCTGGCGCGAGCATGGGCTGCGGTCGTTGCGGGTGGTGGGCGACGCACTCGAGGCTTATCCCGACCTGGCTGGGCTGGCGGGCGGCGAGGTTGCGCTGGGCGAGCCTTTGCGCCCCGATGTGGGGGCGGTCGCGCAACTGGCTTATCAGGCATGGCGGCGTGGCGAGCGTGTGCCGCCCGAGCAGGCGGCCCCGCTTTATGTGCGCGACAAGGTGGCCTACACCACTGCGGAACGCGAGCATGGGCTGGGCGGCAACCCCAAGGCCGGATCGATAGTGGCCGGCGCCGATAGCGGCGGTGTGGCACGCGCGATATCGTTGCGCGCCATGACCCCGGACGACCTGGATGATGTGCTGCAGATCGAACGGGCGGTCCAGTCGTTTCCCTGGACGCGCGGCAACTTCCAGGATGCCCTGAAGGCTGGTTATGGCGCTTGGGTGGCGTGTATGGACGACAAAGTCGTGGGGTGTTGTCTGGCCCTGTTTGCCCCCGATGTGGGGCATGTGTTGTTGATTGCCGTGGCGCCCGATGCTCAGAAAAAGGGTGTGGGCGCGTGTTTGCTTGCCTGCTGCGAGCGCATGGCGTTGGGGCGTGGTCTGTGCAAGCTGATTCTCGAGGTTCGGCCGTCCAACGAGCGCGCCATCGCGTTTTACAAGCACCATGGCTTTGAGCATTTGAGCGTGCGCAAAAATTATTATCCCGCCGCCCATGGCGAGCGTGAAGATGCCTGGGTATTGGAAAAAAGCACTGGCTATGTCGCAGGCCGATCATGAATGAACCGTCGCGCCCGGCCTCGCCCGAACTGAGCCCGCTGCAAATCGCCGGCTTGCAGGAAATAGGTCTGGACAGACAGTTTCTGGCGCGTTTTGCACAGAATCCTCCGGTCGCTGAGATTCCTGCGCCTGCCGCGCCGCCCAGTCGGCCCAAAACCGTGGCGCCTCGGGCGCTACGCGCCAGGGATGCGGCCGTGGTGCCTGCGGCTTCAAAAAAACCGCCGCTGGCCGTGGCGCCCGATTGGGCGGCTTTGCAGACCCAGGTGGAGCAATGCACGGCGTGTTCTTTGTGCGAGCATCGGCGCCAGGCTGTATTCGGGTCGGGTGCAGTGCAGTCTCCCGCCTGGATGGTGATCGGCGAAGCGCCGGGCGAACAGGATGATCGTGAAGGATTACCGTTTCGGGGTCGCGCAGGCGTATTGCTTAATGCGATGCTGGCCGCAGTGGGGCTGGATCCCGAGTCCGAGGTTTTTTTCACCAATCTGGTGAAATGCCGCCCAATGAGCAACCGCATCCCCACAGCGGCGGAAATAAATGCGTGCCTGCCTTATTTGCGCCGCCAGATTGCGCTGCTGAATCCCCGCTGCATTGTGGTTTTGGGGCGGCTGGCAGCTCAGTTTCTGCTGGGTCAGGAGGCGGGCCTGGATGCATTGCGTGGAGCGACGCATCGGTTTCAAAGTGAAAACGGGGTCGACATCCCGCTCGTGGTTACCTATCACCCTGCCTCTTTGCTCTCGCGTCCTCAAGACAAAGCCCACGCATGGCGCGATTTGAACCTGGCGCGCGCCAGTGTTTCGGCGGCAGCCACAAGGGCTGCCGCTACATAACGCATCCGTCGCTTGTAGCGGCAGCCCTTGTGGCTGCCAATTCAACAATCAAGACTGTATCTTGCATGGATGACAGGCACGAGGCCTGTCGCTACAAAACGGTTGCTGCTACAAAACGGTTGCTGCTACAAAACGGTTGCTGCCACAAAACGGCAGTCGCTACAAAACGGAATTAGTGCAGCGCCTGGCCATGGCCGTACTGGCCGATCTTGTTTTCCAGGGTGGGGTCGGCGCGATGGTTCAGCCGGTTCCAGTGCATGAAGACGAGCATCAGGCTGGCGACCAAAAGACCGAATATAACGATGATGGTATTGATGGGCAGATTCATCCACAGCATCACGCTGTAGAGCGCCAGCATCAGCAGAATATTCAGTTGCTCGTTGAAGTTTTGTACCGCAATCGAATGGCCAGCGGATAGCAGCACGTGGCCGCGGTGTTGCAGCAGCGCGTTCATGGGCACGACAAAGAATCCCGACAGGCCGCCGATGAGCAGCAAGACGCTGTAAACGGCCCAGGTTTGGTGCACCAGAGGCATGAGCAGTACCGCCAGGCCCATGACGATCCCGACTGGCAAGACCGAGAGCGCGCGCTTGAGCGGAACACGGCCTGCCAGGATCGACCCGATCACTGTGCCGACGGCGGCCACGCCCATCAGAATGGAGGCCTGATCCAGGCGATAGCCCAGATGACGCGCTCCCCATTCGATGACGATGAATTGCAAGGTAGCGCCCGCGCCCCAGAATAGCGTGGTGACCGCAAGCGATATTTGGCCCAGTTTGTCGTGCCACAGGATAACGACGTAATTTTTGAATGAGCCTATCAGTTCAATGGGGTTGGTCAATTGCTTTGGGTAGCTGACTCCGGTGCGTGGAATCAGCAGTGTGCACAGGGCAGCGAGGATGTACACGGCGCCGATAGGCAAAATGGCCGCTTCAGCGCGGGTATGCGCCAAAAGCTGAACCCAGGCCTGCGATAGCAGGATCGCCGATACATGGGGGTTGACCAGCACGCCGCCCAACACTGTACCGAAAATGATCGACAGAACCGTCAGGCCCTCGATCCAGCTGTTGCCTTTGACGAGCAGGTTGGGCGGCAGCATCTCGGTAACGATGCCATATTTGGCGGGCGAGTAGGCGGCGGCGCCAATCCCCACCAGGGTATAGGCGCAAAATACCAGAATCAGCTGGCCGCTCGTGTCCAGGCCAAAGCTGCGATATGAAAAAAGCAAAAGGCAACCCAGAACCTTGACGGCATTGGTGATGAACATGACGCGGCCCTTTGGGTACGAGTCGGCAAAGGCGCCGACAAACGCGGCCAGCGCCACGTAGGCCAGGGCGAACCACCACTTCATCATGGGCGCCATCCAGTCGGGTCCTCGCAAGTCGCTGATAAGCGCGATGGCCGCAATGAGCAATGCATTGTCGGCAACGGACGATAGCGCCTGGGCTATCATGACCAGATAAAAGCCTTTTTTCAATCGGATGTCTCGTTCAGCGGATTAGTAACGGGAACTGCAAAAATTGTTAGCGAGTATAGCGTCAGCCTTGGATTTATATGGAATTTTATGCGGCCCGGGCGATTTTTGCGTTATTTAGGCCAGGGCGCCGACGAGGCTGCGCTATCATAGCTGTCATAGAAAACTGACCTCCCGTTTGGTTAACGGCTCCGGTCTGGTTTTTTTCGCAGCCGCGCAATGGCTGTATGCGCGGCGGATCTGTCTGTTTCTTTTTATACCTCGTCTATTGTGCGTTTGACCCAGATAAAACTTTCCGGTTTTAAATCCTTTGTCGAGCCGACCGTTATTCCCACGCCTAGCCGGTTGGTGGGGGTGGTGGGTCCGAACGGTTGCGGCAAATCCAATATCATCGATGCGGTGCGCTGGGTGCTGGGCGAGTCCAAAGCGTCGGAGTTGCGCGGCGAGTCGATGCAGGACGTTATCTTTAACGGGTCCAGCCATCGCAAAGCGGCCGCTCGCGCTTCGGTCGAACTGGTGTTCGATAACTCCGAAGGGCGTGCAGCGGGCCAATGGAGCCCCTACGCGGAAATCGCCGTCCGGCGGGTGCTTACGCGCGACGGGGCCAGCAGTTATCTGATCAATGGTCAGCAGGTGCGGCGCCGGGATATTCACGATATTTTCCTGGGTACGGGTCTGGGTGTGCGGGGCTACGCCATTATTGGCCAGGGCATGATCAATCGGCTGATCGAGGCTCGTCCCGAAGAGTTGCGGGTTTTTCTGGAAGAAGCGGCTGGCGTATCGCGCTACAAAGAACGGCGCCGTGAAACTGAAAGCCGTTTGGGCGATACCCGCGAGAACCTGGCTCGTGTGGACGATATATTGCGTGAACTGGGTTCGCAACTGGAAAAACTGGACGCGCAAGCCGAAGTGGCGCGGCAATACCGCGAATTGCAGGAAGACGGCGAGCAAAAGCAGCATGCCCTTTGGTTGTTGCGGGAAGAAAGCGCCGACGAAGACCAGCAAAAAAAACAACTGGCCATTGCCCAGGCCCAAGCCGAGCTGGATGAGGCTTTGGCCGGCTTGCGGGCAGGCGAGTCGGCGCTCGAATCGCGCCGACAGGCGCATTATGCGGCGGGTGATGCGGTGCATGCGGCGCAGGGCCTGCTGTTTGAAGCAGGAGCCCAGGTCAGCCGGCTTGAGGCGGAAATAAGGCATGTCGTGGATGCGCGCAATCGCTTGCAGTTGCGTCGCACGCAGTTGCAGCAGCAAATACAGGAATGGGGCGATCAGCAAACCCATTGCACCGAGCAGATTGCCCAGGCGCAGGCCGCCATCGAGGCGAACGTGCAGCATATCGGAGAAGCCCGCGCCCGCGCCGAAGATGCGCAGGCGCATTTGCCCGACATCGAAGCGCGGGTGCGTGACGCGGCTGGCGCGCGTGATGCCATGCGCAGCGCTCTGGCGCGAGTCGAGCAGAACCTGGCGCTGACGGCGCAGACGCAGCGCGATGCCGATCACCAGCTGCAGGCGCTTGAGTTGCGTCACGAACGCCTGACCCAGGAAATGCGCGAGCTGGATACGCCCGATCCCGCCAGGCTTGAACAATTGGCGGCCGAGCTCAAGATCGTCGGCGCTCAGGTGGAAGAGTCGCAGGGGCAGTTGCTGGAAATTGAAGAACGTCTGCCCCGGCTCGACGATGAACGCCGGGCCACCCATGCGGCCTCCGCACAAGAGGCCCAGAATTTGGCGCGGCTCGAAGCACGACTGACGGCGCTCGACGCCTTGCAGCAAGATGTGCAGAGAAAGGGCGCTCTGGAGCCCTGGCTGGCCAAACACGAGCTATCCGGCCTGGGGCGCCTGTGGCAGAAGCTGAAAATCGAATCGGGCTGGGAAACGGCGCTTGAGGCGGTATTGCGCGAACGCATGACTGCGCTGGAAGTGCGCCAGCTTGAAAATGCACGCGCCTTTGTCGCCGACGCACCGCCGGCACGCCTGGCCTTTTATCAGATGCCGGCGGCTGGGCCGGGCCCATCTGCGGCGCAGGGTTTGACGCCTTTGGCGTCTTTATTGCGCATGAGCGACCCCGATCTGCGTGCTTTGCTCTCGGACTGGCTGCGCGGCGTTTATGTGGCGGCGGATCTGGCCGCTTCGTTGGCGCAGCGCGCCACCTTGCCGGATGGAGCGCTTTATGTGGTGCAGGCTGGGCATCTTGTAGATCGCCATAGCGTGCGTTTCTATGCGCCCGATTCGGAACAGGCCGGCATGCTGGCGCGGCAGCGGGAAATTGAAAACCTGCAGCGCGAAATCAAGGCCAGACAGTTGATTGCCGATCAGGTTCTGGGTGATGTGGCGCGCGCCGAGACGGCGTGGCAGCAGGTTTCGCAGGCCATGCCGGCGGCACGATTGCGCGTGGCCGAGCTCACCCGGCACCTGCACGATATACAGCTTGAGCACTCCCGCCTGCAGCAGTTGGTGCAGCAGTCCGGCGAGCGCACCGCGCGTCTGCGTGACGATCTGGCCGAAATTGTGGCACAACAAGAGGCCGTGCGCGCCAACAAAGAAGAGGCGGAAGCGCGTTTCGAAGCGCTGGATATCGAGCTGGGGGAGCATCAGTCGGTATTTTCCGACGCGGAAATTTCCGGTGAAGAATTGGCGCGCCAGGCCGAACAAGCGCGTGGGCAGTTGCGAGAAATGGAGCGCGCCGTGCAGGAGTCTGAATTCGCCGAGCGCACATTGCTGGGGCGCATTGCCGATCTGACGCGCAATTTGCAACTGGCGGCGGAACAGGCGCGGCGCGGCACAGACGAGCTTGAAGGATTGCAGGGCGAGCTGTTTGAACTTGACGCGTCGGCCGCGCAAGCCGGTTTGCAAGAGGCCCTGGAGCAGCGGGCAGAGCGTGAAAACGCCCTGAATCTGGCGCGTACTGAACTGGATAATCTGGCCGCCTTGTTGCGCGCTGCCGACGAAGATCGGATTACTCAGGAACGCTTGCTGGAACCACGCCGCGCGCGCATTACCGAATTGCAGTTGCAAGAGCAGGCCGCGCGGCTCGCGGTCGTGCAGTTTGCCGAGCAGCTCGATGCGCATGAGGCCGATCGCGAACAATTGCGCGCCGCCCTGGCCGACCGGCCCCAAGAGTGGCGCCGCCCCAACTGGCTGCAATCCGAGGTGCAACGGATTTCGCGACAGATCGAGGGTTTGGGTTCGGTCAATCTGGCGGCGCTCGACGAGCTTAGTGCTGCGCGCGAACGCAAGGGCTTTCTGGATTCTCAATATCTGGATTTGCAGACGGCGATGGAAACGCTGGAAGATGCAATCCGTAAAATTGATCGCGAAACGCGCACGCTGTTGCAGGCAACCTTTGATACGGTCAACATGCATTTCGGTGAGCTGTTTCCCAGCCTGTTTGGCGGCGGCGAGGCCAGTCTTTCGATTACAGGTGACGAAATCCTCGATGCGGGCGTGCAGATCATGGCGCAGCCTCCGGGCAAGCGCAACAGCACCATTCATTTGCTGTCGGGGGGCGAAAAGGCCCTGACCGCCACGGCGCTGGTGTTTGCCTTGTTCAAGCTGAATCCGGCGCCGTTTTGCTTGCTTGACGAGGTCGATGCGCCGCTCGACGACGCCAATACCGAGCGCTACGCCAATTTGGTGAGCAACATGAGTGCACAGACCCAGTTTTTATTTATTTCCCACAATAAAATTGCCATGCAGATGGCCAAGCAACTAGTGGGTGTGACCATGCAGGAGCAAGGCGTTTCCCGAATTGTCGCTGTCGATATCGAGTCGGCGTTGCAATTGGCCGAGGCGTAAGTATGGAGGTTGCAGCGCCCACAGGGGAGGTCGCCCAGAGACTTACCCGTGAAATTTGTAGCGACACCCCTTGTGGGTGCCATAATCCAGGCAGGCAGACGGTATTTATAGAGACAAACATGACACCCACAAGGGGTGCCGCTATATGCGACGGGGTTAACTATGAGTGATTTGCAAGTCGGATTGATCTCCCTGGGCATAGTGCTGATTCTGGTCGTGCTTATCTTCAATTGGTGGCAGGATCGTCGGATCCGGCAGAAAATGCAGGAACACTTTCCCGAGGCGCAGGAAGACCCGCTGATGGGTGGCGCACAGAGCGCCAATGCGCGGCGTGAGCCGGCGCTGGGGCTATATAGCGCGGAAGGTGCGGATCACGCCTCGCCCGCCGATGACGCGGTTGAAGTCGATCCCACCTGTGAGGTCGTCATCGATATCGGTTTCCATCAAGCGATACCCAGCGATCAGTTGCATGCGGTGGTTCAGGACATACACAAGGTGGGCAGCAAGCCGGTGCGAATCTTCGCCGAAACCGAGAGCGGCGGACATCGTGCTCAATTGCGCGTCGATGAATCGTATATGTCCATGCAGTTGGCGGTCTTGCTGGCTAATCGCAGCGGGCCGTTGACGGATATCGAATGGTCGCATTTGTGGACGATTGCCCAAAGCCTGGCCGAGCGCTTTGAAGGCTCGGTCGAGGGGCCCGAGCAGGCGTCGGTCATGATTCGCGCCAAACAGTTGGATGAGTTGTGTGCGGGCCTGGATGCCCAGGTGGGGCTGGCCTTGCGTCTGGGCGGCACCAAGCCGGTGTCCGAAGTGATTCAGGCGGTCAAGAGCGCAGGGTTCCTCGCCCACGGAACGCAACTGGCGTGGATGGCCGAATCCGGCACACCTCGCTTCACATTATTGCTCGACGGCGTGCACGCGGGCGAAGTGCAATCTGCGGGTGTTGATCGCGTCGATTTGCTGCTCGATTTGCCCAATAGCCCGGCCGATGAACAAGCGTTTAGCAGGATGGTGAGCGTTGGGCGCGATTTGTCTGGCCGCCTTGATGCGGTGCTGGTCGATGATCAGGGCCGGCCAGTCGCCGAAGGATCTGACCAGGCTATCGATACTCAATTGCTTGAACTTTACCGCAAACTTGAACAAGCCGGTTTTCCTGCAGGAGCCGAGCGCACGCTAAGGGTATTTTCGTGACGGGTTCGAGTCCTGATGAGGCGCTACGCCAAGAACTTGCAGCCTTGCGTTTGTCAATTGCCGAGCACAATCGTTGTTACTACGTGCTCGATGATCCCGTGGTTTCGGATGCTCAGTATGACCGTTTGATGTCCAGGCTGCTTGAAATCGAGCGGGCCTTCCCGGAACTGCTTGTGCCTGAATCGCCGTCGCAGCGGGTGGGTGCGGCGCCCCTGGCGGCCTTTGCAACGGTGCGGCATGCGCAGCCGATGCTGTCGCTGAGCAACGCGTTCGAATCTGAAGATGTCCGCGCGTTTGACAAGCGTGTGTGCGATACGCTGCTCGAGGCTGGCCTGCTGCGCGCAGGTGAACTGGCCGAGTACGAGGCAGAGTTCAAGTTCGATGGCCTGGCGATCAGCCTGCGCTATGAACAGGGCCGGCTCGTTCAGGCCGCTACGCGTGGCGACGGGCGCACGGGCGAAGATGTGACCCACAATATTCGTACCCTTCGCTCGGTTCCTCTGGTGCTCAAAGGGGGATATCCCGAAGTGCTCGAGGTGCGCGGCGAGGTGCTGATCAATCGGCGCGATTTCGAGCGACTAAATCAGGCGCAGCAAGAGCGTGGCGAGAAAATTTTTGTGAACCCACGCAACGCGGCCGCGGGCAGCCTGCGGCAACTCGACTCAGGCGTCACTGCCACCCGGCCTTTGCGTTTCTTCGCATACAGCTGGGGCGAAATCGAGGGTGCCGGCCGCAGCGGCCTGGCAGGCCTGCCCAACGAGGCTGTGCGTGCCGCTCCATGCGCCACGCATGCGCAGATGCTTGACTGGTTTGAACGCATGGGCTTGCCGGTGGATCAGTCCAGGCGAGTTCTGAAAGGCGCCGAAGGCTTGCTGGAGTTTTATCGTGATGTGGGCGCCCGGCGCGCCGATCTGCCTTTCGATATCGATGGGGTGGTGTACAAGGTCAATGCGCTTGCGGCGCAAGAAGTGCTGGGGTATGTTGCGCGGGCTCCTCGCTTTGCCTTGGCCCATAAATTTCCGGCGCAGGAGGAGACCACTCTTTTACTGGACATCGACGTGCAGGTCGGCCGCACTGGTGCGATAACACCTGTGGCTCGATTGAAGCCCGTGTTTGTGGGGGGTGTAACGGTCGCCAATGCGACCTTGCATAACGAAGATGAAGTGCGTCGCAAGGATGTGCGGGTGGGCGACACCGTGATTGTGCGGCGGGCGGGTGATGTGATACCCGAGGTGGTGGGGCCGGTGCTTGAACAGCGCCCGCCTGGAACAACGCCTTTTATCATGCCTAAAAACTGTCCGGTTTGCGATTCGGCCATCGAACGCCTGGAGGACGAAGCGGCCTCACGTTGCACGGGTGGCCTGTTTTGCGCGGCCCAGCGCAAGCAAAGCATTTTGCATGCCGCCGGACGCAAGGCGCTCGACATCGAAGGCCTGGGCGAAAAGCTGGTCGATCAATTGGTCGATAGCGGCCGCATCAAGTCCCTGGCCGATTTGTTTGCGCTTAACGCCGATGAGCTGGCCGATTACGACCGGATGGGCCGAAAGTCGGCGCTGAACCTGATCGAGGCGATTGATCAGGCGCGCCGGCCGGCGCTGAGTCGTTTGCTGTTTGCGCTGGGGATACGTCATGTAGGAGAGACGACTGCGCGCGATGCCGCGCGCCATTTCGGCTCGATGCAGGCCATTATGGCGGCCGATGAGGCCAGCTTGCTGGCGGTGCGCGACGTGGGCCCCGTCGTGGCACATTCCATTGCGCGGTTTTTTGCCGAACCGCACAACCGAGAGGTTATCAATGCGCTGGCGCAGGCCGGAGTCCAGGCGCTGGCCGTAGATGAGCCCACAGGGCAACGTCTTGACGGCAAAACGCTGGTGCTCACCGGTTCCCTGCCCAACTGGTCGCGCGACGAAGCGGCGCGACGCATATTGGCCGCCGGTGGGAAGGTGAGTGCTTCGGTATCAAAAAAAACCAGCTATGTGGTGGCGGGCGCCGACGCGGGGAGCAAACTGACTAAAGCGCAGGAATTGGGTGTCGCCGTGATCGACGAAGCCGGGTTGATGGCCCTGCTGGACGCCTGAAAGTGGCCTTGCTGGACGCCTGAAAGGTTTGGCGTTGGCTTGGCGCCTGAAAGGGGTGCCATTGCAAAAAAATGGCAGCCACAAGGGCTGCCGCTACAAAAACGTACCTGTTGCACATGTAGCGGCACCCCTTGTGGGTGCCATAGGTTTGTGGAAACTCGAACATGGCAGCCACAAGGGCTGCCGCTACATTGGCGGGGAATTTTACTTGATGACTGCCGATTTCAGCAGTTCTTGCTGATAACTGGCCAAGGTTTGCTGGCGCAGCATTTGTTCAATTTGCGGTTTTACGTCCTTGAGCTCGGGGAATTTCACGGGGCGTGTGTCTTCGACCTGAATGATGTGCCAGCCGAATTGTGTTTGCACGGGTTTGTCGGTCATCTGGCCTTTTTTCAGGCTTTCCACGGCCTTCGCAAATTCGGGCACGTAATTGGTGGCCGGCGCCCAACCCAGTTCGCCGCCATTCTTGCCACTGCCCGGGTCAATGGATTTTTGCTTGGCCGCAGTGCTGAAGCTGATTTTCTTGCTTTTGATTTTAGCGGTCAGATCGATGGCGGTTTTCTCGTCCTTGACCAAGATATGGCGCAGCTTATATTCTTTCCGGCCGGCCTGTTCGTTTTTGATTTTGTCGTATTCGGATTGAACACTGGCATCGGTGACAGGGTGCTTGGCAAGGTAGTCGGCCATCAGGGCGCGCACCAATATGCTCTGGCGCGAGAGGTCAATTTCCTGCTTTATATCGGCCTGTTTATCGATACCCGCTTTTTCGGCGGCCTGGATGGCTACAGCACGATTGATCATTTCCTGCTTGACCTGGGCGCGTAGTTCGGGCGTGTCTTTGGTGCCTTGCTTGACCATAAGCGCGACGAACTGATCCAGGCTTTTTTGTGTAATGGCCTGGCCATTGACGGTGGCTATGTTTTGCGCAAAGGCAGGGACTGCAATAACGCATGCTGCGGCTAATACGGCGATTCGTTTCATGTAATTCCTTTATTTAACTGCGCTGGCGACAATTGCCAGGGCATGAATGGGGTAGGGGATTAAATCGTGCAAGCGATCATACACGAGCCGGTGGCGAGCCAGCGGTGCCAGGCCGTTAAATTGTGAGCAAGAAATAATAACCCGGTAATGGCCGGCCCCGCCTTTGGCGCCTTCGTGCCCTGCGTGCAGATGGGATTCATCGATGATGTCGAGTTGTGTGGGCGACAAGGCGGACAAGCGCTCCCGTATCAGTTCCTTACGGTCAATAGACATTAACTGGGTTCCTTTGGTTCCCCCGGGCTGGTCAAGACCTTGGCTTGACCGATTTCGTCTTTCATGTAGCGGCTAAGCCAGATCGATTGGCCGATGGCAAAGACAAGCAGCAGCGCCATGAGCCCGAATACTTTGAAATTGACCCATTGCGACTCGGTGAATCGGCCCGAAAACGCCACATACAGGTTCAAGGCCCCGGAGACGGCGAAAAACCCGGCCCAGCTCAGATTGAGCCTGTCCCAGATAACCTCGGGCATATGGATTTGCGTACCCAGCACTTTGCGCATCAGGTTGCGTTTGAAGACCCACCTGCCTACTACCAGGATGCCGCCAAATAGCCAATATAAAACCGTCGGCTTCCATTTGATGAATACATCGTTGTGGAAGAACAGAGTGGCGCCGCCGAAGATCACGATGACCGACAGGTTGATCCAGTGCGTCGCTTCGATCGTTTTGCCTGTGAGCTTGAGCCAGATGAATTGAGCCACTGCGGCGATAATGGCAACTGCCGTGGCCACGTAGATGTCGGCAAATTTGAACGCTGCAAAAAAAAGTATGAGCGGGAACAGATCGAACAGGAATTTTTTCATGCAGCAGGTTCAAACTTAAGAGATACGGAGTTGATGCAATAGCGGCGGCCGGTAGGTGGCGGGCCATCGGGAAATACGTGTCCCAGATGGGAGTCGCAGATGTTGCACATGACTTCGGTGCGCACCATGCCCAGGCTGCTATCGGTTTGTTCGCGTACGTTCGCCGGATTGATCGCTTCAAAGTAGCTGGGCCAGCCGCAGCCCGCGTCGAATTTCGTGTCGGATGCGAACAAGGCGGTGCCGCAGCCCACACAGCGGTATATGCCGGGCTCTGTGAAGTTCCAGTAGCGCCCGGCAAACGGACGCTCGGTGCCTTTTAGACGGGCCACCTGATACTCTTCTGGGCTAAGTTCCGCGCGCCATTGTGCATCGGTTTTGGTGATTGTGTTCACGGCAAGTTCCTGCTTCAAGTACGAGAGAAAGGCATGTCGAATTGTATTATTCGATAGCAGCACCCTTTTTGTAGCGGCACCCCTTGTGGGTGCCATTCCCCTATGTTAATCGACTTTCACAGACCGGAATGGTTCCCCGTTATTTCATGGCCCGCATTTTCGGCCGGAGGCCGTTGCGGGGGCTTCTGAAATGCCTTTTTGGCGGATCAACACGCTTTCGATGCCACGATACAGGGAATCCCCTTAAAGACTTTGTATCTGTTTCTGTCGATAATCAGCCGTTTAGACGTAAAATTGCTGGAAGCTTAAACCATTGATAGACAAGTATCGGTTTTTCCGGCACATTTGATGTGATACATTAATTTTCTGTAAACATAGATTTTTGTATAATTTTTTATACCAAACGACCAAACATAGGCGTCGCGCGCGCACGCTGTTTTACCTGGAGATAACGATGAATATCAGTCAGTCATTTCGGCTTTCGATCCTGGCCGGGGCGGTGGCGCTTGCCTTGCCTTTAGTCAGCTCGGCGCAGATCAAGGTTGGGATTACGGTCTCCAGCACCGGCCCGGCAGCCTCTTTGGGTATTCCCGAGCGCAATACCGTGGCTTTGCTGCCGACGGAAATCGCGGGTCAGAAAATCGACTACATCGTGCTCGATGACGGCACTGACACCACACGCGCCGTGAAGAACATGCGCAAACTCATTACCGATGACAAGGTCGACGTAGTGATTGGTTCGTCCGTGACGCCCAGTTCCCTGGCCATGGTCGATGTGGCGGGTGAAACCAAAACGCCATTGATAAGCGTAGCGGCGAGCGCCAAAATTGTCGAACCCCAAGAGGGCGCCCGCAAATGGGTTTTCAAGACGCCGCAAAACGATCAGTTGATGGCTTCGGCTTTGGGTGATGCCATGGTCAAGCAGCATGTCAAGAGCCTGGGTTTTATTGGGTTTTCGGACGCTTACGGCGAGGGCTGGCTCAATGTGATGAAGGCTGAAGCCAAGGCCAAGGGCATCAAGATGACGGATGCCGAAAAATATGGCCGTTCCGATACCAGTGTGACCGGCCAGGTTTTGAAGCTGATGGCAGGCAAGCCCGATGCCATTCTGATCGCGGGTGCAGGCACTCCTTCCGCGTTGCCCCAGCGTGAACTGAAAAGCCGCGGCTACAAAGGCATTATTTATCAAACGCACGGCGCCGCCAATAACGACGTGTTGCGCGTTTGCGGTAAAGATTGCGAAGGCATGATTCTTCCCGCCGGCCCGTTACTGGTGGCCGATCAGTTGCCTGACAGCAATCCGGTCAAGAAAAGCGCACTCGCCTACGAACACCTTTACAACGCGAAATACGGTGCTGGCACGATGAACACCTTTGGCGGCCATATGTGGGATGCCGGCCATTTGATCGCTGCCGCAATTCCGGGTGCGCTCAAGACCGGAGCCAAGCCGGGTACGCCTGAATTCCGTGCGGCCTTGCGCGACTCCCTCGAGAAAATCAAGAACCTGGCCGCATCGCAGGGCGTGTTCAATATGAGCCCTACCGATCACGCGGGCTTCGACAAGCGCGCCCGTGTCATGGTGAAAGTGGTTAACGGCAAGTGGACCTATCAGCCTGATCTGTGACATGTTGCAGCACAGGCCGGCCGCGGCGCCGGCTGCTTTCGGTCTACGAATGCCGGCCCCCGAGGCCGGTATTTATTGTCATCAATTTTGATGCACGCGACGCGTGTTTTTCCTGGACTCTGATCGATGGTGTTTTGCTAGATGGATTCAACTATAGTACTGATCCTGTTGCAGGACGGCGTGGTGAACGGCGCGATTTATGGTCTGCTGGCGCTGGCACTGGTGCTGGTGTTTGTGGTGACACGCGTCATCTTCATCCCGCAGGGCGAGTTTGTGGCCTTTGGAGCCCTGACGCTGGCCTTTCTGGTTAACGGCAAGGTGCCTGGCACCGTGAATCTGCTGTTGATCATAGGTGTTCTGACCTTCGTCGTGGAGCTTGTCGCCGCCTGGCGCAGCCACGACTGGGCGAGCGTGCCTAAAACTTTGCTCTGGGCGGTGGCACTGCCGCTGGCTCTGTATTTCATAGCGCCCTTTGTTGCCAGCCCTACCACACCGCTGTGGGTCAATGTGATTTTTGCCATGATGCTGGTGGTACCCCTGGGCCCGATGATATATCGCCTGGTGTTTCAGCCGATAGCCGAGGCCAGCGTGCTGGTGCTGTTGATCATTGCGGTTGCGGTTCATTTCGCCATGACAGGACTGGCGTTGGTTTTCTTCGGCCCCGAAGGCTGGCGCACGCCGCCTTTTCTTGGCGGCGATGTGCACTTGGGCGCCGTGACCTGGTCGGCGCAAACTTTTTTCGTACTGGGCACTTGTGTGGTGCTGATTGTGGCTTTATGGCTGTTTTTTGGCAAAACCCTGTATGGCCGGGCGCTGCGCGCAACAGCCGTGAACCGCCGTGGTGCCCGCCTGGTGGGCATCAGCACCAATATGTCGGGCAGCCTTACCTTTACGCTGGCCGCCGCGATCGGGGCTTTATCGGGCATGCTTATTGCGCCGGTCACCACGATTTACTACGACACCGGGTTCATTATCGGGCTGAAAGGTTTTGTGGCGGCCATTTTTGGCGGAATGGTCAGCTATCCGATGGCGGCGGCGGGTGCCTTGTTCGTGGGAATTCTCGAATCATTTTCGTCATTCTGGGCCAGTGCCTACAAAGAGGTTTTTGTGTTCACGCTGATTATTCCCGTGCTGATGTGGCGCTCGTTTAGCGCACACCACGTTGATGAAGAGGAATAAGGCCATGATGAACCGGCTTGCGCTGTTCGTGGTTTTGCTGATATTGGCGATTTTGCCGATTTTGTCGGGCACCCCTGAATTCTGGATTACTCAGCTCAACTATATTGGCCTGGCCAGTCTGGTAGTGTTGGGGCTGGTGCTCTTGACGGGTGTGGGCGGCCTGACCTCGTTTGGTCAGGCCGCGTTTGTAGGAATAGGCGCTTACACCACGGCATGGATGTCCACGGCGCTGGGGCTGTCGCCCTGGCTGACGCTTATTGTCGGACTGGTTTTGACCTTTCTGGTGGCCTATGTGCTGGGTGTGATTACCATGCGGCTTTCAGGTCATTATCTTCCTTTGGGCACAATTGCCTGGAGCCTGTCGCTGTATTACCTGTTCGGCAATCTGGAATTTTTGGGACAGTACGATGGCATAGCCGGCATCGCTCCGATCCATTTCCTGGGCATTTCGCTGGAAAATGGCCGGCATCTTTATTACCTGATATGGGTGATTCTTCTGTTGGCTATGTGGGCCACCCGCAATTTGCTCGATTCACGGCCCGGCCGCGCCATTCGTGCGCTTCGAAGCGGAGGTGGGATGGCCGAGTCGTTCGGCATCAATATGGCATCGTACAAGGTGATTATCTTTGTCTACGCGGCGCTGCTGGCCAGTGTGTCGGGATGGCTGTACGCGCATATGCAACGGGCCGTCAGCCCCAGCCCGTTTGGCCTGAATTATGGTATCGAATATCTGTTCATGGCGGTTGTGGGCGGAGCCGGCAGCGTATGGGGTGCCGTGCTGGGGTCGGGCTTGATTCTCACGCTTAAAGATCAGATCCAGAACGTATTGCCGCGGCTGCTCAACACCAGCGCTAATTTTGAGCTGATCGTTTTCGGTGTGCTGATGATTCTGGTATTGCAGCATGCCCGCAATGGTGTCTGGCCGGTGCTGGCCTCATGGTGGGGCGCGCTGACGGGCAAGGCGCTGTCGCGGCGCAGGGTTGCGCCACCCGCCGGGCAGCCGCTCGCGCAGCGCGCCCGGCCTGAAAGAGGCTCTTTGGTGCTTGAAATCGAGGGGGTGCGCAAGGAGTTTGGTGGCCTGGTCGCCGTCAATGACATCAGCTTCGCACTGCGCGCGGGCGAGATCATGGGCCTGATCGGGCCTAACGGCGCGGGCAAGAGCACAACCTTTAACTTGATTACCGGCGTCTTGCCGCTGACGGCCGGCAAGGTCAGTTTTCTGGGAGGCCGTATCGATCATCTGCTGTCGCGCGAAATTGCCCGATTGGGCGTCGGGCGTACTTTCCAGCACGTACAGATATTGCCCACCATGACGGTGCTCGAAAACGTGGCTTTGGGCGCGCATCTGCGCAGCCAAATCGGCGTGCTGGCCTCGGTAATGCACATCGAGCGTCGTGGCGAAGCGGCGCTGCTGCACGAGGCAGCTAC
This sequence comes from Candidimonas sp., assembly GCA_004297945.1. Lineage (GTDB taxonomy): Bacteria > Pseudomonadota > Gammaproteobacteria > Burkholderiales > Burkholderiaceae_B > Paralcaligenes. The sequence goes on along the minus strand of SCRC01000006.1, from coordinate 34,676 downwards.
GCAATTGCAGCGCGTCGGGCTGGGCGATTATCTATACGAACAGGCTGGCAATCTGGCGTTGGGGCAGCAGCGTATTCTTGAAATTGCACGCGCGCTGGCGGCCGACCCCGTGCTTTTGCTGCTTGACGAACCGGCTGCAGGTTTGCGCTATAAGGAGAAGCAGGAACTGGCCGAGGTGCTCGATCAGCTGCGCAGCGAGGGTATGAGCATTTTGCTGGTGGAGCACGATATGGATTTTGTCATGAACTTGACCGATCACCTGGTGGTGATGGATTTCGGCATCAAGCTGGCCGAAGGCCTGCCGGCTGAGGTGCAGCAGAATCCGGCTGTGCTCGAAGCTTACCTGGGCGGCATTGATGATGATCTTGATCTCGATGATCCGGTGGGCGCGCCCCTGGCGGGAGCGGCAGTATGAACCCGTCTGACAATATGGTGTTGCAGGTTGCGGATCTGTCGGCCAAATACGGCAAGGTCACGGCTATTGCGGGAGCTCGCATTCGTGTGGCTCGCGGCAGTATCGTGACGGTCATTGGCGGCAATGGCGCAGGCAAATCGACCTTGCTCAATTCAATTATGGGTTCGCTGCCGTTAACGGGGCATTGCACGGGTTCAATTCAATACCTGGGATCCGAGGTGGGTTCGTGGCAGGTGGAGCGACGTGTGGGGGGCGGCATGTCGCTGGTGCCTGAGCGGCGCGAACTGTTTGGCAGCATGTCGGTGGAAGATAATTTGCTCTTGGGCGGGTTCAGGCTTTATCGTGCTGGAGTATCCGGCTGGAGGGCGAAGATCGACGAAGTTTATGATTTGTTCCCGCGCCTGCGCGAACGCCGGATGCAGGAGGCGGGCACTTTGTCGGGTGGCGAGCGGCAAATGCTGGCGGTGGGGCGCGCGCTGATGGCCCAGCCGCAGTTGCTGATGCTCGACGAGCCCAGCCTGGGGCTGGCACCGCGTATCGTGCGAGAAATTTTCCAGATTATTTCCCGCTTGCGGCGCATCGGAGTCTCTATCTTGCTGGTTGAGCAAAACGCCCGTGCAGCCTTGCAGGTAGCCGATTACGGTTATGTCCTGGAGACCGGCGAGGTGGTGCTTGAAGGCCCTTCCGCCGCGCTGATAGGAAACCCCCGCGTCATCGAAAGCTACCTGGGTCTGGGCCGCGCGGATAAGAAGCCGGCAGCTGCCGAGGCTGTGTCGCCGGTTTTGTAGCGGCACCCCTTGTGGGTGCCAAACAGTTCAACAACAACGCGTTGACATCACTTTTATCGGCTTCCATAACTGGCGCCGACCGCGGGTTCTTGGCCATCTTTTGGCTGGACGTTTGGGTATCTGAATACGCCGTCTATGGGATCTGGGCAGACCCGGGCAGTCGGGGCGCGTGAGCGCCACGACCGCTGGACGGACCGGACGCTACCCACCCCTCGCCCTGCGGCGTGTTAATAGAATTACCCCACCTAAAACGCCTAAACGGCCCCAAGAAAAAGCGTTCGAAACGCGTTCCGTTCCGTAAGCACGTCAACCGAAAATGCCCTAGCCGGGATTAATGTAGTATGAGGCGTCGAATTGCCACCCACGAGGGGGGGCTTACGGGGCGCGTCTACAACGTCGCGTTGGCTTTTCTAGGCCGGAAATAATGAAGGATTTCGCCTACTATGCCGCGGCGGAAGGCCATGACGCAGATGATGAAGATCAGTCCGATAACGATAGTGACCGATTCACCCAGCACGCGGAAGCCGGTAAAGCCGGTGGCTTGTGCCAGAAAGCGGCCTAGCTCACCTACTTTGTTTTCGAGCAGCACCACAATGAACGCGCCGACAACCGGGCCGGTAAGCGTGCCCAGGCCGCCTATCAGGGTCATCAGGATGACCAGGCCGGACATTTGCCAGGTGGCATCCGAGAGCGTGGCGGAGACGAACACCAGGGCTTTTGTGGCGCCGGCCAGACCGGCCAGCGTAGCGGACAGAACGAAGGCCAGCAACTTGAAATTATCAACGTTGTAGCCCAGCGAGATGGCGCGCGGCTCGTTTTCCCGTATGGCTTTCAGAACCTGGCCAAACGGCGAGTTGATGGTGCGCCAGATCAGGGCATAACCCAGAACGAAAATGGCCAGGACGAGATAATAAAGATTCAGATCCTTGCTCAGGTCCAGGCCGAACAGATAGCCGCGCGGGATGCCTTGCAAGCCATCTTCGCCGCCGGTGAAGTGCGCTTGAAGAAAGAAGAAGAAGACCATCTGCGCCATTGCCAGCGTAATCATGGCGAAGTAGATGCCGCTGCGGCGAATGGCCAGCACGCCCATGACCAAACCCATGATGGCGGCCACGACCGTGCCAAACAGCAAGCCGCCGACGGTGGGCCAGCCCCATACCGCCAGAGCCTGTCCCGTGGCGTAGGCTGCGCCCCCCAGGAAAGCCGCGTGGCCGAAGGATAGCAGGCCGGTGTAGCCAATGAGCAGGTTGAATGCACACGCGAACAGCGCGTAACACATCACGTTCATGATGAAAATGGGGTACGCGCCCATTGCGGGCAGCAGTGCCAGAATAATGACTGCCAGCAGGTAGCCGATGAGTTGACGCTTCATTTTTCTTTCCCGAATAAGCCGGCTGGGCGCACCAACAAAACGATGACCATGATGATAAATACAACGGTAGTCGAGGCTTGCGGCCAGAACACTTTGGTGAGGCCTTCAATGACGCCCAACGCCAGGCCTGTAACGATAGAACCCAGTATGGACCCCATGCCGCCGATGACCACCACGGCAAATACTACGATGATCAGGTTCGATCCCATGAGTGGCGACACTTGCAGGATAGGCGCGGCCAGCACCCCGGCGAAACCAGCCAGGCCCACGCCGAACCCGAACGTGAGTGTGATCATCAGCGGAACATTCACGCCAAAGGCTTCCACCAGTTTCGGGTTTTCGGTTCCGGCCCGCAGCAGGGCGCCCAAGCGGGTCTTTTCGATAAGGAACCAGGTGGAAAAACAAACGATCAGCGAGGCGACGACGACCCAGCCGCGATAAATGGGCAAGTACATGAAACCGAGGTTCACGGCGCCTTGCAATAGGGCCGGCGCATTGTAGGGTTGCCCGGATACGCCGTAGAGGCTGCGAAACAGGCCTTCGATGAGCAAGACCATGCCGAAGGTCAGCAAAAGGCCGTACAAGGGATCGAGCTTATACAGGTGCCGCAGGAGCAGGCGTTCGCAGATTATGCCGAAAATACCAACCACCACGGGCGACAGGATCAGCATCGCCCAGTAATTGAGCCCAAAATATTGCAGGCCCATCCACGCGGCAAATGCGCCCAGCATGTAGAAGGCGCCGTGCGCAAAGTTGATGACGTTAAGCAGACCAAATATGACTGCGAGACCCAGGGAAAGTACTGCATAGAACGAGCCGTTCACCAAGCCCAGCAATAACTGACCCATCAGTGCTTGGATGGGCATGCCGAATATTTCAGTCATATTTCTTGAAAATCCATGACAAAATGTAGTGCGCTTCAGGTAATAAAAGACCCGCAACCGCTCCGGCAGGTTGCAGATCTTTTACAGCAAGGTTTTATTTATTAATGAGCTTGCAGGTTGACTGGGCCAGTGAATTATAGACATCTTTGCCGGGCAAGACTTTAACCAGCTTGAAGTAATCCCAGGGTTCTTTGGATTCGGCCGGCGTTTTGACTTGCATTAAATACATGTCGTGAATCAGCGCGCCATCTTTGCGTACGTAGCCGTTGCTGCCGGCGAAGAAGTCGTTGACTTTATGCGATTTGACCCATTTCATGATGGTGTCGGCATCGTCGGTACCAGTGGCCTTGACGGCTTTCAGGTAAAACGCCACGGCGGAATAATCGCCTGCCTGCAAGTAAGAAGGCATGCGTTTTTCCTGGGCGAAGAAACGCTTGGCCCACTTGCGTGACGCATCGTCTTTATTCCAGTACCAGGCGCTGGTCAGGTACAGACCCTGAGTCGCTTCCAGGCCCAAGGCATGGATATCGTTGATGAACACCAGCAAGCCGGCCAGTTTCATGGTTTTGGTGATGCCGAATTCTTTGGCGGCCTTGACCGAATTGACGAAGTCGCCGCCAGCATTGGCAAGCGCCAGGACTTTTGCTTTGGATGCTTGGGCCTGAAGCAGGAATGAGGAGAAGTCGGTGGCTCCAAGCGGCACGTCGACGCTGCCCACAACCTTGCCGCCCGCCTCATTGATGACCTTGGTGGCGTCACGTTGCAGAGAGTGGCCAAAGGCGTAGTCGGCGGTCAGGAAATACCAGGTCTTGCCGCCCTGTTTGACCATGGTAGGTGCTGTGCCGCGCGCCAGCGCGACCGTATCGTAGCCATAGTGGATGGTGTAGGGTGTGCAGGCCGAGTTGGTCAGGTTGGACGAGCCCGGCCCGACAGCGAACATGGGTTTGTGTTTTTCGGCAGCCACGGCAGACATGGCCAGATTCACGCCAGAGTTGGTACCGCCCACGAGCATGTCGAGATGTTGTTCGTCGAACCATTGACGTGCACGCGCCGAGCCCACGTCAGCTTTGTTCTGGTGGTCGGCGACCAGCAGCTCGATTTTTTTGCCGTCGATCTGGCCGCCGGCATCGGCGATGGCCATGCGTATGGCATCGACGCCGGCTTTGCCGTCGATGTCGGAATAAACGCCCGACATATCGGTAATAAAGCCGATGCGTATTACGTTGTCGGAAATGCCCGCAGCGTGACTTAACCCGGTAATGCTTAGTCCGGCTACGGCGAGTGCTGCGGATAGTGTGCGCAGTTTCATTAATGGCTCTCCTTGTTGTGATTTACCGGGTGCTCCGGCAGAAATAGGTGTTTAAACGCCGAGTAGCGTATTAAGCACTTCTTGCTTGGCTGGTAATTCAGCCGCGCTAAATTGTTCCACGATCTGGCCGTGCTCCATCACGTAGAAGCGGTCGGCCAGGGGTGCCGCAAAACGGAAGTTTTGTTCTACCATGATAATGGTATAGCCTTTTGCCTTGAGGGTTGTGATCATGCGCGCGAGCGCTTGCACAATGACAGGCGCGAGCCCTTCGGAAATTTCGTCGAGCAGCAGCATATTGGCGCCAGTGCGCAGAATGCGGGCGACGGCCAGCATTTGCTGTTCGCCGCCCGAAAGCCGCGTGCCGGCAGAATGCTTGCGCTCTTGCAGGTTGGGAAACATGTCGTAGATCTCGGTCAGCGACATGCCGCCGCCCAGTGTATCTCCGACCGTAGGCGGCAACAGCAGATTTTCTTCGCAGGAAAGGCCGGCGAAAATACCGCGTTCTTCGGGGCAGTAGCCGATACCCAGGTGCGCAATTTTATAAGTGGGCAAATGGATGGACTCTACGCCGTGGATACGGATGGAGCCTTCGCGCGAGCCGGTCAGGCCAAGCATGGCGCGTAGCGTGGTTGTACGCCCCGAGCCGTTACGCCCCAGCAGAGTGACGACTTCGCCGTGGGCCACGGTAAGGTTCACGCCATGCAGAACGTGGGACTCTCCGTACCACGCCTGGAGGTCGGAAATTTCGAGCGCGTGGGTGCTCATGCGTGGGCTCCTTCGAGTTCGCCCGCGGTCGTGCCCATATAGGCCTGCATGACGGCGGCATCGTGCGAGACCTCTTGATAGCTGCCTTCGGCCAGCACTGCACCACGCGCCAGCACGGTGATTTTATCGGCGATGGACGCGACGACATTCATATTGTGTTCGACCATAAGGATGGAGCGTCCGGCGCTGACTTTTTTGATAAGTTGCGTGACACGGTCGACATCTTCGTGGCCCATTCCCTGGGTGGGCTCGTCGAGCAGCATGAGCTCGGGTTCCATGGCTAGGGTGGTGGCGATTTCGAGCGCCCGTTTGCGGCCATAGGGCAGGTTGACAGTTTGTTCGTTGGCGTATTGGGCCAGGTCGACCAGTTCGAGCAACGCTGTCGCCTGGTCGTTCAAGCGATCAAGCGTGCGGTCGCTGCGCCAGAAGTGAAAGGACAGGCCGGTGCTGCGCTGCAAGCCGATGCGTACGTTTTCAAGCAAGGTAAGCTGTGGAAATACGGCCGAGATTTGGAACGAGCGAATGATGCCGCGGCGTGCGATCTGGGCGGGATGCTCGTGCGTGATTTCGGTGTCGGAGAAGAAGATTTTGCCCGACGTAGGCGTAAGAAATTTGGTTAGCAAGTTAAAACACGTGGTTTTGCCTGCGCCATTGGGTCCAATAAGCGCGTGGATATGACCGCGCTTTACTTGCAGGTTAACGTCGCTTACGGCGACAAAGCCCCGGAATTCTTTGACCAGGTTTTTGGTTTCTAGAATGTATTCGCTCATGCGCGCCAATTTGTTTGAAAGCCGTTTTTAGATTCTGCTAGTATGCGACGGCCTCAGGCAAAACGCTATGCGGGTTTTACATAGGCCTATGGAAAACCCTTAAGCAGGTGTTTTGTTTTTGTATTCACACAAGTCGGCAATGGCGCATTGTGGGCACTTCGGCTTGCGAGCGGTGCAAATATAGCGACCGTGCAAAATCAGCCAATGGTGGGCGTTTACAAGATACGCTGGCGGCACGACCCGCTGCAATTTGAGTTCAACCTGCAGCACATTTTTGCCTGATGCCAGGCCGGTTCGGTTGGCGACCCGGAAAATATGGGTATCGACGGCAATGGTCGGTTCACCGAAAGCAGTGTTGAGTATGACGTTGGCGGTTTTGCGCCCTACTCCGGGCAGGGCTTCGAGTGCGGCGCGATCATGAGGGACCTCACCGCCATGCTGTGCCAGCAGGATGTGGCAGGTTTTGATGACATTGCCCGCCTTGGTCCGGTATAGACCTATCGTTTTGATCTGTTCACTTAGTGCCTCTTGTCCTAACGCCAGCAAGCCGGCGGGAGTCCCGTGATCAGGGAAAAAACGTTGCGTAGCCAGATTCACCGATCTGTCGGTGGCTTGTGCCGAGAGCATGACTGCAATCAACAACTGAAACGTAGTGTCGTAGCGCAACTCGGTCGTGGGTTGCGGATTGGCTGCCTGCAGACGGGCGAAAATTTCAGCGCGCTTGGCGGCGTTCATAGCGCGATGCTCATGGCGCGGTGCTCATGGCGCGGTGCTCATGGGGCGACCTTGTTGCGGCGCGCGCGGGCGCGGGTCAGTACGTCAGCGATGAGCTGCTGTTTGGCGGGAGTGTCGTTTTGCGCGGCGCTTGCAAGCTCGGCCTTGTTGGCCAGCGTTCTGGCGGCGAGCGTCGAGTTTTCGTGGTGCCGTGCGAGCAGGCGGGATTGGCGTTGCTGATAGTGGGTGCGGGCCGCTTGGGCGAGCGCGGGCGTCCAATCGTGGTCTGCTGCGACCATGGTGATGCAGTCTACCGGGCACGGCGCCACGCACAGGTCGCAACCGGTGCACAGATCGGCAATGACTGTATGCATCTGCTTGTTAGCGCCGACGATGGCATCGACCGGACAAGCCTGAATGCATAATGTGCAGCCTATGCAATGGGCTTCGTCTATGGTCGCCACCTGTAGCGGTTGATGTGCGCCGCAATCGGGGTCGAGTAGGGCGATGGGCCGATCGAGCAGCGCCGCCAGTGCCGCGATGCCCGCTGCGCCGCCCGGTGGGCATCGATTAATGGCTTCGTGGCTTTGCGCCATCGCCTCGGCATACGGGCGACAGGCATCGTAGCCGCACTTGGTGCATTGCGTTTGCGGCAGAAGGGCGTCGATACGGTCGGTGAGTTGCGATGCGGGCATAAAATGAAATCAGGAGCCGCGAAAGGCTCCTGAACGGGTGCGAAGCCAAGCGCAAACGGCTACGCCGATTGGCGTATGAATGCTGCTATTTTAGGACATATCGTTTCGCGCCAGCGGCTTCCCGAGAAAATACCGTAGTGGCCGCAGCCTGGGGCCGTGTAGTGTTGCTTGCGATCGCGGCTGATGCCGTGGCACAGCGTTTGCGCCGCACGCGTTTGCCCCAGGCCCGAAATATCGTCGAGCTCGCCTTCAATGGTCAGCAAGGCCACGGTGCTGATGTCGGCCGGGTTGACCCGCTGGCCGTCGATTTGCCAGGTGCCCGATGGCAGCAGATGTTCCTGGAAAACGGATTTGATGGTGTCAAGATAAAACTCGGCCGGCATATCCATGACGGCGTTGTATTCGTCGTAAAAACGGCGGTGCGCCTCGGCGTCGCTGTCGTCGCCTTTGACCAGATGTTGGTAAAACTCGTAATGCGAGCGCAGATGCCGATCCGGGTTCATGGCCATGAACCCGGCATGCTGCAGGAATCCGGGATAGACCAGCCGTCCGGAACCCGGGAAGCGGGTGGGCACGCGTTGAATCAGATTATCCTCGAACCATGAATAAGGATGGGTGGTGGCCAGACGGTTGACCTGTGTGGGCGATTGGCGCGGGTCGATGGGGCCTCCCATCATGATCATGCTGCGCGGCAGGCTAGGGTCTTTGCTGCTGGCCATAAGCGAGATCGCGGCCAGGACGGGTACCGTGGGCTGGCAAACTGAAATGACGTGAACGTCGGGGCCCAGGAAGCGGATGAACTCTTGCACGTATTTGACGTAGTCGTTCAGGTGGAAGGGACCCGCTGTTGCAGGCACCATACGGGCGTCGACCCAATCGGTAATGTACACATTGTGCTCGGGCAACAGCGCCCGCACGGTGTCGCGCAGCAGCGTGGAATGGTGTCCTGAAAGCGGAGCCACGAGCAGGACGGTTGGGTCTGGTCTGGTTTTGGCGGGGAGCTGGCGCTGGAAGTGCACCAGGTGGCAAAACGGCTTGGTGATCGCGGTATGGATAGTTATGGGTACGGTTCGATTCGCGATTCGCGTCGAGTCGATATCCCATAGGGGTTTCTCGTAATCTTTGCCTAAACGGTGCACGAACTCGTAGCTTGCAGCAAGCTGGCGCGATAGCGGCATATAGGCAAAGGGGCTGTACGGATGTGAGAAAAGTTGCGAACCGGTGCTGGTGAAGGCAGCCAATGGCGTCAGAATGGAGCGTTGAAGCTCGTGCAGCTGATACAGCATGGACATGAATAAAGCCCCTCTCGCGAATTTTGTTTTTGCTACTGCCTGATGCGAAGGCTTGAGCCGAAACGGCCCCAGTCTGGCAACAGAATCTGGCCGCCTCGAAATGAGGTCACAAAGGCCATGTGGTTATTAGCTAATCACAAAAACGAGGGGATTGCCAGTAGTTTTCTGATATGGAGGCCCCTCGGAAGAGGTCGTGTGCGAATGGGCGATTAGATAAATCCCTGTGTTGCGGCGTTGCAACATTAATGGCTTTTCCGCGCCACCAGAGTGCTGAAGTCAACGTTCGAGATACTTCAATTTGCCTTCGACGCCGTTCCATTGGTCGGCGTCTTCGGGCGGTTTTTTGGAACGATTGATAGTGGGCAGGCCGGGCGACAGGTCGGCGTTCATCTGGATGAAATCCAACTGATCCTGGGGTACGTCTTCTTCGGCGAAGATGGCATTGGCCGGGCACTCGGGTACGCAGACGGCACAGTCTATGCATTCGTCGGGGTCTATCATCAAATAATTGGGACCCTCGCGAAAGCAGTCTACCGGGCACACGTCGACGCAGTCGGTGAATTTGCATTTAATACAGTTTTCGGTGACGACATGGGTCATTCAAGGCTCTCGCTTCTATCTTTGCAATGTGAACGTATTGCGCTACAGAACAATTTTACCCAATTAGCGAAGTGCAGCGCGGATTGACCAGTCCGGGCGGCTGGTCTTTGGGTTTGTCGTCACTGGTTGCTGGTCATTGGTTTTTGTAGCGGCAGCCCTTGTGACTGCCATCTTCCCCATTACGCCATCGTGGATAAAACCTTCTTTCCCCGCGTCGTGGTCGTTCAAGGCGGGCCGGGCTCTGACGTGCACGGTTCTGGTTGCGCCAGAACTTCCCGCGCGCAGGCTGGCTTTGGGGCGGTCGCGCAAACCGACCAATCCCCGTCATTCAAACCAGCCCGAGCGGCAACGCCGGCTCAGCCAGGCGGCGAATTTGAGTCCGCGGCGTCAAGCATCTGGATTGGGGAGGCAAGGGAGCACTGTTTGAACAACAGTTTTGACCCGTCCAGTGGACGGGTCATGTTGTGAGTTTGCGACCGCCCCAATCCAGATGCTTGACGCAGGCAGTCCTGGCAACGCCAGGACCGGACGAGGTGAGTGCGCCTGGCTGAGCCGGCGTTGCCGCGGTTTAAGAACCTGTGAGTGCCAATAACAAAAATGGCACCCACAAGGGCTGCCGCTACAAAACGTACCCGTCGCGCGGTACGGGCGGGTTGTGGTGTGCTATGGTAGCTAAAACGATTCTTGCCTTCTGATGATAATCACCTCGTTACTCGACACCGATCTCTACAAGTTTTCAATGATGCAGGTGGTGTTGCATCACTTTCCGGCTGCTCAGGTCGAGTATCGTTATAAATGCCGCAATCCAGGCATTAATCTTGCGATCTATCTGGATGAAATCCGCGCCGAAATACATGGCTTGTGCCAGCTTCGCTTTACCGATGAAGAACAAAAATATCTGCGTGGGTTGCGTTTTATCAAGAGCGATTTTGTGGATTTCCTTGGGCTATTCCATTTGCCCGAGAAATGCATTGTGGTAACCGAGAGCGCCGTGCCTGGCGAGATTGATATCTGCGTCAAAGGGCCGTGGCTGCATACGATATTGTTCGAGATACCTGTTCTGGCGATTGTCAACGAGGTGTATTTTCGTAACGAATGCCGGGAGCCCGACTGGGTTGAAGGACGCAAACGCCTGCAGTCCAAGATGCATTTGGTGACCGATGATCCGGCGATGGCCGAGTTCCGGGTAGCCGAATACGGTACCCGTCGCCGCTTCTCCAAGAAGTGGCACGAAGAAGTCATGACCACCATGAGACGGCAGATGGGTCCGAATTTTGCCGGTACCAGCAATGTCTGGTTGGCGATGCTCCACGGCGTGACGCCGCTGGGCACGATGGGACATGAGTATCTGCAGGCCTGCCAGGCGCTGGGGCCCAGGTTGCGCGACTCGCAGGTCTTTGCCCTGGAAATATGGGCTAAGGAGTATCGTGGCGATCTGGGTATTGCGCTGTCCGATGTTTATGGCATGGATGCGTTTTTGCGCGATTTTGATATGTATTTTTGCAAGCTTTTCGATGGCGCGCGCCACGATTCGGGCGATCCTTTCGTATGGGGCGAACGGTTGCTGGCCCACTATGCGGCGAATCGGGCCGATCCGCGCACCAAGACCCTGGTTTTCTCCGACAGCCTGACTATTCCTCGAGCGATCGAGCTGGCGCGCCGTTTTGCCGGGCGTTGCAAGGTGTCGTTCGGGATCGGTACCAACCTGACCAATGATCTGGGGCACGAGCCCTTGCAGATTGTCATGAAGATGGTTCGTTGCAACGATCAACCTGTAGCGAAGGTATCCGATGCACCGGAAAAAACCATGTGCGACGATGCCGCTTACCTGGCCTATTTGCGGCAAGTGTTTAAACTGCCCCCCGCGTGATTCAGTTTTTTTAACCTATAACGGAGTGCACAATGAGTGATATCAAACGCGTAAATGTCGGCAAACGCATGTCGGACATGACTATTTTCAACGGAATTGCCTATCTGGCCGGGCAGGTGGCCGATGATCACACGCAGGATGCGCAGGGGCAGACCCGGCAAATTCTGGCAACGATTGATCGCTTGCTGGCTGACGCAGGCACCGACAAGACACGCATTTTGCGGGCGCAGATTTTTGTGGCCAATATTGCCGAATTCGCCGAGATGAACAAGGCTTGGGATGCCTGGGTGCCGGCCGGGCATACCCCCGCGCGGGCGACTGTCGAGGCGCGTCTGGCAACCCCTGACTACAAAGTTGAAATTGTGGTGACCGCGGCGCTGTAGTTGATCGGATCGTTCGTCGTTCGCCGCGGATGACGAACGATCTTCCTGGGTTTTCTGGTTGTGCGCAGTACCTGTTATGTCTATGACTGCCTCTTTTGCTGACGATACACCACCCTTTGACTCGGGCTGGAGTGAGCAGGTCGGCGCCGATCTGGATGAGTCCGGACGCGCGTTGATCGAGCGGGCTGTGGCGTGGGCGCGAGCGCCGCTCAAGGGGTTGCAGGCCAGTACCGGCGAGCCCTTGGCCGAACATAGTGCGGCTGTAGTGCGTTTGCTTTCCGAGATGGGTACCGACGCGGTGACCCGTGCCAGCGCGCTGCTTACGGTTTTACCGGCCGATGCGTCGTCGGCGGCCCATGCCAGGCAAGATCCTCTGCTGAAGGCCTTCGGCGCCGAGGTAGTGTCGTTGGTGCAGGGCACGCGCGCGCTGCTGCGTCTGGGCCACCTGGCGGGCCAATCCAGCGATGCGTCCGTAGCGAGCGGCGACCAGAAGGAAATGCAGCGCAAGATGCTGCTGGCCATGGCGGCCGACTTGCGCATTGTGTTGATGCGTCTGGCTTCGCGTTTGCAATCCCTGCGCTGGCACGCCAGCTCAAAGACGCCTTGCCCCCTTGCGTTTGCCCGTGAAACCATGGAGCTTTATACGCCGCTGGCCAATCGCCTGGGCATATGGCAGTTGAAGTGGGAGATGGAAGATCGGGCCTTCCGTTTCCTGGAACCCGATATCTATAAAACGATAGCTCGCCAGCTTGAAGAAAAACGGGTGCAGCGCGAAGCCTTTATCGCCGATGCGGTGGCGCAGTTGCAGGCTGCGCTGAAAGACTCGCATATTGCCGCGCAGGTCTCGGGCAGACCCAAGCATATTTACAGCATCTGGAACAAGATGCAGAACAAACATCTGGCGTTTAACCGCCTGTTCGATCTGCGTGCCTTGCGGGTCATTGTGGACGATGAGCGCAGTTGTTATTCGGTTCTGGCGATTGTTCATGCGCTGTGGGCGCCGGTGTCAGATGAATTCGACGACTACATTTCGCGCCCCAAAGCTAATGGATACCGTTCCTTGCATACGGTCGTGGCTGATGCCGACGGCAAGCCTTTCGAAATCCAGATCCGCACCCATGAAATGCATCAGTTTGCCGAATATGGAATGGCGGCCCACTGGCGCTACAAAGAGGCAGGGGCCCGTGGCAGCGAGCAGGTGGCCGCCAGCGGCTACGATAAAAAGCTGGCCTGGATGCGTCAATTGCTGGCCTGGGACAGGGACGGCGACCCGGCCCCTACGTCCGCTGCGTCCGCTGCGTCCGACGCGTCGGTCGATCGCATCTATGTCATGACGCCGCAGGCGCGAGTCATAGAGTTGCCTGCGGGTGCTACGCCGGTCGATTTTGCGTATTACCTGCATACCGATCTGGGGCATCGTTGCCGCGGTGCCCGGGTGGACGGGCAGATGGTGCCTTTGTTGACTCGGCTGTCCACCGGACAGACGGTGGAAATCATTGCGGCCAAGGCAGGGGGCCCTTCGCGCGATTGGCTCAATCCGCAACTGGGTTTTTTGGCCAGCCCGCGGTCGCGCGCCAAGGTGCGTGCCTGGTTCAATGCGGTCGAGTTGCAACAGCGTATCGCCGCGGGCCAGGCTCTGGTTGAAAGGGAGTTGCAGCGTCTGGGCAAAACAGCCATCAATTTGGAACACCTGGCGCAACAACTGGATTTCGCGCGGGCCGACGATTTGTACATCGCGGTGGCTAAGGAAGAGTTCAGCCTGCGCCAGATCGACTATGTGCTCAGGGCGCCTGTGGTCGAGCCCGTGCGGCCCGCTACGCACGTGGCGTCGGCCAGCGGCGCCGCCAGTGCGATCAGAACCGGCAAGAGCGGAGTTCTGGTGGTGGGGGTGGATTCTCTGATGACGCAGTTGGCGCGCTGTTGCCGGCCCGCACCTCCGGATCGGATCGCCGGATTTGTGACGCGTGGGCGTGGCGTGTCCATCCATCGGCATGACTGTCCGTCTTACGCTGCATTGGCCCTGGAGCAACCCGAACGTGTGATCGAAGTGGACTGGGGTGATACCGGCGATGCGGTGTATCCCATCGACATCAGCATACGGGCGCAGGAGTCGCCGGGCCTGCTGCGCGATCTATCGGAAGTGTTCGCCCGCCTGCGGATCGGCGTGGTGGGCGTCAATACGCAGAGCCGCCGCTCGCTCGCTCATATGATCTTCACCGTCGAGGTAAAAAACGGCGAGCAGATCACCCGCGCGCTGGCCGCCTTGAACGAGATCCCCGGCGTAACGGCGAGTCGGCATTGAGGTGTCCCCGTCTGTCGCCCGAAAGGGTTTGAGGCCCGCAACATGGCCGGTGGCGATAGCCGGCGCGGCACTGTTAAAATACTGGATTAAATTTAAGACGTGTTGCCGGAGGTTAGCGGGAACATGCTGCGTTAGAGAGCACTCAATTGAAATCATATAGTTTGCCTGATAGCCAGGGGCACTTTGGCCGTTACGGTGGTTCGTTTGTCTCTGAAACCTTGGTGCATGCCCTCGATGAATTGCGCGAGGCCTATGACAAGTATCGGGTCGATCCCGACTTCCAGAGCGAATTTGCCTATGAGCTGAAGCATTTTGTGGGGCGTCCCAGCCCCGTCTACCATGCGCGGCGTTGGTCCGAAAAGCTGGGAGGAGCGCAAATCTGGTTCAAACGCGAAGACTTGAACCACACGGGCGCGCACAAAATCAATAATTGCATAGGGCAGATACTGCTGGCGCGGCGCATGGGCAAGCCGCGCATCATTGCCGAAACCGGTGCAGGCCAGCATGGCGTGGCAACAGCCACTGTTGCGGCACGCTACGGCCTTGAATGCGTGGTTTACATGGGTAGCGAAGACGTGCGCCGTCAAGCCTCCAATATGTATCGCATGAAGTTGCTGGGAGCCACGGTGGTGCCGGTCGAGTCTGGCTCGCGCACGCTTAAAGATGCGCTCAATGAAGCCATGCGTGACTGGGTCACCAATGTCGAAAACACTTTTTACATTATTGGCACGGTGGCTGGGCCCCATCCCTATCCCATGATGGTGCGTGATTTCCAATCGGTCATAGGCGCCGAGTGTCTGGAGCAAATGCCGGTCGATGCGGGCCGGCAGCCCGATTATGTGGTGGCATCGGTGGGCGGCGGCTCTAACGCCATGGGTATCTTTTATCCGTATATCGATCATCACGACGTACAGTTAATAGGCGTCGAAGCCGCCGGCGAGGGTTTGGAGACCGGGCGCCACGCCGCATCGCTGAACGCCGGCGTCGTTGGCGTGCTGCATGGCAACCGAACGTATGTCATGCAGGACGAGAACGGCCAGATTCAGGAGACTCATTCGATTTCGGCCGGGCTTGATTACCCGGGAGTAGGGCCTGAACATGCCTGGCTGAAAGACAGCGGTCGTGCGCAGTATGTCAGCGTGACCGACGATGAGGCGCTGGCGGCTTTTCACGACTGCTGCCGCACCGAGGGCATTATGCCGGCGCTGGAGTCGGCCCACGCCATTGCCCACGCCGTTCGCATGGCGCCCGGGCTGGCCCGAGACAAGGTCATTTTGGTTAATTTATCGGGGCGTGGCGACAAAGACATGCATACGGTCGCCGACTTTAGCGGTATAAGCCTGTAAGAAGGAAGGACGCGTCACAATGAATTCTCCAATCGATCGATTCCAGGCCGTCTTTGCCATGCGGGCCGGGCGCACCGCCCTAATCCCGTACATTACTGCCGGCGATCCGTCAGTGGCAGCCACGCCGCAGCTGATGCATGCGCTGGTGGAGGCGGGGGCCGATGTGGTGGAGCTGGGCGTGCCGTTTTCCGACCCCATGGCCGACGGCCCGGTGATCCAGCGAGCGGGCGACCGCGCGATTGCGCGCGGCGTGGGCTTGCGCCAGGTGCTGGAAATGGTGGCCGAGTTCCGGCGCGACGATGCGCGCACACCCGTGGTGCTCATGGGCTATGCAAACCCCATCGAGCGCATGGGGCAACTGGAATTTGCCGCCGCCGCTCAACAAGCTGGCGTGGATGGAGTGCTCGTCGTGGACTATCCTCCCGAAGAGATCGGCGATTTCGCGACCGCGCTGGCTGATGTGGGCATTGCGCCGATTTTTTTGCTGGCACCCACGTCGAGCGAGGAGCGCATCCGCAACGTGGCCCGGGTAGCGCGCGGCTATGTGTATTATGTGTCTCTAAAGGGTGTAACCGGCGCGGGCCATCTGGATTGCGACGATGTCGCGCGCCATGTGGCTCAAATCCGTCGTCATGTGTCGCTGCCGGTGGGCGTGGGTTTTGGCATACGCGACGCGCAAAGCGCACGGCGCCTGGCCGGGGTGGCCGATGCCGTAGTAATAGGCAGCAAGCTGATTGAAACCATTGAGGCTGCCGTGGCGGCGGCGGCGCCCGCTCATCAGGCGGCGCAAAGCGCCCAGGCCTTGAACGAGTACAGCGATGCGGCCGCCATAACGGCGGCGAAGGTCTGGCTTGCGGGCATACGCCATGCGCTGGATCAAGCTCCAGGGTAAGCCCCAGAGCATAAAAACATAGTTTCGATTACAAGTCGAACCTCATCAAGGGACTATAACAATGAGCTGGCTCGAAAAAATTCTTCCTCCACGCATAAACCGCAGCACGGATACGAGCGCGCGGCGGGTTCCCGAAGGCCTGTGGGTCAAGTGCCCATCCTGTGAAGCTGTGCTGTATAACGAAGACTTGGCCGCCTCGCTGCATGTGTGCCCCAATTGCAGCCATCACATGCGGATCGGCTCCAGAGCGCGTATTGCCGCTTTGCTCGACGCCGAGGGCCAAGTCGAGATTGGAGCCGATATTTATCCGGTCGATCCGCTCAAGTTCAAAGACACTCGCAAATATACCGAACGCGTGGCCGAAGCTTCCAAACATACCGAAGAATCCGAAGCGATGGTCGTGATGAGCGGCTGCATATTGGCGGTGCCTGTGGTGCTGGCCTGCTTCGAATTCGATTTCATGGGTGGGTCAATGGGGTCAGTGGTAGGCGAACGGTTTGCGCGTGGAGCGCAGGAAGCCATCAAGAATCGCACTCCGTTCATTTGTGTGGCCGCCTCGGGCGGAGCCCGCATGCAGGAAAGCTTGTTTTCATTATTGCAAATGGCCAAGACCAATGCCATGTTGACTCGTCTGTCGGCGGCTGGTTTGCCGTTTATCAGCGTTCTGACCGATCCCACCATGGGAGGCGTGTCCGCCAGCTTTGCCTTTATGGGCGATGTGATCATCGCCGAGCCCAAGGCGCTGATCGGCTTTGCCGGGCCGCGTGTGATCGAGCAGACCGTGCGTGAAAAGCTGCCCGAGGGCTTCCAGCGTTCCGAATTCCTGCTCGAAAAGGGCGCAATCGATATGGTGATCGATAGGCGCCAGATGCGCGTCGAGCTGGCGCATCTGCTGGCGCTTTTGACCCGACAGCCTGCAGACGTCGTCGCCAAAGCCAATTAGCAGGTTTGCCGGTTGGCGAATACGTATTTGTTAGCGGCCCCTTTGTTTGGTAGCGGCAGGCCTGTAGCGGCGGGCCTGTAGCGACAGGCCTTGTGCCTGTCATCGATGCCAGATATCGTCTTGAATGAAAATGGCACCCACAAGGGGTGCCGCTACAAATACTTACCCATGAATTATGTAGCGGCACCCCTTGTGGGTGCCATAAGAAATACCTACCCATGAATCATGTAGCGGCACCCCTTGTGGGTGCCATAAGAAATACCTACCCATGAATCATGTAGCGGCACCCCTTGTGGGTGCCATAGACGCCATAGCGCGCCATATTTTAAAAGGCAGGACTTAAGCCTTGCGTACGGCTTTTCCCTACGACTACCCACGCGTTGAATCTGAAGTTCTGCGCCATGTGCCTCAATGGCGCTGTATGCACTTTGACGCTGTAGTGGCTATTGCCCGCGGCGGGCTGGCGCCGGCAATCATGGCGGCGAGCGCGTTATCCCTGCCGTTGTTTGCCTTGAGTTATGCGCGCCCGACGCGGGCCATCGATTGGTTTACTCTGCGGGTTCCCGCAGCCGGGGCTCGTGTGTTGCTGGTCGAGGATGTGGCTGGTCGAGGCACCACGCTGGTGGATTGCCGCGACTTTTTGCTCAAGGCCGGCTACAGCGTAGTGGTATTCACGCTGGCCTACGACAGCGAGTCGCGGATCCGGCCCGATTTCGGTCTGGAGATGCCAAATGGCGCCGCAGCCTGGTTTCCCTGGGAGCGCGAGACCATAACGGCGGCCTTTGCTGCCACCGGCAATAGGCCAGATCGTTCAGAGTCTGATTATGCGTCTTGGGCGGTCGATTTAGACGGCGTGCTGGTTCCCGACTTACCATCGCGCCTTTATGATGCGGCTACGCTTGATATCGCTTTGGCTTTGCGCGACGCCTTGGCGCCTTGCACCGTACTCCCGCCAATTAGCCTGGCGCAAGTGGCCGTCATCACTGGACGGCCCGAACAGGATCGGGCACGCACCCAAGGCTGGCTGACCCGCCATGGTTATCGGGGGGTTTTGCGGATGCGTGATCCACGGCGCCACGACGCAGCAGGCGCGGCCGCGCACAAGGCCGATTGCTTGCTCGAATACGGACATACTCATTTTATTGAAAGCGACCCTGGGCAGGCCATAGAAATCGCCCGCCGTGTTCCGGTCGGGCGCATATTCTGGTGGGATGGCGGGCAAGCCATAGCGTTGTCCGCCCACGTGGCCGCGCCTCTGGCGCGGGCCTGATCGGGCAGCTATTGAAAATGGCAGCCACAAGGGCTGCCATTACATTCGCGGCGGCTATATGCTTGTAGCGGCACCCCTTGTGGGTGCCAATCTGCAGCCAATATCCGGCCCGTGACACCCAGCCTTAGTGCGTTTCGACCTGCTCCAAAGGTTCTGACGCGGCTCGGGTTGATTGCTTGCGTGCACGGCCCAGGCGAACCGGGGTTGTGGGTGCTGGTGCCTGATTAGTAGGCTTTGTTTCGATCCACTCCATGCCTGCGCCGGTCACGATGTCATGCAGCCGTTCGCTGGTCGCGCCGACGACCGTGACGGGGTCGATGCCGTGAGCCTGGTCCAATGCCGAATTGTGATCTGCGTTGACGTCGCTGGGCGCACGGCCATTGGCGACGCCGTTGTTCAAGTCGTGCTCGTCATGCGTGTCAGCCACCACGACGCGTTGGGCGGTTGGGTCAGAGATGGCCGCCGATTCGGCTATGGCTGGCGCAGCAGCGGACTGTTCAGACACAACAGGTTCCGACACAACAGGCTCAGACACAACCGGCTCAGACACAACCGGCTCAGACACAACCGGCTCAGACACAACCGGCTCAGACACAACCGGCTCAGACACAACCGATTCGGGCTCAGCCTGTTCAGGTGCCTGGGCGACTGCTGGAAATGCGCCAAGAGTCGTGGCCGCCGCCGGCAGGGCGCCGGGGTTGAACGAAGGTGTTTCGTGCGAGACGAAGGTGGTGGCATGCTCAGCGTCATCGACGGCATCGACGGCATCGACCGCGTCGGTGCTGTTTTCGATGCCAGCATCCGGGCTGCGACGACCGCGACGGCTGCGGCGACGGCGGCGCTTGCGCTCGGGATCGGCTTGTTCTCCATCAGCTTGCGCGATGGCGTCAGCTGTTATCGTGCCGCCCAAGGCTTCGTCTGCGTGTGCAACGGGCTGGGCTTCGGGAGTCGCTGCGTCTGTACTTGGATTTTCGCCCACGGCAGGCGCTTGGTCTGCGACCTGATCGTCGGCTGGCCGATCATCCCGCGAGCGATTGCGTCCGCGGCGATTGCGTCCATTGCGCTGGCCGTTGGGTGTTTCAGCCACACTGGCCGATTGGTCAGGATTCTGCTCCGGCCGAACGTCGCCGGCATCTTGCTCGCTGGCCTGGTTACGTTGGGTCTGGTGACGGGCTGAAGCGCGTTGTGTGTCTTCGCTGCTCGTCTCGCCGTTTTCGGAGCGGCGATTATGGCTGCGGCGCTGGCGATTTCGATCACCCCCTTCACGTCTGTCCCCCTGGCGGGGATTCCGGTTGTTGCGATTGGTGGCTGTTGGGCGTTTCTCGGTGGCTTCAACGATGGGTTCGGGGGCGGCTGTTGTGCTGGTGCTGTCTGCGCTATGAGTGATCCAGTTCATGAAACGCTGGAACAGGCCCTTGCTGCTGGCCGTTGCAACTGCAATTGCCGGGGCCGCTGCGCGTGAAATTGGGGCTGGATGAGCGGGAGTAATTCCTTTGACCAAAGCTTCAGGGCGTGCCTTGGCTTCGTGTTCTTTAGGCGCCCAGACGACATCGGTGCTGGGGCTTTGGGCCAGATCGAAGCTGGTCTTGATTTCTTCCAGGCGCGGGTCGTCGTGACGCAGGCGCTCGATGTGGTGATGCGGTGTTTCCAGGTACTTATTAGGTATCAGCACCAGGTTGACCTTCAGGCGCGATTCTATCTTGGTGATATCGGCGCGTTTTTCGTTCAGCAGGTAGGTGGCCACATCGACCGGCACTTGCGCATGCAGGGCCGCCGTGTTTTCCTTCATGGCCTCTTCCTGCAGCAGGCGCAGGACATGCAGGGCACTGGACTCGGCATCGCGAATGACACCCGTGCCGTTACAGCGGGGGCAGGTAATGTGCGAGCCTTCGTTCAGCGCAGGGCGTAGACGCTGCCTGGACAGTTCCATGAGTCCAAAGCGCGAGATCTTGCCCATCTGGACTCGTGCTCGATCGAAATGCAGTGCATCACGCAGACGCTGTTCGACGGCGCGCTGATTCTTGCCTTCTTCCATGTCGATGAAGTCGATGACGATCAGTCCGCCCAGGTCGCGCAGGCGCAATTGGCGAGCCACTTCGTCGGCCGCTTCAAGGTTGGTGCGCAGCGCCGTTTCTTCAATATCGGCGCCACGGGTCGAGCGCGCCGAGTTGACGTCCACCGCCACCAGGGCTTCGGTATGGTCGATAACCACTGAGCCGCCCGAAGGCAGCTCTACCGTACGGGAGTAGGCTGTTTCAATCTGGTGCTCGATCTGAAACCGTGAAAACAGCGGGACGTCGTCGCGGTAAATTTTGACGGACTGAACGTTGTCGGGCATGACTACGCTCATGAAGGCCTTGGCCTGCTCGGCGATATCGTCCGTGTCGATCAGGATTTCGCCGATTTCGGGCGAGTAGTAGTCGCGGATGGCGCGGATGACCAGACTGGATTCAAGGTAAATGAGAATGGGCGCTGAATTTTCGCGGGCGGCCGCGTCAATGGCGTTCCAGAGTTGCATCAGATAGGACAAGTCCCATTGCAACTCTTCGACGTTGCGGCCGATTCCGGCCGTGCGGGCAATTATGCTCATCCCGGTTGGAAGCTCAAGCTGATCCATGGTGTCGCGCAGTTCCTGGCGTTCTTCGCCTTCGACTCGACGCGAAACACCGCCTCCGCGAGGGTTGTTGGGCATGAGCACCAGATAGCGGCCCGCGAGCGAAATAAAGGTGGTCAGAGCCGCGCCCTTGTTGCCGCGCTCTTCCTTTTCGACCTGAATAATCAGTTCCTGGCCTTCGGCCAAAGCGTCCTGGATGCGGGCGGTGCGTACATCGACGCCTTCTTTGAAGTAGCTGCGGGCGACCTCCTTGAAGGGCAAAAAGCCGTGACGGTCTTCGCCATAATTGACAAAACACGCTTCCAGCCCGGGCTCGATGCGGGTGATGACCCCTTTATAAATATTGCCTTTACGCTGTTCGCGACCGGCGGCTTCGATGTCGAGGTCTATGAGTTTTTGGCCATCGACAATCGCAACGCGTAGTTCTTCTTGGTGCGTTGCATTAAACAACATCCGTTTCATGAGTGTTTTTCTCCGTAGTCATGGCGCGCCGTTTATCGGCGCACAACCGCGGGTCACTCGGTGTGTGGCGCTGGATCGAGCAATGCGAAGGGGACTAGGCTGACGACGTCAGGCAGCACCCACCAACAGGTCAGGTAGGCACAACGTGTCGGTGGACACGCGGTTCAGTCAGCAGAGAGGTCAGGTGCACAATAGTGGTTGACGAAAGGGATGCTGTGAAACGGCAGACGCGGAATTACGTTCGCATCTGGTGCAATTAAACGATGACTTGACATGCAAGAGCTTTTAGCGCCGCACGCGGTTGTTAATCGGTTTGTCTGAACAGCGGGCACGGTGTGCCACACCACTGCTTCAACAAACCAGGATTAGCCCGGCGACCTTATGACCCAGAAGCTGAAACACAGGCAGTACAATAGGCCCTTGTATGCCAGACGGAGGCGCATCCACTGCATCTCTACGCAGGCAATTTTCCAGCTTCTATAGGCTGATTCGGATTATATGCCGCTTTTCTCCATGCGCAAACCTGAAAATAATAAAAACCCTGCCCCCATTGTGCGTTTTGTGCAGATTGATGTTGAGCAGGCGGGGCAGCGGATCGATAATTTCTTGCTGCGGCTGTGCAAGGGTGTCCCTAAAAGCCACTTATACAAGGCGCTGCGCAGCGGCGAGGTGCGGGTTAACAAGGGACGCATCGGCGCCGATTACCGCCTGGCGCAGGGCGACACGGTGCGTGTACCACCCTTGCGCCTGCCTCAGGAGGGGGAACGCAGAGCGGTTCCGCCAGCTGTATTTCCCGTGGTTTTCGAAGATGAGGCCCTCCTGGTCGTGGATAAACCCGCTGGCGTGGCGGTTCATGGTGGCAGCGGCGTGGCGTTTGGCGTAATAGAGCAACTGCGCGCCGCTCACCCCGACGCCACGCTGGAGCTGGCGCACCGGCTGGATCGTGAAACATCCGGCTTGTTGATGATCGCCAAGCAACGCCGCGCGTTGCTGGCCCTGCATCAGATGATGCGCGAGGGGCGGGGGCGCAAGCACTATCAGGCGCTGGTCGTGGGCGACTGGGTCAATGACAAGCAGCATTTGCGCCAGCCTTTGCTCAAGTGGCTAACGGCCTCGGGCGAGCGACGCGTCAAGGTCGATCAAGAGGGCAAGGAAGCTCATACTATTATTACCCTGAAAAGGCGTTATGGGCGCTTCAGCTTGCTGGATGCGGAACTGCGCACCGGACGCACCCATCAAATTCGTGTGCATCTGGCCGCTGCGGGATATCCTATTGTGGGCGACGATAAATATGGGGCCGACGAGGTGCGCGACCGATTTTCGCGAGTGGGGTTTAATCGTATGTTTCTACATGCCTGTCGTCTGGAAATTCCTCATCCGCTCTCGGGTGAATCGCTGGTTTTGCAGGCCGGGCTGCCGCCCGCCTGCGAGCAAATCCTGGCTTGGCTGGAGCGCAATTCGTGAAACGTTATGCAGCGGTTGTATTCGACTGGGATGGAACCGTCATGGATTCCACCCACACCATTGTGGCTGCGATTCAGGCGTCGTGCGCTGATCTTGGCCTGCCGGTTCCAACGGCGGCCGACGCGAGTTGGGTAATAGGCCTTTCGCTGGAAGACGCCTTGTACCACGCTATCCCTACGCTAACTTCGGAGAACATGCCGCTATTTTTGCAGCGCTACCGCATTCATTTCCTTAGCCGCGACCCGGATCTCAAATTATTCGACGGCATCGCGCCGCTATTTGCAGCACTCAAGGCTCAGGGGGTGCGGTTGGCGGTGGCCACAGGGAAAAGCCGAGCGGGGCTGGATCGGGCGTTAAACAGCCTGAATCTGCACGATCAGTTCGACGCCACTCGCTGCGCGGACGAGTCCTTCAGCAAACCGCATCCGGGCATGCTGCTGGAACTAATGCATGAACTTGATCTGGCGCCCGAGCAATTGATCATGGTGGGCGATACCGTCCACGACGTCCAGATGGCCAGTAATGCGGGGGTCGATAGCATGGCGGTGACCTACGGCGCGCATGACAAGCAAACCTTGGTTACGGCCGAGCCTACTGTGCTGGTGTCCAGTGTTCGCGAAATGCGCAGCTGGCTGATCGACCGGGTTTGAAATTCGAGGCGTAGCGTTCGCTATCGAGCAGGACGAATAAGTCGTGCGGCGCGCATCCATTTGGTGCTTTCAAACGTATATAGAAGCAGATGGGGTAAAAACAGGACGCAAGAGGTGTAAAAAGCGCCAGTTGTCGCCGTGGGATGGAATAATTGCTTTTGTTTCTCCGTATACCTACGGAGGCGGTTGTTGGCAATACCCGCTATACCGATAGCGAAACAGGCAACTTGAACTTCACTGCCCTAAATACCTCAAATAGAGAAGTGTTTACGAGGAATATCATGTCCCATTTTAAAGCTCCCCCTATTGCTCCTTCAGAAATTACTCCCGAGCGTGTATGGCTGGCGCGTCGTCGCTGGATGCAGCAGCTGGGGGTAGGTGCGGTGGCTCTGGGGACGGGCGGCTTGTCGTTGCGCGCCATGGCGCAGTCGGCTCCGGCGGCCTCGGGGCTGTTTGCCGCCAAGCCCAATCCCGTCTATCAGATAATGGAAAAACCTACGTCGGAAAAAGATATCACTTCCTACAATAACTTCTACGAGTTCGGCACCGGTAAAAGCGATCCTTCCAACTACGCGGGCGCCATGAAAACCAGTCCGTGGAAGGTTATCGTCGAAGGCGAAGTGGCTAAACCCCGTACTTTTGACATCGATGATTTGCGCAAGCTCGCGCCGATGGAAGAACGCGTTTACCGGCTGCGTTGTGTCGAGGCCTGGTCGATGGTTATTCCCTGGGAAGGGTATTCCTTGTCTACTTTGCTCAAGCAGGTCGAGCCTACCAGCCGCGCCAAGTACATCGAGTTTGTAACCGCCGTGCAGCCGGGCAATATGCCCGGCCTGGCGGATCGGATTATTGACTGGCCGTACGTCGAAGGTCTGCGTATCGACGAAGCCATGAATCCGCTCACCATGCTGGTGTTCGGGCTGTATGGCAAAACATTGCCTAATCAGGATGGCGCGCCCATGCGGGTGGCGGTGCCCTGGAAATATGGGTTCAAGTCAGGCAAGTCGATCGTAAAGATTCGGCTGACCGAAAAGCAGCCCGTGACAAGCTGGCCCAAGATTGCACCCACCGAGTATGCCTTTTATGCCAATGTCAATCCCAAGGTTCCTCATCCGCGCTGGAGCCAGGCGACCGAACGGCGCATAGGCAGCGGCTTTTTCGCCCCTCGGGTCGATACCCTGATGTACAACGGCTACGCCGAGCAGGTGGCGGCGCTATACCAGGGTATGGATCTGAGGAAAAACTTTTGAGCGATGTCATGAAAATACGGGATCAGTTGCGTTCTGCCGCTAATGTAGCGGCACCCCTTGTGGGTGCCACCTCCGCCATTCGATCAGAATCGACCCCACCCGGTGTGGGTGCCGCCTCTGTCCGGCCATCGAATTGGACAGCCAAACAGATCGGGCGCATCAAACCCCTTATCTTTTTACTTGCGCTTTACCCCGTGTTTCGATGGATCGCCCTTGGGCTGAACGACGGGCTGACCGCCAATCCTCCCGAGTTTTTGGTGCGATCATCGGGCGTGTGGGCCTTGGTCGCGCTGTGCCTGACTTTGGCCGTTACACCTTTGCGTCGGCTTATTGGGCAGCCCGCCCTGGTGCGTTGCCGCCGTATGCTGGGCTTGTTTGCCTTTTTTTACACGACACTGCATCTGTTGGGCTGGGCTTTTTGGGAGCGAGGCTGGTCTTTGGTTTCGATGTGGCACGATGTTCTGGGGCGTACCTTCATTACCATCGGCATGTTGGCGTTTATCCCCATGTTGGCGCTGGCCTTCACGTCTACGCAGGGCTGGATGCGGCGCTTGGGGCGTGGATGGCAGTATTTGCACCGTAGCGTATACGCAATCGCAGCGCTGTCGGTATGGCATTTCTGGCTGATACGCGCGGGTAAAAACAATTTTTTCGAGCCCTACGCTTACGGAATCATCCTGGCGTTGCTATTGCTCGCCCGGGTTGTTTACTCCGTTAGGCAACGCCGCCTCAAACCTTAAGGCAGCGCTTTCAAAATGGCGGCTGTTTCGGCGTCTGGAACCCCGTCGTAGCGGCTGGGCCGATAGTGCATCTGAAAGGCGGCTATCACTCTTTTGGTGGCATGGTCCAGCACCCCAGTGCTCGGCGTGTCGTAGCCCACGCGCTTGAGTTCTTTTTGAATCCAGGCGATATCAGGCAGGCCGTTGCGTTTGAAATTGCTTTCGTATAAGCGAGCCTGGGCCTGATCATACCAGCGCCCGATGCCCGCTTGCGCGAGTTGTTTCCAGGGGAAGGCGGGACCCGGATCCGTTTTGCGTTGCGGGGCGATGTCGCTATGCCCCACAACATCGTAGGGTTTGATCTGGTGGCGCTGGATGATGTCACGCAGCAACGTGATGACCGTGGCGATCTGGGCTGGCGTGTAGGCGGCCCAATGCGAACCCTCGGGGCCTCGATTGACGATTTCGATGCCGATCGAGGCGGCGTTGAGGTTGTTGTGGCCATACCATTGGCTGACTCCGGCATGCCAGGCGCGTCGATTTTCGCTCACTAATTGGTAAACATGAGGTACGGCATCGTCGGTGATCAGATAATGGCTGCTGACGTTTCCCTCGGACAATATTTTCAGGGATTGCGCGCGGTCGGCGTACGTATAGTGCAGCACCACCAGTTCGACCCGGCTGTCCTGGCTCTTTGCGTGGATGTTGCGGTCAATCCGTAATCCACCAGGGGAATAACTGCTGCATGAGGCCAGTAGCGTGATCAGGCCGGTGGCGACAAAGACGGCGAGGGCGCGATTGCTAGTGTAGCGGCAGCCCTTGTGGCTGCCATTCTTGTGGCTGCCATTCTTTTCGGGACACCCCTTGTGGGTGCCATTATCATCCCCGGAAATTTCCCCTCGCATGGATTAGGCCCCTGCCAGGTACAGGAAGAGGGTGGGCATTTTGTTCAAATCGGGTGCAGGCCGCGATTCCCATTCGGCGATGGTGTGAGTCTGTATCCATTCGTCGGCTGTCGTGAGCGAGCGGGCCACGCATAAGCGGGTATGGCCTTTTAGCGTCTGCCTGAGCGTCTCGAACATGGCTGCGTTGCGGTAGGGTGTTTCGATCAGTATTTGGGTTTGTGCCTGTTGTTGCGAGACGGTCTCCCATGCTTTGAGCTGCTTGGCGCGCGCGGCTGGTTCGACTGGCGCATAGCCATGGAAGGCGAAGCGCTGGCCGTCCAGGCCGCTGGCCATGAGCCCAAGCAGGATCGACGAGGGACCCACCCAGGGGCGAACCCGCAGGCCCAGAGTGTGGGCGATGGCCACTACTTTGGCGCCCGGATCCGCCACGGCGGGGCAGCCGGCTTCGGAAACCAGGCCGATTTCGCCGCCTTCCAGCAAGGGCGTCAACCAGGCGCGCATCTGCTGGACGTCGACGCGGCTATCGAGGGTGTGGATGGTGATTTCCCGCAGAGGGCGCAGCGCGCCGATCAGTTTCAGAAAAGCACGTGCCGTCTTGGCATTTTCCGCGATATAGGTGTCCAGGCCGGCAGCCAGTTCGCAGACGGCCTGCGGCAGCCAGATGGACGGCGCCGCCTCGCCCATGCCTACGGGGATCAAATGTAAAATTCCGCCTGTTTTCACGGTTTCTCTTAAGGGGTCAAGGGGTTAAGCCCAAATGAGCGCAGCATGCGGCACAGGGCAATAAGCGGCAGGCCGATGATGGCCGTGGGGTCGTCCGAACGCATGCTTTCCATCAGTGCGATCCCCAGGCTTTCGGCCTTGGCGCTGCCTGCCGTATCGTAGGGCTGTTCGATGCGCAGATAGCTGTCGATTTCGGCGTCGTCGAGCACGCGAAACTGGCAGCAGGTGAGCACATCGGCGGTTTCGAGGCGCCGTCCATCGGTGACGCACAAGGCGCTGTGGAATTCTACGGTTTGGCCGCTTAGTTGCCGCAACTGGATTTGCGCCCGCTCGAAGCTGCCGGCTTTACCGATGGGTTCGCCTTTAATGGTGGCGACCTGATCCGAGCCGATGACCAGAGTGCCGGGATGTTGGCTGGCCACAACGCCGGCCTTGGCGATTGAAAGCCTTAGCGCAAGATCGGCGGGGCTTTCCTGGAAATGGGGGGTTTCGTCCACATTGGGGGCGATGGCGGTATAGGGTACGCGCAGGCGCGCCAGCATGGTTTGGCGATATGGAGAGCTTGAGGCCAGAATAAGACGCATGATTGGTGGGTTTTGGTGTTTGCCTGATGTTTGGTTTGACTGAAAATTGCCAGACGCGTTATTATCTAATGTTTTCCATGTTTAAGAAACCGCGCAGGTACTATTTGTGCACCCAGATATTTGTGCGCCCGGATTTGTGCACCCAGCTAATTTGATGGGTTATTGTTGATGGGTTATTGGCAACTTTCGTGGGAACTGTGGAGGAACTGACGTGGATGCGGGCAAGTATGTGGACACGTTTGAGCTGACCCGAACGGGTCTGGAAGTTAGCGGCCAGACGTCGTTGCTGCATTGCGTACGACTGACCGAAGATTTGCCCGAGCAGGACGATAGCCCTGTGTCGTGGTCGCTGCGGGGTGAAAAAGATTCATTTGGGCGCAGTTATTTGTATTTGCGCGTCAAGGCTTGCCCTATGCTGGAGTGCCAGCGTTGTCTGGCGCCGTTTGCCTGGCCGATAGATACCGAAAATCGCTTGCAAATGGTGAATAACGAAGCAGGCCTTGAAGAGGATGCGGTGCTCGTTGAAGGGCAGCCCGAAGATTTCATTGAGCGTATCGTGGGTTCGCCGCGCCTTGATGTGCAGGCGCTGGTCGAAGACGAAATTATCCTGAGCCTGCCCTATGTGCCCAAGCACGATGTTTGTCCATCGGTGTCGCCCTTCATTGTTCAGCGCGATGAGTCCGATTCCGATGTCGGCAGGCCCTCGCCGTTCGCGGTTCTGGGTCAGCTAAAGAAGAATTGAGTTTTTTAATCTAACAGGCGGGATCGATCGCTTATAATTGCGACCCGTTTTTCAGGAGTCATTATGGCCGTTCAACAAAACAAAAAGAGTCCGTCTAAGCGTGGCATGCATCGTGCACACGATTTTCTGACTACCCCTTCCACGGCCGTCGAGCCCACCACGGGCGAGTTGCATCTGCGTCACCACATCAGCCCCAACGGAATTTATCGCGGTCGTAAAGTTCTTAAAACCAAGAACGACGAATAATTGTGTTGCGTGTGCGGCCTGGACTGTAAAGCACGCCCTCGATGACTACATCCGTGGTTCGAATTGCTGTTGACTGCATGGGGGGAGACATTGGCCCGGCGGTTACGATTCCGGCCGCCTGTCAGTTCGCGGTCAAGCACCCCGATACTCGTTTTTTGCTGGTGGGCGACCCGCAGGTCATAGGCCTCAAGCTCAAAGAACTGGGCAGCGCTCGCGATCGCTGCGAAATTCTGCCCGCTTCCGAAGTCGTCGCCATGGACGATTCGGTAGAGGTGGCGTTGCGCCGCAAAAAGGATTCGTCCATGCGCGTGGCGGCCCAAGCCGTCAAGGACGGCCTGGCCGATGCTTGCGTTTCGGCCGGGAATACCGGGGCCTGGATGGCCATTACGCGTTATGTGTTGAAAACGCTGGACGGCATTGATCGCCCGGCGATTGCCACGTCTATCCCCAACCAGACCGGCGGCGCCACAATCATGCTCGATCTGGGTGCGAACGTGGACTGCACGGCCGAACATTTGTTGCAGTTTGCCATCATGGGCGCGGCCCTGGCGCAGACCGTCGACCGGCGCGACAAGCCCACCATTGGGCTGCTGAATATTGGCGAAGAAGTCATCAAGGGCAACGAGGTGGTCAAGCATGCGGCTGAGCTTTTGCGGGCCAGCGGGCTGAACTTCTACGGCAATGTCGAAGGCGACGATATTTGCAAGGGCACGGTTGATGTTGTGGTCTGCGATGGGTTCGTCGGCAACGTGGTACTCAAGTCGCTCGAAGGCCTGGCCAAAATGGTCGCCAGCATGATGCGCCAAGAGTTCAAGCGCGATCCCTTGTCTCTGGCTACGGGCTTGTTGGCCACGCCGGTCCTGAATCGCTTCCGCGCGCGGGTCGATAACCGGCGCTATAACGGCGCGGCCCTGCTGGGCT
This sequence comes from Candidimonas sp., assembly GCA_004297945.1. Taxonomy (GTDB): domain Bacteria; phylum Pseudomonadota; class Gammaproteobacteria; order Burkholderiales; family Burkholderiaceae_B; genus Paralcaligenes. The sequence continues at coordinate 4,786 of SCRC01000006.1, read as the reverse complement.
TGCGCGGAATCGTCTTTAAAAGCCATGGTTCGGCCGATATCTATGCCTTCGGCTGTGCTTTGCAGCGCGCCTACGAGGCCGTGCAGAATGGACTGCTTCAGGGTACGACCAGCGCGATAGATCAATTGCACCAGAGTTTGCGGGTGGCCGATGTGCGAACGGCGCAGGCTTGCGACGACACGCCACAATCCGCACCTTACCCGGGTGTCTAGATGGAATCTAATATGTCTTACGCTAGGATAATTGGATCGGGGGCTTATCTGCCTTCCCGGGTGGTGAGCAACGACGAGCTTGCCGCCGACTTGGCGACGCGGCAGATTGAAACGTCGGACAGCTGGATCGTGGAGCGCACTGGCATAAAGCAGCGCCATATTGCCGCAGCGGGTGAAAAAACCAGCCTGCTGGCGACACGCGCTGCCAGAGCGGCGCTGGACGATGCGGGCGTCGAGGCCGACGAGATAGACCTGATCATCGTGGCGACGTCCACGCCTGATTTTGTATTCCCGAGTACCGCGTGCCTGGTGCAGGCGGGTCTGGGCATCAAAAACGGGGCCGCCTTTGATGTACAGGCGGTATGCAGCGGCTTTGTCTATGCCCTGGCCACCGCCGACGCATTCATTCAGGCCCGACGCGCCCGCGTTGCCTTGGTGATCGGAGCGGAGGTGTTCTCCAGCATCCTCGACTGGAATGATCGCGGCACGTGCGTGCTATTTGGCGACGGTGCGGGCGCTGTAGTGTTGAAAGCTTCGGATGAGCCCGGGATTATAGGCGCCCGGCTAAATGCCGATGGCAGCCAGATGGGCATTCTTTGCGCAGCGGGCAATGTGGCGCATGGCAAGGTGGTGGGTGATCCGTTTTTGCGGATGGATGGGCAGGCGGTGTTCAAGCTGGCAGTTACTGCCTTGACCCGTTCGGCCCACGAGGTCTGCGCCGAGGCCGATGTGAGCCTCGCCGATATCGACTGGCTGGTGCCGCATCAGGCGAACGTTCGGATCTTGAATTTTTTGAGTAAAAGATTGGGCATTCCCGACGAAAAAGTGGTTATTACCCTCGATAAGCATGCCAATACGTCGGCCGCCAGTGTTCCTCTGGCGCTTGACGTGGCGCGCCGCGACGGCCGCGTCAAGCCCGGGCATTTGGTGTTGATGCAGGGTGTGGGCGGCGGCTTTACATGGGGCTCGATCCTCGCGAGGATGTGAAATGAACATTGCATTTGTCTTTCCCGGCCAGGGGTCGCAATCGGTAGGCATGCTGGACGCCTGGGCCGGTAACGCGACAGTCACCCAAACACTGGAGCAGGCGTCGGTGGCGCTGGGCCAGGATCTGGGCGCTCTGATTTCCCAGGGCCCGGCTGAACAGCTTAATCTCACAAGCAATACCCAGCCGGTCATGCTGGCGGCGGCGGTCGCGATGTATCGTGCGTGGATTGCGGCGGGCGGGGCGGTGCCCGTGCTGGTGGCTGGCCATAGCCTGGGCGAATATTCGGCGCTAACGGCTGCCGGCGCTTTGGCGCTGGACGACGCAGCGCGGATCGTGCGCGTACGCGCCGACGCGATGCAAGCGGCGGTGCCTGTGGGGACGGGAGGGATGGCGGCGATTCTGGGGCTGGACGATGAAGCCGTTAAAAACGTCTGCGTGCAGGCGGCACAGGGCGACGTTGTCGAGGCGGTTAATTTCAATGCGCCCTCGCAAGTTGTCATCGCCGGGCATAAAGTCGCTGTTGAACGCGCCTGTGTCCTGGCCAAGGCGGCGGGCGCCAAGCGCGCCGTGGCGTTGCCCGTGTCCGCGCCATTTCACTCCAGCCTTTTGCGACCGGCTGCTGTTCGGCTCGAGCAGGCTTTGGCGCAGATCGAGCTGAAAACGCCGCTCATCCCCCTCATCAATAATGTCGATGTGGCCAGTCCCGTTGAACCCGTCGCTATAAAGAGCGCGCTTGTGCGTCAGGCCTGGCACGCGGTGCGCTGGGTGGAAACTGTGCATGCCATGAAGGCGCAAGGCATCAGCCATATCGTCGAATGCGGGCCGGGCCGGGTTCTCAGTGGTTTGGTCAAACGCATAGATGCCAGCCTGACCGGGCTATCGATCAGCGATCCGGCCTCGCTCGATACTGCGCTGGGCATCTTACAAGGGTAAATATAATGCAAGACACGCAGCTTCAGGGCAAAGTAGCCCTCGTCACCGGCGCTACCCGTGGCATAGGTCGCGCCATCGCGCTTGAATTGGCCGCGCGCGGCGCCAGCGTTGTCGCCACGGCAACCTCTGTTGCTGGCGCCCAGACCATCTCCGAGGCATTGGCTGCGATGGGTGGGCGTGGCGTTGTGCTCGATGTCACCGATCCATCGGCCTGCGAAGCCCTGTGCAATGATCTGGCCAAGCTCGACGGTGGCGGACCTCATATTCTGGTGAACAATGCCGGCATCACGCGCGACAATCTGGCCGTGCGCATGAAGGACGAGGACTGGGATACGGTGCTCGACACCAATCTTTCTGCGGTGTTTCGCTTGTCGCGCTGCGTCATGAAAGGCATGATGAAGGCCCGTTGGGGCCGCATTATCAACATTACGTCAGTGGTGGGTTCCAGCGGCAACCCGGGCCAAGCCAATTATGCAGCCGCCAAGGCCGGCGTGGCGGGCATGGCGCGCGCTCTGGCGCGTGAGCTGGGAGGTCGCAATATCACGGTGAATTGCGTGGCGCCCGGGTTTATAGAAACCGATATGACGCGCGCACTCACCGACGCGCAAGCAGCAGCCATATTGTCGCAAATACCATTGGGCCGCATGGGTGCGCCTGCCGATGTCGCCAATGCGGTGGCCTTTCTGGCCGGCCCACAGGCCGCCTATATCACCGGTACAACCATGCATGTCAATGGCGGCATGTATATGTAATCGATTTAAGATGGAATAATCGGCTGAACGGGGTAAAATCCGTTCAGTCAAGGGGTGTTCAGGGGAGACGGCGCACGTCGCTAGCGTGTCATGCTGTTTTTATCCGGAAATGCCGTTTTTTTATCATGGCCAAGCCCCATAACTTTTTCGTTTGGCTATAATTCGCGGGAATTTTCCCAACTTGGAGATCTGCATGGAAAGCATCGAACAGCGCGTCAAAAAGATCGTCGCTGAACAACTTGGCGTCAACGAAGCCGAGATCAAAAACGAATCTTCCTTCCTTGACGACCTCGGTGCCGATTCGCTCGATATGGTCGAGCTTGTAATGGCGCTTGAAGATGAATTTGAAACTGAAATTCCGGATGAAGAGGCCGAGAAAATCACGACGGTTCAGCAAGCGGTTGACTATATTTCGTCGCATAGCAAACAGTAGTTTCAACTTTCATGACGCAAGCTCGGTGTCCGGCTGGGCTGGGTCAGGGCGGTTTCTAGAGAATAGGCCTGCCACAAGCGCTGCAGTTGGCGCCGGTGATGGTGTGTTCGCTTCAAGCCGCCTTTGCTTTTACAGGAGGAGCCATCCGTGAAACGACGTGTCGTCATCACCGGTCTTGGTATTATTTCGCCCGTCGGCAACGATATTGATGGCGCTTGGGACAATATCGTCAACGGGCGCACTGGCATTGGCCGTATTACGCGTTTTGACGCGTCCGCGTTTAGCGCGCAGATAGCGGGCGAGGTCAAGGGGTTTGACGTGACGCAAGTCATGTCCAGCAAAGAAGCCAAGCAGATGGATACCTTCATCCATTACGGCGTTGCGGCGGGCGCACAGGCCTGGCGCGATTGCGGCCTGGAGGTCACCGAGGCCAATGCCGAGCGCATAGGCGTCATTGTCGGTTCGGGCATAGGCGGTCTGTCGCGTATCGAGGAAACACAAATTGAATATATGGCGCGCGGGCCACGGCGGATTTCGCCATTTTTCGTGCCCGCGTCGCTGATCAACCTGATTTCCGGCCAATTGTCCATTATGCTGGGCCTCAAAGGCCCTAGCTATGCCGTCGTTTCAGCGTGTACGACGGGCCTGCATTCCATTGGCGATGCGGCGCGGCTGATTGAGTACGGCGATGCCGATGTTATGGTGGCCGGTGGTGCCGAGGCCACAGTATCGCCTCTGGGCATAGGTGGGTTCGCGGCCATGCGCGCCTTGTCCACGCGCAACGACGATCCCGCCACCGCTTCGCGCCCCTGGGATCTCGATCGCGACGGATTTGTGCTGGGCGAAGGGGCGGGCGTAGTGGTGCTTGAAGAGTACGAGCATGCCCGCGCGCGCGGCGCACGTATTTATGGTGAGTTTGCCGGCGTTGGCATGAGCTCGGATGCGCACCATATCACTTCGCCCGATCGCGACGGCCCGCGGCGTGGCGTGGTCAATGCGTTGCGCAACAGCGGGGTTAACCCAGATCAGGTTGACTACGTCAATGCACATGGCACATCCACGCCCTTGGGCGACAAGAACGAAACCGAGGCACTCAAGCTGGCTTTTGGCGATCATGCGAAAAAACTGGTGGTCAATTCCACCAAGTCCATGACAGGCCATTTGCTGGGCGCGGCAGGCGGCATCGAGGCTGTGTTTACGACACTCGCGGTTTATCATCAAATTTCGCCTCCCACGATTAACATATTCAATCAAGATCCAGAGTGCGACCTGGATTACTGCGCCAATCAGGCGCGTGACCTCAAGATCGACGTGGCGCTGTCGAACTCTTTCGGTTTTGGTGGAACAAACGGGTCGATGGTTGTCCGGCGGATTTAGGCCTGGGCTCCCCCATGAACCGCATCAGGCAATGGACCGTCCAGCCACCGCGTTGGGCCATTGTGCTTGCTGCGGCGATTACGCTTGCCGC
>SCRC01000005.1 GCA_004297945.1 Candidimonas sp. | reverse complement strand
CTATCGTCACACCAGCGGAATTCTGGTCCAAGCACGGCGGGGGTTAGTACCCCATGTTTACCTACATTTGCGCAAAATTCATCCTATTACAGACAAAAATATGATTTTTTGTCTGTAATAACAAACATGCCACGCAAACAACCCGCCGTCTTTCCGCAGGAGCAGCGTCTGCTCTCCGAACCTATTCAAACGCTGGCGCAAAATCGACCAAATCAGTACCACGCATACCCAAGCCCTTCGCCACAAGGCGCCAGCTATCCACTGCCTGGGCCACCTCTGTCCAGATCGAAGTCGCTTCTTCTACACCCAATCTGAAGTAAGGGGCCCCCTCCATCAGCATGTCCCGGCTATCGATAGGCCCCGAATCTTCGGTCAACCACGTCTTGCTCTCTCGGCGATCGCCCGGCATCGGGTTGAGGTCGAACGCTGGCGACAAACGCCATCCATGGTTGCGCGCATCATACAGAAACCCAGTATTACGCAAGTGATCATCTGTATTGCAGATAAGAAAGTTGAAGACCAGACGGCGCCACAACTCGTGGATGTCGGCAATCGGGTTGGCGCCCTCCTGCAGCAGAATCTCCGCCAGTTCCGTATAAGCATGCGTCGTGTCACGGCCATCAGACTGAAGCATCGTCGCGGCCGACATGTAGGGAATACGGCCTCCACCATCGGCACGGTCGAAACGCCGAATGATGGCGACCGCAGTCCCATTAATCAGCTCCACACGTGTTGTTGACACGTTGATACCTGCCTTAGCGGCAAGATGCATAGCCAGCACCTCGCCTCGAATGACGTCGCGCTGATCCACTTGGCTTGGAAACTTGCCCAGGGCCAAACTGCCGTCAGTGTCGCGAACGGTGGACTTGGGCCTGGCCCCACCCAATGAGGTGCCTTGCCCAAGCAGATATTGCAGATCCTGCGCGCTCTCGGTGCCCTCCTCGAGCGCGCGGGCCGCTTGCACGACCCTGTCCAATTCCACCAACGGAGGCACATGCCCATGGGTTCTCCCAGAGCGCAAATAGACTTTGCCCTGAGGATCAAAAAGGCGTAGTGCACCGACACGTGCTTCGTCATCTACCCACATAATAAAATCGATAGGCGCCAGCGCCGGCGTCTCGCGGTCATTTTCCCGCAACTTCGCATGAGCCCGCCGAATCACGCGTTCTCCCCACGAATCTGGCGCGGTGTCCTCTAGCGCACGAAAGAACACCGCTTGTGGATGTTGAACACCCAAGACTGGCTCCAGGTCGGGCGATAGCGTGAAGAACCGTGAATCCTGCAACCACCGTTCATCGTAACTGAACGCGCTGCGCTTGCCATTACCCAAATGCAACCGCCCCACGATCTGGCCACGGGAACCCAGATGCACCTCAAGATCTTGACGCTTGGATGATTTGGTGGCCATCAGAAACCCTCCAAGTCATCGGTGTGAACGTCACTACCGCCCTCTTTGGCAATAGGGGGACGATGATCCCGAGGTTTACTTCGGCGGGATCTCCGCACCCGTTGCGGCAACTGTTCCCGTACCAATTCCATCCCCAGAGTGTCATTTTCCATTGCCATCACTTTGACCAGAGCATCAAGGCGGCCAAGTATCTGCAAAGCACCCAGGAAGGTATGCAACGCGGTGCCGGGATAACCGTCTTCCATGCGCCTGATCGTGCTCAGGGACGTGCCGATACGCTGTGCCAGGTCGTCCTGGCTTAATCGGCGCATACGGCGTGCAGTTGAGATGTCCTGTCCAAGGCTACGCAACGCACGCTCAACAGGCCGCGGCAACGCAACTCGCGCGCCGGAAGGTTTCTGTTCGGAAGATGGCATTCTTGCACCTGTTCATATATGATGAAAAACAGCTATTAGCCATTCATATTTGAACATATAAGCAGGGCAACAGTCAATCAATTATATTGAAATAATGATTCATATATGACTTTTTAAATTAAACATTAATTCATATTTGAATACTAAGCTGGAATATTGTAATTATTTACATGCACGACTGGGTATGGGATGACTTCGTGGGCATTGGCCATCGAGATCACTGCAAAAGGCCAGATCTAGTAGAAGAGCCGTCAGTCGGATAGCTGTGAGAACGTACCAACAAGGAGAACCTTGGAGCGGGTGAAGGGAATCGAACCCTCGTCTTAAGCTTGGGAAGCTCGCGTTCTACCATTGAACCACACCCGCTATGGGCTGAAAATTTGCGTGGCCAAACACCGGCCAGAAACTGCAGCGCTGGCATTATAGCGCCTGCATGCGGCCCGCACGCAAATCGGCTGCAATGACTACAATTGCGCCCATGAACGCCACAGAACCCACATCGCCCGGCCAATTGACCGATTCGACCCACCCTAAGGCCAATGAAGCATCCGCCACGCACCCGGGCCCCAGCCATATCCGCAGCTTCGTGCACCGCCGCAGCCACATTACACCAGGACAGAAAGAGGCGCTGGATAGCTTGATGCCGCTATGGGCCCGGCCCTATCGGGCCGCCGCCCTGGATTTTGAGCAGGTCTTTGGCCGCCCGGCGGCGACCATACTCGAAATCGGCTTCGGCATGGGCGAGACTACCGAAAAAATCGCCACGACACGAGCGGACGACAACTTCCTGTGTGTAGAGGTATTCAACGCCGGCGTAGGCGCCTTGCTCAAGCGCATAGAAACCTCGGGCCTGCAAAACATACGCATTATTCAGCACGACGCGGTTGAGGTTGTGCGCGACATGATCGCGCCCGATTCGCTGGCCGGCATTCACATCTACTTTCCCGACCCCTGGCCCAAATCGCGCCATCATAAACGCCGTCTGGTCCAGCCGCCCTTTATCGCCTTGCTGGCAAGCCGCCTGGCTCCCGGCGGCTATATTCATTGCGCGACCGACTGGGAAAATTACGCCGAGCAAATGCTGGCCGTATTAGGCGCGGAATCCAGCCTGGAAAACAGTTGCGAAGGTTATGCCCCACGCCCCGATTTCCGCCCTCAGACCAAGTTTGAAACGCGCGGATTGCGCCTGGGCCATGGTGTCTGGGATCTGATTTTTACTCGCAAGAAATAAGCACGCTATCGCCTCGGCTGGTGCCTGTTTTTCGTTTTAGTTTTCGCCTGCAAGGACCCCTTTTATGTATCCCGAAATCCAGCCCTACGAACACGGCTTTTTAAGCACGGAAGACGGCCATGAGATTTATTGGGAGCTGTGCGGCAACCCTAAGGGCAAGCCGGCGGTTTTCTTGCATGGCGGCCCGGGCAGCGGCTGCTCTGCCGCCCATCGGCGGCTGTTCAACCCGGAACGCTACAAGGTGCTGTTGTTCGACCAGCGTGGCTGCGGGCGATCAACGCCGCACTCCAGCCTGGAAAATAATACGACCTGGCATTTGGTGGCCGATATTGAACGCTTGCGCGGCGAGGTTCTGGAGGCGGAAAAAAGCCTGGTCTTTGGGGGCTCGTGGGGTTCGACGCTGGCGCTGGCTTATGCGCAAACACACCCGCAACATGTCAGCGAACTGATTCTGCGCGGGATTTTCGGCCTGCGCGAGTCGGAAGTGCACTGGTTCTACCAGGAAGGCGCGTCGTGGCTTTTCCCCGACTTATGGGAGCAATACCTGGCGCCTATCCCTGCGGCCGAACGTGGCGATTTGGTCGCGGCCTATCACAAGCGCCTGACAGGTAGTGACCGCGGCGCGCAGATAGAGGCGGCCCACGCATGGACTCGATGGGAAAACCAAACGATCAGCCTGCTGCCCAAGGAATCACACAAGCAAGCCCACTCAGACGACGCCTCGGCGCTGGCGTTTGCGCGCATCGAGAACCATTATTTTGTGAACAAGGGGTTTATGGAAGAGGGGCAATTGCTGCGCAATGCGCATATTCTGCAAGATATCCCCGGCATTATCATCCAGGGCCGCTACGACTGCTGCACGCCGACGCGTACGGCCTGGGATCTGCACAAGGCGTGGCCGCAGGCCGAATTTCATCTGGTGCCCGATGCGGGTCATGCATTTGATGATCCGGGTATTTTGGCCAAGCTGCTGGCGGCGACGGATCAGTTCATGTAGAGGCACCCCTTGTGGGTGCCATTGCAGGTTGTTGCTGCTGACCCTCGCATATAAACCGGCGGCCGGTGTGCCCTTGTAGCGGCACCCCTCGTGGGTGCCATTGCGGGTTGTTACCGCGAACCCCCGTATATAAACCGGCGCCGGTGTGTCAGGCATGCCCGCTCACCTCGTCCGGCCCTGGCTTTGCCAGGGCTTCCTGCGCCAAATACCTGAATTGGGGCGGGGCGCAAACTCACAACATGACCCGTCCACTGGACGGGTCAAAACGCGTTGCTCGAACAGCGCGCCCCTTGCCTCCCCAATTCAGGTATTTGACGCAGCGGACTCAAGTTCGCTTGGCCTGCCTGACACACCGGCGCCTCACGCTGCAGCATGACGTGGCCTTGTCGCGGCACCCCTTGTTGTAGCGGCACCCCTTGTGGGTGCCACCGCCAACCACAAATCATCTACGCACGGCTACCGCATCCCGCCAAAGCCGCCTTTGCCCATCCCTTTCATGCCGCCCATGGCGCGCATCATTTTGGCCATGCCGCCTTTTTTCATCTGCTTCATCATGCCCTGCATCTGGTCAAATTGGGCCAATAGGCGATTGACTTCCTGCACGGGGACGCCGGCGCCGGCGGCGATGCGGCGTTTGCGCGTGGCTTTGAGCACTTCGGGCTTGCTGCGTTCGGCGGGGGTCATTGAATTCAAGATGCCTTCGCTGCGGCGCAACTGCTTTTCTGCCTGGCCGCCCTGCATTTGACTAGCGGCCTGCGCAAACTGCGCGGGCAATTTTTCCAGCAAGGACCCCATGTCACCCATTTTCTTGACCTGCTGCAGCTGGTCGCGAAAATCGTTCAGGTCGAAGCGGTTGCCCGACTTGATTTTGGCCGCCAGTTTTTGCGCCTCGGCGATGTCGACATTTTTATGGGCCTGTTCGACCAGCGACACGATGTCGCCCATGCCCAGCACCCGTTGCGCCATGCGCTCGGGGTAAAAGGGCTCGAGACCGTCAAGCTTTTCCGACACGCCGACGAATTTAAGCGGTTTGCCGGTGACCTGGCGCACGGACAGCGCCGCACCGCCGCGCGCATCGCCGTCCAGCTTGGTCAGCACCACGCCGGTTAGCGGCAGTGCATCGGCGAAGGCTTTGGCGACGTTGACCGCGTCCTGGCCCTGCATGGCGTCGACCACGAACAGGGTTTCTATGGGGTTGAGCAAATCGTGCAAGGCGCGAATTTCGCGCATCATGGCTTCATCGATACCCAAGCGCCCGGCGGTATCCACGATAAGCACTTCGTGATGGTGGAGCTTGGCATATTCGAGCGCGGCCCGCGCGATATCTTCGGGCTTTTGCGATGCGTCGGACGGCAGGAAATCCACCTGCGCCTGCCCGGCCACGGTTTTCAGCTGTTCGATAGCGGCCGGACGATACACGTCGGCGCTTACGACCAGAACCTTTTTCTTGCCTGTTTTGCGTCCGTTTTGAACGTGGCCGCCTTCAGACAGCCATTTGGCAAGCTTGCCGGTGGTGGTGGTTTTACCGGCCCCTTGCAGGCCCGCCATCAGGATGACTGCGGGGGGCTGTGTCGCAAGCGACAGCTCGCTTTCCTGGGCGCTTTGCTCGCCACCCATCAGCGCCGTCAATTCTTTATGCACCACGCCCACGAGCGCCTGGCCAGGATTGAGGCTGCCCACCACTTCCTGGCCCAGCGCGCGTTCTTTGACGCGGGACACGAAGTCGCGCACCACTGGCAGGGCCACGTCTGCCTCGAGGAGTGCCATACGCACTTCACGCAGCATTTCCTGTGTGTTGGCTTCGGTAAGCCGGGCCTGGCCACGCATGGTTTTCACCACACGCGACAAACGTTGGGTCAGATTGTCGAGCATAACGTTGGTTTCGCTTAAACTAGTTGGTCGCTGGGGATAAAGGCTAAAATCACCGGGTCGGGCACTACGCCCTGCCCGATTCAATCAGAATATCAGGGATTATGTCTGCAGGTATTGTATTTCACTCGCTCGCTGCGCTGGCTTACGCCATTTTGGCCGTGTCGCTCTGGCGCCCGCTAACCTACGGCGGCGCACAGGCCCATGCAGGGAAGGTTGGCCGAATCTGCCTGCTCAGCGCCATTATCCTGCACGGTATCGGGTTGCAACAGTCGATACTTTTACCCCACAGCCTGCACCTGGGCTGGGCGCTGGGCCTGTCGGCCGCCATTTGGCTGGGCATGATCATCTTCTGGCTTGAAAGCCTGGTTTTACGCATCGATGGCCTGCTGCTTATATTGCTGCCGGCAGTCACCCTCGTTACCATTCTGGCGGCCGTATTTCCGCAAGGCCATAACGTTCCGCACGCCGATAACGACTGGCTGCGCGTGCACCTGCTGATCGCGTTGACGGCCTATGGCCTGATCACCGTTGCGGCGCTGCAGGCCATGCTCATGACCGCGCTAGACCGGCAACTGCACCGGCCTGTCGAGCAAGAGGCCAACCGCAACTTCATCAGCCGGGCGCTGGATTCGATGCCGCCCCTGCTGGTGCAGGAGCACCTGCTGTTTCGCCTGATCTGGATCGGCTTTTTCGTGCTCACCCTGGCGGTGATCTCGGGGGCCGCGGTGTCCATGGGGCTTACCGGCAACCCCTTCCCACTCGATCACAAGACGGTTTTCACCCTCTTGTCGTGGCTGACGTTTGGCGGCCTGCTGCTGGGGCGCTATGCCCGTGGCTGGCGCGGCCGCATTGCCTTGCGCTGGACGCTGGTGGGATTCGCCTTTTTATTGCTGGCCTATACGGGCAGCCGATTTGTGCTCGACGTGATACTGCAACGAGGTTAATGTGGGAAAAGTCATATTCTGGGTCGTCGTCATTATTGGCGGCCTATTCATCGCCCGCATGATGGCGCAGCAAAACGCCAGAGAGGACGCCGAGGAGCGCCAACCCAAACAAGCCGCCAAGCGCAGCAGCCCACCCAGTCCGCCTCTAGAATCGATGGTGCGCTGCGAACATTGCGGCATCCACCTGCCGCGTTCCGAAGCCGTCCTGATCGGTGGCAAAACCTGGTGCAGCCCGGAGCACGCCAAACTGGGCAAGCGCGCGTGAGTCTGGCGCTAGACCGCCACGGCTGGCTGCAGCGCCAGCGCAAAGTCAGCCGAGCCCGGTCACCCAACCAGGATGCACGCCCGGCGGGCAGTCAGGCCGTTTTGCTGGTCATACACAATATCAGCCTGCCACCAGGCGTATTCGGCGGCACCGAAGTGGCCGACTTGTTTTTGAATCGGCTGGATTACGGCACCCACCCGTGGCTCGAGTGCTTGCGCGACCTGCGCGTATCGGCCCATTTCTTCGTGCGCCGCGACGGCAGCATTATGCAGTTCGTCGCCACCGACCAGCGCGCCTGGCACGCCGGGGTTTCACGTTTCGAAGGCCGCGAACGCTGCAATGATTTTTCGATAGGCGTAGAGATGGAAGGCACCGACACGAGGGCCTATACCGACGCGCAATACCAAACGCTGGCGGATCTGACTGCGGTGTTACGCGTGCGCCATGCGTTGAAGGCCGTGCGTGGGCACGAGCATATTGCGCCAGGACGCAAAACCGACCCCGGCCCCAGTTTTGATTGGGGCCGGTATGGGTATGACGCGGGATGGTTCAGGCGGCAGTTGCCGCCTGTTTGATGGGCGACGGGTACGTTTTTGTAGCGGCACCCCTTGTGGGTGCCATTCCCGCCAGCCAACGACCGTCTTATTTGAAATACCACCTGGGCGATCAAAGGTTTTGGCAGCCACAAGGGCTGCCGCT
>SCRC01000032.1 GCA_004297945.1 Candidimonas sp. | reverse complement strand
CGGGGGGCGGGAAGAAAATGACATCAAAGTCCCTCAAGGCTTGACATAACTCACGCCCCACTGACGGCCCTTCTCAGCGCAAATAGCTTCACGCAGGAACTGTTCGCAGGTTTTGACAGATTAACTCCCAAGAGTTTGGCTTCTTTGTAAACATCCACCGACAAATGAAGGCACACCGCGAATCGCCGTACAAAGCCGCTATACTGCAATCGATGGTTCCACAATTCGCTCATAACTCACTACCTCGCCTGCCAGCATGCCCGCTGCATCATCTGCACCCATTCAGTTCGAGAATCGTTCAATGAAGGTATTGATTATCGAGGATGACTCGGACATCGCAACCAACCTCTACGACTACCTGGAAAGCGCAGGCTACGAGGTCGACACGGCATCCAACGGCGTAATGGGCTTGCATTTCGCCACTACCCAGCACTGGGACGCGATTCTGCTGGATCTGTCGTTGCCAGGCATGGACGGTTTGACAATCTGCCGCAAGCTACGAAAGGAGGCGCATCAGGATACGCCCATCTTGATGCTGACCGCGAAAGACACCTTGGACGATAAGCTTGAAGGTTTTCTGCAAGGAGCCGACGACTACCTAGTCAAACCGTTTTCACTTAAGGAGGTGGGGGCACGGCTTGGCGCGCTCATCAAACGCTATAAAGGCAAGGTAGCACAAGCCGCCTTGTGTTGCGCCGATGTGCGCTTCGATCTGGCCGCACTAAGTGTTGAGCGAGCCGGCCGCCCCATCAAGCTGCCACCGAAATGCTTGCACCTTCTACGCGTTTTGATGCAATCGCCCAATCGGGTGTTTGGCCGCGCGGAGCTCGAAACCGAGATATGGGGCGAGCATCTGCGGGACAGCGATACCCTGCGCTCGCATATTTATACGTTGCGCCACGCCCTGACCACCGACGGCGAAGATAACCTTATCGAAACCGTCCACGGCCTAGGCTACCGATTTGTGGTGAGCAGTGCGTCCGTACCATAGCCTGCGCTTCAAGGTAGCGCTCGTCTTTTCCGTATTGACGATTCTATTACTTGTGTCTCAAGCACTAGGCGTGAAGACGCTTGCCGAAGTGCAGGAAGAGAAGTTCATCACGGCGCTGATTGCCGATGATATGGCAAGCCTGATCCAAAGCTACCGTATGGATCCTACGCTCGTACCACCATTTGATCGACAGCTCGGCGGGCATGTATCACAAGAAGGCCGAATACATATTACCCTGCCCACTTCAGTTAAAAATCTGCAAAATGGGATACACGAAATAAGGATGGGCGGTCAGGAAATTCATGTCGCGATCGCCTCTTTCGATCAGGCGCGAGTGTATCGGGTCTACGATTTCAGCGCTTATGAGAAGCATTTTAAAAAAATGATTAATGCGCTAATGGCCGGTACAGGCTTATTCGCACTGTTGACTATCTGGCTGGCGTTTGGATTGTCAGGCATCCTGGTGCGCCAAGTCGCCGGACTTGCCCGCCAGGTGAAGGCGGCCAGGCTAGGCGCATCGACGCCACTGAATCCTGGCAAATACGACGAAGCAGAGGTGGCTGACCTGGTCGAGGCATTCAACGATTATCACGATCGAATGGGCCAGATGATCCAAGGCGAGAAGGAATTCACGAGCAACGTCAGCCACGAATTTCGCACACCGCTTACCGCAATCAAGACCAGTTGCGAGCTCCTCGCCCAGAATGCCACCATGGACGCAAAGTCTAAGGCACGTCTGCGGCAGATTGATCGTGCGGCAGACAACATGATCGAGCTGATCAATGCCTTGCTTTTGCTTGCGCGAGAAGAATCGTCAGCGAATGTCGGGCCGATAAGCCTCATTGGCGCGATCAACGACGCACTAGACCCTTTTGCCGACATTCTGGCAACCAGAAATATCGTAGTCGTGATCGACATCGACAGCCTTCTGCGCGTCGAAGTTAACCGCTCGGCGCTGGCTATCGTGTTGTCCAATCTCATCGACAATGCGGCCAGGCACTCCAAGCATGGCCGCATCAGATTCAGCTACGTAGACGGCTGGTTGCGGATCGCAGACACAGGCCGAGGCATACCGCCGCACGACCTGGCGCATGTATTCGAGCGCTTCTACCAGGCAAGGCCTGCACAGGAATCGGGCCATACCTTCGGCATCGGCCTGGCGATTGTGAAGAAGATCAGCGACCGCTACCGGTGGTCTATTGAAATCGATAGTACGCCAGGCAAAGGCACATGCGTGTCCCTGAGCCTGCCGCAGGTGCCCAATTAATTGCATATGGCACGGCGACAGAAGCCGCAGGGATGGCACTATCGCCCGGGCTTCACAAAAAATTGACATTTTCTTGACACAGGCTTCACGGACACTCGATTAGTATCCATGTCTGCGATCGCGTCAGCTTGACGCGATACTTAAAATACGCCCGAGTAAGGGGCCCAGACACGAATGAATGCCCATCTGTTGCGACCATTGATGCTTGCCTGCGTCGTACTGACAGGATGCGCAAGTTATCAGCCAAAGCCTATCACGTCAACGCAGCTTGCCAAAAACTTTGAACAACGCACGCTTACCAATGACGCTTTGCGAGCCTATCTTGTGCGACAGGTCGGACACCCCATCAAACCCTGGCCACTGCCGCGCTGGAACCGGAAAATGCTCACACTCGCGGCCTACTATTACAGCCCGGCGCTGGATGTTGCGCGGGCGCAGTGGGGCACGGCCAAGGCGGGCATCGAGGTCGCGGGTGCCATCCCGAATCCAGTGCTGCAACTGCCCTTCCAGTACTCCACGGTCAATCCGGGGCCGGGCCGCCCCTACACCACGGGTCTGGGCCTTGATATTCCCATTGAAACTGCACACAAGCGCGGTTACCGCATCGCTCAGGCATCGCACCTGTCCGAAGCGGCGCGCCTGAATATCGGGAACGAAGCGTGGAAGATATCCAGCCAGGTCCGCAATGCGTTGCTTGATCTGTTCGCGGCACGCAAACGAATTACATTTCTGAAGCAAAAAATCGCAGCACAGCAACAAATCCTCGATATGACGAAAAAACGAAAGGAGGTCGGAGATACGGCCGGACCGGACGTCACCCTGGCCGTCCTGGTTCTGACACAGGCACGGGCCGATCTCATCACCTCAAGAGGCGCATCACAAGATGCGCGCGCCAGGCTTGCAAGCGTCATGGGTCTTCCAATCGGCGCACTCGAATCGGTTCAACTCAATCTCGATGAGTTCGAGCACACAGGCTCAGCCCCGCCGCCCGCCGAGGCGCGTCGCGCGGCGATCTTCAACCGGTCGGATCTGCTCGGCTCGCTGGCCGGGTACGAAGCGGCCGAAGCGTCATTGCAGCTCGAAATCGCCAAGCAATACCCGGATATCCATATCGGCCTGGGCTACACGTACGACACGGGAACCAACAAGATTGGATTTGGACTAGCCGGCATCGCACTGCCGATCTTTGACCGCAACCAGGGTGGCATTGCACGAGCGCAAGCAAAACGAACAGAGGCCGCGGCCAGAACGGCCGCGTTGCAGGACAGGATCATTGATGCTCTTGATCACGCGCTCGCTCATTACCGGACAAGCCTCAATGTATTACGCCTGTCCGCTGTGCGCCTGTCTGCCGCGCACAAGCAGTTGATGAGCCAGGCCGCGAGCTTTAACGCCGGCGCTATCGATCGCCCAGCACTGGCTCAGGCGAAAGTAGATTACCAAACCAGCGCTATCACCCACCTGAACGATGTAGTAGCGGCGCAGCAGGCGGCAGGCGCGCTCGAAGACGTCATGCAGCGGCCCCTGTCGCCGAGCGCGCCGAACTGGACTATGACGCAAAAAGAGATACTACGATGAAACGCAAAACGGCCCTCTTGCTTATCGCTTCGGCTGTCCTGGCGGCTGCCGGCGGCGGGTACATCTATTACACGATGACCGCCGCGCCCACCGTCTTTGCTGCATCGGCTGCGGCAGCCCAGACGCCACGCGTGCAAACCGTGAATGGCGAAACAGTGGTGTTAGCCTCCATCGACGAGCAGCGCGCAAGCCACATTGACGTGGCGCCACTCGCAACCTCGAAGGTCCAGCCAGAGATTACTGCCTACACAACAGTAGTCGACCTGCAACCACTCTTCGATTTACACAACCGCGCGGCGGCGGCACTCTCCAATCGCCAAAGCGCACGGGCGCAAGCCGACGCGTCACGCGCCCAGTACCAGCGCGAGTACGTGCTGTTCAGGGACAATCGCAACGTTTCGCAAAAGAGCCTACAAAACGCCAGGGCCATCATGCTGACGGATCAGGCTAAATTGCAGGCGGCCGAGGCCGCGCAAAACGTTCTTGATGCAACGTTGAGGCAGCAATTCGGCGATACCTTGGCCAATGCGGCATCGGCGTCGGGATCCGATTTTCTTCAACGGTTAATGAAAGGCCGCAGCGAGGTATTGCGGGTCACGCTGCCGGCAAAAGATAGCGGATCGGCTCCTGCGCAGATTTCCGTCGATGGCCTCGATGGCCGGCTCATTGCCGCCCGCAAACTGTCGGCGTCGCCGCAAAGCGACCCGTCCATCCAGGGCAACCCCTATTTCTATGCGGCCGACAGCGCTCTGCCGGCTGGCACGCGCACGACAGCGCACGTACCGCTAGAAGGCAAGAGCACACAGGGCCTGCTGATTCCTGAGAGCGCCGTCGTATGGTATGGCGGACAGCAATGGGCCTACGTGAAGACGGCTGCCGACCGATTTACCCGCCGCTACATGCCATCGGCGCTGGCGGCTAATGGCGGATTCGTTGTGACGAGCGGGTTTCATGCGGGCGACGAAGTAGTGATCCACGGCGCCCAGCTATTGCTGTCCGAAGAACTGCGCCCACAAGGCATTGCAACACAGTGCAAAGATCCGCCGGAATGCGATGGTTGACCACGGTACTCATCCACAAGCACCATAACTTCTCATGCTAAACACCATCATCCGTTTTTCGCTGCGGTTTCGCGGCGTCATTTATGCCCTCGCAATCCTGGCGAGCGCCTATGGCCTGTATACCCTGACGCACGTGAAGCTGGACGTCTTCCCCGAATTCGCCCCGCCTATGACCGTGATCCAGACAGAGGCGCCAGGGTTGTCCAGCGAACAGGTCGAGACGCTAGTGACTCGCCCGATTGAAGCCGCATTGAGCGGGACGGTCGATGTACAGTCCATGCGTTCCAAATCCGTACAGGGTTTATCCGCCATCACTATGGTGTTTGGCGACCATTCGAACGTGTTGCAGTCCCGGCAACTGGTGTCCGAGCGCGTAAACGCCGTCGCTGCGACCTTGCCGACCGGCGTGCTGCCGCCCAAGCTGCTGCCGCTCACTACCTCGACGAGCGTTGTTCTAATCATCGGCCTGACATCGAAGACACAGTCCTTGATGAAGCTGCATGATATTGCAGAATGGATGGTGAAGCCACAATTGTTGAGTGTGCCGGGCGTGGCCGATGCGATCGTATTCGGCGGCCATACACGGCAACTGCAGATTCAGGTCGATCCGGATAAATTGGCGCATTTTGGCCTCTCAATCCAAGAGGTCATCGCTGCGGCGAAGAGATCGACCGGCGTGCGCGGCGCGGGTTTTATCGAGAATGCGAACCAGCGCATCACCATCAGTACCGACGGCCAGATCACGACGCCCAAGGCGCTGGCTGACGTCGTACTGCGCTGGAGTCACGGTACAGGCATCCGGATGGGCGACGTCGCCACGGTGGCATATGCGCCTGCACCCGCAGTAGGCGCCGCATCCATCATGGGTAAACCCGGTGTCATGGTGGTGCTGGAAAGCCAATATGGAACCAACACACTGACGGTCACGAACAGGCTGGAACACAAGCTTGCCACGCTCAAGCCTGTGCTCGCCAGCCAAGGCGTCGACCTGGAGCCGGATGTCTTTCGTCCGGCGAACTTTATCGTGCAAGCAACCAGCCATTTACGCACAGCGCTGCTGATTGGCGGCATACTCGTTATAGCCATCCTGTTTCTTTTCCTGCTCGATGTCAGGGCCGCCGTCATTTCTGCCGTTGCGATTCCACTGTCGCTGCTGGTTGCTGTGATTGTTCTCAATGCCTTTGGCGTCACGCTCAACACGATGACTCTTGGCGGCCTGGCGATCGCCTTGGGTGAAGTGGTTGACGACGCCATTATCGATGTCGAGAACATTTATCGGCGGCTGCGGGAAAACCGTAAATTGCCCGAGCCGCGTTCCGCTTTTCGGGTCGTGTTGCGCGCCTCGCTGGAAGTGCGCAGCGCGGTCGTGTTTGCGACGTTTATTGTCATCCTGATCTTCTTGCCGATCCTATCGCTCTCGGGAGTGGCAGGCAAGCTCTTTGCGCCGCTGGGCATCGCCTACATTCTTGCGGTGCTGGCATCCCTCTCGGTAGCGCTTACCATCACCCCTGCAATGGCACTCGCGTTGCTCGCCAAGAGGCCGCTTCCGACTCACGATCCGCGATTGTTGACGTGGCTGAAAACACACTACAGCACCCTGTTGATAAAAGTAGAGCGGCATGCCCGGATCATCATGATTCTTGTCGCTATCCTATGCCTCGCGTCGTTGTCGATATTGCCATTTTTGCGCGGCAACTTCATCCCCGAACTTCGGGAAGGACATTACATAGTTCATATGGGTCTTGCGCCAGGCTCATCCCTGGCCGAGTCAATGCGCATCGGCACTCAGATCTCCCGAACACTGATGCAGATTCCGGGCGTGCGCCTGGTCGCGCAGCGTGCAGGCCGCGCCGACGAAGTAGTCGACCCGGCTGGTGTACAACTGAGTGAATTCGAGGTCGATCTAAAACCGATGAACGCCAACGAACAAGGCGCCACTTTGCAGCGCATCCGCGACGACCTTGCGCGCTTCCCGGGCATCACCACCTCGGTCAATACATTCCTGGTCGAACGCATTGACGAGACGATTTCCGGCACGACAGCACCTGTCGTCGTGAAGGTGTTTGGCGACAACCTCGATGTCATTGATCGCAAAGCGCAGGAAATCGCACAGTTGATGGGCAAGATCAGGGGGGCTGCCAGCGTGCGCGTCGAATCTCCTCCCGGTATTCCGGAGCTGGCTGTCAGGCTCAAACCAGATCAATTGAGCCGCTGGGGCTTTACACCCGTAGGTGTCCTCGATACGATCCAAAGCGCCTATCAGGGGACAACCGTTGCGCAGGCCCACGAAGGCAATCGCAGCTACGATATCGCTGTGATCCTGTCACCGATGGCCCGCAAAGATATCAGCCAGATTGGCTCGCTCATGCTACGCAATCCCGACGGCCTTGCCGTGCCCTTGCGGGATCTCGCGACCTTGCGCCAGGTATCAGGCCGCTACCAGATCACACACGATGGAGGCCGGCGTATGCAGACTGTATCGGTCAATGTTGGAGGGCGCGCCGTAAGCGATTTCGTTCGCGAAGCCCAAGCACGCGTGAACCGCGAAATGACGATGCCCAAGGGAACGTATGCTGTGTTTTCGGGAGAAAACGAAGCGCGCAGCCAATCACTGCATGACTTGCTGGTGTATGGCGCCATGGCCGGTGTGGGCATCACGCTGCTGCTCTTTCTTGCGTTGAAGAGTCGCCGCAGCGTCGCGCTTGTGATGGCGAACCTGCCGTTTGCGCTGGTGGGCGGGGTGTTGAGCGTAGCGCTCACCGGTGGCGATCTTTCGCTAGGAGGTATGGTGGGTTTCGTGACGCTATTGGGGATTTCACTGCGCAACTCGATCATGCTGATAAGCCACTACGAACACTTGGTACATATCGACCGGATGCCCTGGTGCATGCAGACGGCTGTGCGCGGTGCTACCGAACGTTTAATACCCATCTTGATGACAGCGCTTGTAACCGCCCTGGCGTTGCTGCCGCTGGCGCTTACGAGCGGCGCGGCCGGCAACGAAATCGAAGGGCCTATGGCGATAGTGATTCTCGGCGGGCTTGCCACGTCTACGCTGCTAAACCTGATTGTGCTGCCCACACTCGCGTTACGCTATGGTCGTTTTAAACAGGATGCACTGCCTGGATCGAGCAAGCGTATTGCGCGCGAATGAGGTCAGCGATGCCGTCGCTCTTTATATGCCAGCCCCATCAGAGCAATGGCGCACAGCAATGCGCCAACAAAAAAAGTACTGGATGCGCCTAACTGATCCCAAAGCAGTCCCGCAAGCACACTTGCGACCAGCATAGCCAGGCCACTGACCAGATTGAAAAAACCATAGGCTGTGCCCCGTAGGTCAGCCGGAGCCGTGTCAGTCACCATCGTTGCCAGCAACCCCTGGGTCATCCCCATATGCAAGCCCCAAAGCATCACGCCGGCCAGCACAGCCCCCCAATGATCGCTGATGCCCAATACCAAATCGGCGGCGATCAGCGTGAGCAAGCCAAACGCCAAGAGACGATTGTGGCTGATGCCGTCGGATAATTTTCCAAAAGGATACGCTGATAAAGCGTAGACGATATTCATCGCTACCATAACCAGAGGCACCAGCGCCATTGGAATACCAGCATTGTAAGCTCGTAGTATTAGAAAGGCCTCGCTAAAGCGTGCCAGCGCAAAAATGGCCCCTATGACAACTACCCACCAATAAGATGCACTCAAGCGTTGCAAATTTTCTCGGCGAATGGGATTTTTCCGTGTCTTAGCATGTTGCGAGGTGGGCTCCTTCAGGCCGAAAATCAACAGAGCCACCGCCATGACGCCTGGAATGGTGGCTATCCAGAAAACAAGCCGAAAATCATTCGCCCACAACAGCATCAAACAAACTGCCAGTAGCGGCCCAAGAAATGCACCCACAGTATCAAGCGATTGACGTAATCCAAAGGCAGCTCCGCGAATTTCAGGTAGCGCAATATCGGCAACTAGAGCATCTCGGGGAGCGCCGCGGATTCCTTTTCCTACTCTGTCCAGCAAACGTGCCGTCGTAACCAGCCCGATTCCAGAGGCCAAAGCGAATAGCGGCTTGCTGAGTGCACCCAGTCCATAACCCATCACGGCAAGGCTCTTGCGCTTGCCCAGATAATCGCTCAGTGTGCCGGAAAAAACCTTGACAATCAGCGCCGTCGATTCGGCAAGCCCCTCAATCACACCAATGGTAAGGCCTGTTGCTCCCAGCGCAGAGGCTAAAAACAACGGAAGAAGGCTGTGTATCATCTCGGACGAAATATCCATCAGCATGCTCACGCCACCTAATACCCAGATGCCTGTCGGTATCTGGAGCAATGAACGTCGGGCCGAGCCAGTTGAAAGGGACATCGAGATTATCCGGTTTTAGAAGAACCCTGCACACGAGCCAATAAGACGAGAAACGCGAAATAATACACTGACTACCCGTGCTCATGGGCTACCAACTCGGTGCCCCAAGTCGGCGCCAAGCTCCCCGACACGCGCATCAAACAAGTCGAATCTCGCCTAGCCTAGCCACGCTTGCCAAGGATAAAGGTCTGCGTGGTGACCAATATGAACAAATCAAAGGTTTACCAGAACACTTAGAACAAACGCAGTACATCGCATGGTCGGTCGCACCCTTGACCTACATAGGATGACGTATCTCATGCCTATTCCTAGCTCTCAAACATTTTTAATGTAATTAACTCTACAATATTTGTAGTAATTCCTATATTAGCTTAATATTCGAACATGGATACTATAAATATGAAGTGGCTACTTCTAATTATCAGCCTGCCAACCAACAGCGCTACTGCACGCATGCGCATCTGGCGTGCGCTGAAAACACTAGGTTGCGGCGCATTACGCGATGGTGTCTATCTTTTGCCCGATAGTGCCTCGCACCAACAGCAATTCAGCGATTTATCTGATGAAACCGTGCGTGAAGGCGGTAGCGCGTGGCTGTTAACGGTTCATGCGCAAGCTGAAGCGGAAGTTGATGCCTACCGTGCGCTATTTGATCGCAGCGGCGACTATGCTCAATTGCTACAAGCATTCTCCGACGCACGCAAAACGCTGGCCGAGCTGACACCACAGGAAATCAATCGTGTTTTGCGCAAGCTGCGGCGAGACTACGAAGCGCTCTGTGTCATCGATTACTTTCCCAATGAAATTAGCGCGCAAACGGAAGCGGTATGGATGGATTTCGTCATAGTCGCCGAACTGATATTGTCGCCCGGCGAGCCGCAATCTACAAAAGGTTCCATTGAACTCTTGCAGCGCGTCGACTATCACGGACGGACCTGGGCTACCCGGCAACGCCTATGGGTCGACCGTGTGGCCAGTGCCTGGTTGATCCGCCGTTTCATCGATCCGGGCGCACGCTTCGTTTGGCTGGCTTCCCCCGACGCTTGCCCTCCCGATGCGCTGGGGTTCGACTTTGATGGCGCCGCCTTCACCCATATTGGCGACCGCGTGACGTTCGAGGTGCTGCTGGCAAGTTTCGGGCTTGATTCGGATCGTGGTCTAGTGAGGCTGGGCGCAATGGTGCACGCACTTGACGTCGGCAACGGCTATGTGCCGGAGGCCAATGGCTTCGAGGCCATGTTGTCAGGCGCGCGCCAACACGCCATAGACGACGATCAATTGTTGGCTGAATTGGAAGTCGTGCTCGATTTGCTGTATGCACATTTTTCCAATGATCCGCAAACCTCGGAAACAAAACGCTAGGTCGAGCAAATGGACGCAGCCGGACACATCGTATCAAAGCCAACCTACACTCTGTGGCAACTCGTTATCTATTTTCTGCAGCTTGGCACCTGGGGATTTGGCGGCCCAGTGGCGTTGGTGGACTATATGCACCGTGACTTGGTCGATGATCGTCAATGGATTTCTCAAGAGGATTACAAGGAGGGACTGGCTCTGGCCCAACTCGCGCCGGGTCCGCTGGCGGCACAATTGGGTATTTATCTCGGTTTCGTACACTTCCGGCTGCTTGGCGCAACGCTGACAGGCATTGCCTTCGTCATGCCCTCTTTTCTGATGGTGGTCGCGCTAGGCTGGGCCTATTCACGCTTTGGTGGATTACCGTGGATGCAGGCGGTATTTTACGGGGTAGGTGCCGCAGTAATCGGCATCATCGCGATGAGCGCTAAAAAACTCACTAAAAAAACCGTGGGTAAGGACAAGCTGCTATGGGCGATCTATCTGTTGCTGGCCGTCGTCACGGTCGTGACTGAATCCGAAATCGCATGGCTTTTCATCGCCGCAGGTGTGTTGGTTTGGTTCCGGCGTGCGCCGCCGCAGTGGTTGCACAAAGGAGGCTTGAACGCAGCCGCCTTAACGCAGTTGCCGATCGCCAGCAGTATGTTGAGCACACTGGACATCCCACTATTAATACAGATCGGAATCTTCTTCGCCGAAGCGGGTGCCTTTGTATTCGGCTCCGGCCTGGCAATTGTGCCTTTCCTATATGGAGGTGTAGTGGCGGAGCATCACTGGCTGACCGACAAGCAGTTCGTTGATGCGGTTGCGGTTGCGATGATTACGCCGGGGCCAGTCGTCATTACCGTTGGCTTCATCGGCTATCTCGTCGCAGGACTGCCCGGCGCCTTGGTTGCAGCGCTCGCAACCTTTCTGCCGTGCTACCTGTTCACGATAATCCCGGCACCATACTTCAAAAAATACGGCAAAGTGCCTGGCGTCATTGCGTTCGTGGATGGCATCACGGCCGCCGCGATCGGTGCCATCGCCGGATCAGTGATCGTGATCGCCAAGCGTTCGATCGTCGATATTCCGACCGCATTGCTTGCCCTTCTCACGATTGCGCTGCTATGGAAAATCAAGAAATTGCAAGAGCCGGCTATCGTCGCGGCAGCGGCGATCCTCGGCCTGATCATTTATCCATTATTCAAGCACTGAACCGCGGCAGTATGCCATCGACACGCATCAAATGTAAGGAAGGACTCGCACAGAAACAATTCTTGGCAGACCGACATGAAGACATTATTGTTGATCGTTTGCGCGGCAAACCTCGGCGTTCAGAGCGGGGTCAAGAGCGCGGAAGGTGAAGCCTTCCTTGCTTTGATAACAGCTTTGCCAACACCCTAATTTACTGGATGCCATCACAGTACGCAACGTCTTCAAGCCTTTCAATATGTGGATCGGACTACAGCATAGCAATGGGGTCAGCAGTCGCAGCAGCGTCCCGCTGGTGGCCAACCCGCTCCGGGCGCCGCGACCGCCTTGCCAGGGCTTGCCCCGGCGTCAAACACGTCCGCCGCCCGTTCCAGCAATTGACGCTTCCATTCGGTCACCTGGTTCGGATGTACTTCGAAGTGCGGAGCGATCTCGGTCAGCGTCTGATCGCCGCGTAATGCGGTCAAAGCCACTTTAGCCTTGAAACTCCCAGCGTGATTACGTCTTGTCCTCTTGGCCATGCTTTTGCTCCTGTCTTGGGCCTGACGGCCCCGATTGTGAAGTAAAGCACCCACTTATCCAACTGTCCGAATTTCCGGGGCCACCTCTCGTTTTTATAGCGGCACCCCTAGTGGGTGCTGCAGTGGGTGCCCTCAGCCACATCAGGCGTCTTTGATCCGTTGGGCCACCAGATCGGCCATGATGCGGCCGGACTCGCGCTCCTGAGAGCGTAGCCCCTCGACGACCCCCAGGCGGTCCGCTTGCGGACGATTCTGGCTGACCTTCCACTTGCCTTCGATCCGGCCGACCGAAACCTCCAGGCCGATAATCGCCTTCATTTGCGTCGCAATAAAATCCGCAGGCGCGTCTTCGATTTTCCAGGGTGGGACGCGCGCGTGCTCTTGGGAGTAAGTCAAATCATGAAGATGGCTGCTTAGCCACGCCGAATCTTCTTTCATACGAGGCGCTCCCCACGCGTGGACGGTGACGAAATTCCAGGTTGGAACGACCTTCCCGGTCTCTTTCTTAGTCTGATACCACGAAGGTGTGATATAGCTATTCGCCCCCTGGAAAACCACCATACATTCGGCCGCCTTAGCCAGTTCTTTCCATTGAGCGTTGCCACGCGACAAGTGTGCGCGCAGGGTACCGTGCTCGCCCTCTTCCGGGTAAAACAGAAATGGGATCAGATTCGCCATCAAGCCGCCGGGGCCGGCCGTGACGAGCGTGGCCAAGGGATGGGTGCGAATCAAATCATGCAAGAGGCCAATCTGGTCTTCTCGAAAAACAGGCGGCAAATACATTACGGCTCCCTAAAAAAAAATAATAGCGACAAATACTGCTTAGCATACGAAGTAAATCTTATCAATGCATTAGAAAGACAACTACAATCTACCCTATATGGAACCCATGCACCCTCGCATCGAGGCCCTGGGCCAAACCGGAGAACTGCATGGCTTCATCCCCCGAAAACGTCAGCATGGCGCTATTTTGCGATTTCGAAAACGTCGCACTTGGCGTGCGCGAAACCCAGCACGAAAAGTTCGACATCACACCGGTGCTCGAACGCCTGCTTTTGAAGGGCAACATTGTCGTGAAAAAGGCTTACTGCGACTGGGAGCGTTATAAGGGCTTCAAGGCGACGATGCACGAAGCCAACTTCGAGCTGATCGAAATCCCCCATGTTCGCCAGTCGGGTAAAAACTCGGCCGACATTCGTCTGGTCGTCGATGCGCTTGACCTTTGCTATACCAAAGCGCATGTTAATACCTTCGTCATTATTAGTGGCGACTCTGATTTTTCACCATTAGTATCGAAACTGCGTGAAAACGCCAAACAAGTGATCGGCGTGGGCGTCAAACATTCCACCTCCGATCTCCTGGTCGCCAACTGCGACGAATTCATTTTTTACGACGACCTGGTGCGCGAGCTTCAACACGCGGCGACCAAACACGACACACGGCAAACCCATCCGGTAGCCAAGCGGTCGCCCGAAGAGGAAGGCCGCAGCAAAGACGAACTGGAAGCCCGCAAGACCAAGGCCGTTGAAATGGCGGTAGAGACTTTTGATGCACTTCTATCTGAAAAAGGCGATAGCGGCAAAATCTGGGCCTCCGTCCTGAAAGAGGCCATCAAGCGCCGCAAGCCGGATTTCAGCGAATCTTATTATGGCTTTCGTGCCTTCGGCAATTTGCTTGAAGAAGCGCAGACGCGCGGCCTGCTTGAGTTTGGCCGCGACGAAAAATCGGGGGCTTATGTTTACCGCAGCAACGAGAAAGCGGTTGGCGCCAAGGCCGAAATCGAAGCGCCCGTCGCTTTGTCGGCTCCACCCGAGGCCGTAACCCTTTCGGCCACCGCCGACGAGGCCGGCGACAAGCCCGCAGCACGTCGGAAAGGACGCGGTGGGCGCAAGCCTGCGGCAAAAAAGACCGAAACCTCCGTGCCGCAAGCATCGAATCATGTAGCGACAGGCCTTGTGCCTGTCGAAACCCTGGCCCAGCCTGCGCCAGAAAAAACAGCCGACAAGAAAGCGCGCAAGCCGGCCGCCCGCGCAAACCGAAAATAATATCTATAACCCGATATAAACCAGGCACGACGTGTTCAAACTATCGCTATTATTTTTTGCTTTATCTTTCTTTCTGTCATCGGCCTATGCTGGCGATTTATCCTGGACGGATACTCATGCCAGCCCGGCCATTAGCGTTTTAAATAAAAGGGTAGTGGTCGCCTATTCACACACCAAATTTGGCACGGCCATACCCACCGGATCGACCATCACCCTGGCTAGCGCAAACCAATCCTACGCAGGAAATGCGGTAGTACAGACATTGCTTTGCTGGAATGGCACTGAAAAGTGCATACCGATGTCCGGCAGCCACGTTAACACCCATGCCTTTGACGGACTTGCCGCCGGAAAAACGATGTACCTGATGCATCGAGTCTTAAGCTGGGGCTCCTCTTTTCCACCATTAATTATTTCGGGCAATGTGAATATCTGGTTTACGGCGCGATAATTTCAAACCCCGCCGCAGGCCGCGCCTGGCTTGCCTATTCACGCAGGCCAAGGCGGCTTGCAAAAATGTTCAACCAGACAATCGATCAACGCACGCACGCGCGGCAGGAGATGGCGCCGAGTCGGATAGACGACATAGATTCCCAGCTCAATGGACCGATACTGCGGCATCAGTTCCACCAGTTTGCCGGTGCGCAAATCATTGCCCACCAAAAATGTGGGCTGAAGAATGATGCCATGGCCAGCCAAGGCCATGGCGCGGCACGTGTCGCCGTTATTGGTGCGCATGAAGGGATGGGTCCGTACACTGACCGCGCCATCGGATCCGTCAAATTGCCACTCATCGCGGGTTGACCAATAGCTATACGTGATCGTAGCGTGCTGCGCCAGGTCACGCGGATGCAGGGGCACTCCGCGCTGACGCAGATACTCGGGTGATGCCGCCAGCACCATGCGCGTGCTGGCCAAACGCTTGCTGATCAGCGTCGAATCCGGCAGCTGCGCAATGCGTACCGCCAGATCATAGCCCTCGTCGACCAGATCAACGACACGGTCGGTCAGGGTTACGTCGAACCATACTTTGGGATGCGCGGCTTTGAATACGCCCCACAAGGCAGATAGATGCAGAATGCCGAAGGTCAGCGGCGCGTTGATTCGAAGCAGCCCGCTCACCTCGCCGCTGCGCGTGCTCAGCTCCGCTTCAGCGCCCTTGACGCCAGCCAGCAGTTCTCGGGATCGCTCATAAAACAGCTGGCCCTCTTCGGTCAGGGACAAACGCCGGGTCGTGCGATGCAATAACCTCACACCCAAACGCGACTCCAGCTCCGCCACATAGCGCGACACGGCCGCCTTGGACATCGGCAAGGCATCCGCTGCGCCGACAAAGCTTCCGGCGTCCACCACCGCAGTAAAGACACGCATCTCTTCGAATCGATCCATTATCCCTAAACCAGAAACAATATATTGATAATAAGCTAGTTTATCCCGGTTTTATAAACCTATAAAGTAGCAGCTACACATCAAACCCACCTTCAACCCACGCTTTATTTGGACTACATCATGACAATTTCTCGCATTGACTCAGCCGCCGCCGTCGCTCGATTGACGCTTGGCGCTATTTTGTTGGCCCACGGTCTGACGAAACTTCTGGTATTTACCTTGCCTGGCACCGCCGCGTTTTTCGTGTCGGTTGGTTTCCCCGGCTGGACCGCTTACATCGTGACCCCACTCGAAATCCTGGGCGGCCTGGCTATTCTGCTGGGGCTCCATGCCCGGATCGCCGCCATAATCACCTTGCCGATATTGCTGGGCGCCCTCAGCGTCCATGCGGGCAATGGCTGGTCGTTCACCAACGCTCATGGCGGCTGGGAATTTCCGGCCGCGCTCGTATTGCTGGGGGTGATCGTCGCGCTGCTGGGCGAAGGCCGTTATGCGCTGCGCCCAACCTCAGTAGGCAACAGCTAAACACGCTAAGCGCCCGGATCGGCGCTTATGCAAAAGGAGTCTGATCATGTCGCGCCAACCCGTTTTGTTTATCTCCCACGGTGCGCCCACCTTTGCTCTTGAGCCTGGGCGCGCCGGAGCTCTGTTGCATGCCCTGGGCGAGCGTTTGCCCAAACCCAAAGCCGTCCTCATCGTCTCGCCGCACTGGATCACCCACGACATAGCCGTGACCGCAAATCCACAACCGGCAACCATCCACGACTTTGCCGGCTTCCCGGCAGCGCTTTACACGCTTCAGTATCCGGTTTCTGGTCAACCCGGGCTAGCGGGCCGAATCGCGTCATTGCTGCGCGAGGCAGGCTATGCAACGACGCTCGATCAGCGCCGGGGACTGGACCATGGCGCGTGGGTACCTTTGCGCCATCTGTATCCAGAACGCGACGTGCCTGTCGTCCAGATATCGATGCCAGAATGGCTCGACACACAATCGGCATGGAAACTGGGTGAAAGCCTGGCTCCGCTGGCCGACGAGGGTGTATTGACTATTGGCTCCGGCAGCCTGACGCACAATCTGTACGAATTTCGGCAACAGCACGGCGAAGAGCCCGACTATGTACACGAATTCGTCCTTTGGGCGCGCTATGCCGTTCAATCGCATGATCGCGATGCCTTGGTGGACTATCTGCAAAAGGCCCCGCAGGCCCGGCGCGCCCATCCCTCGCCCGACCACTATCTGCCGTTGCTGGTCGCCGCTGGCGCTGGCGGGGTGGATGCAAATGTTGAAGTGCTCGACGGCGGCGTCGCTCATGGGGTGTTGTCGATGGAGTCCTATTTGTTTGAGGTGAAGTAGGTCGGGTGCTGCAGCGGGATGCGTAGATGGCACCCACAAGGGGTGCCGCTACATTAGCCGCGGGTACGTTTTGTAGCGCCACCCCTTGTGGGTGCCACTGATCGTCGACAGCGTCTTAGGCCCGTTAGGCCACGACAATTCCGTCTACAATCATTCCAAGGCCTGACTCACGACTAACCATGACATATTCCAGGCGTCCTGCTTCGACGATCCCAGTGGGATCTGCCACCGCAGAGACACCCCCCGTACCGCGACCCTTGATTAAATCCGGCGCAGCCAGCCCCATCGCCGGTATCGTTGCGCTGGTGCTGTCTACATGGGCGCTGTCTGGATTGGACTCCAGCGGCAAGTGGGTGATGGGAGTAGGCGTACCGCTGCTGTTTCTGTGCTGGGTGCGTTACGTCGTTCATCTGGCCCTGGTGCTGGCGTTAGTGCTACCTTCGCGCGGTTTGCGAGCGTTACGCAGCCTGCGCATGCGCGACCAGATACTGCGCGGTTCAATTATGCTGGCGGCGACGTTATCGTTTTTTACGACGCTGCGCCACCTGCCGCAAGCTGAAGCGACCGCCATCAATTTTCTGGCGCCCCTGATCGTTCTGGCGCTGGCCCCCTGGGTTCTACGCGAACCGCCCCGCCTGTCGCGCTGGATTGCCGCGGGCGTCGGCTTTGCGGGTGTGCTGATTATTATTCGCCCTGGCAGCGGCCTGGACCCTGTAGGGACCATGTTCGGGCTTATCACCGCCTTTATTTTTGCCGCTCAATACATAGCTACCCGACGCGTAGCCATCGACGATCCATTCACCACCTTGATATGGAGCGGCGCGGTAGGCAGCGTGTGCCTGACACTGGCCCTACCCTTGATATTGCCCCCGGCCCTGCCAGCGCTGGCATCGCTGACCTTAGTGCAATGGGCGGTGCTGCTCTCCACGGGGTTCTGGGGCTGCGTCGGGCACTTGCTGCAGATTCAAGCCTACCGAAACGCCTCGGCGTCAATGCTGGCGCCATTCATCTATTTCCAGATTATCAGCGCGAGTACGCTGGGCTGGCTAATCTGGGGCCAGTTCCCCGATGCGCTGACCTGGCTGGGCATTGTCATTATCTGCGCCAGCGGCATCACCATAGGGGCCGTGGAATGGCGCGCCAGTCGTCAGCGTTTAAATGGCAAACCCACCACTCTACGCCCGTCGAGTCCTTAGTTTCAGGCCTCGGCCTCGTAAACTATACCGGCGCGAGCGTCGCGAACACACTGACCAAGGCCAATACGCCCACACCGAACACTATCTCCAGCGCCACTGCGCGGCCAAATATCTTGTTGGCACGCTCCGAGTTGCGATTTATGGCAGGCACCAGCACGTAGCGATTCATCAACGCCAGCAGCAGCATCAAGCCGACCAGTATTATTTTTAATAACAGCAAGCGCTGATAAGGCGAGGCCCAATGAAACGGCCATTTGCCCAGCACCAGGTCGATATTGACCATGCCACTTGCGATGACACCCGCGACGGCAATATGGCCCAAGGTCGAAAAATTGACATGGGTGCGAATAACCTCTGACCGACGATCCGTTTTCAGATAGGCCAGCGTCAACCACAGCGGAACCAAACAGCCCAACCAATAGGCGCTCGAATACAGATGCACGGCCTGGTTGAACCGGGCAAAAGCTCCGAGAGCGCCATCGTGCATCGCTGCGTGTCCGACAAAAGCCATGCACAGCAAAATCAGGGGCGAGAGCAGTAGCAACGCAGTATGCTTGTACCGAAGCGGCCCAAACAGCGCAACATATACGGCCACGCCGGATAGAACCAACTGCCATCGCCAAACCCGTCCAAAGGTGGTGTCCAGCACCTTCAGCCAGGTTGCAGGGTTCCACACATCGGGCCAGCCATTGCCCATTTGTCCGGCCTCCAGAAGCAGCAATGCCAATGCTCCCAAGCCCGCGACAAGACAACTGAACAAAAGCCACAAGCGTGTCCTTGCCCTGGACTCGCCGCGAAACGAAACAGGGGTCAGGCACTCTACATAAATGGACAGGCCAAACAGCAGGTATATCGCACTGAAATGGATCAGGCGCGCCCACACATAGACTACTTCAACACTCATGTGTCACTTGACGCTAAAGGTGTATTTGCCTTTCGTCTTGTGGCCATCGACCGAAACCGCATGCCAGCTTACCTGATACGAACCTGCAGGCATCATGCCCCTGACCGCAACAATCAAACGCGTATTGTCTTTTGAGTCGACCATCGGCGCACCCAATTGCACCGGCGCATGCTTGGCCCCTGCGAGAGCGATGCCACTGAATTCAGGTTCGATGCCTTCGGAGAATTTCAGCTCTATCGCCTTGGGTGCGGCATTGACGGTGGCGCCGGCAACAGGAGTTTCAGATTTAAGATGGGCGTGCGCGAAGGCCGGTTGCGCCATCAGGGCCGATGAGGCCAGCAAGACAACACGACCTAATTTTGAGATAGAAAAAAGAGACAACATTGCGAAAATTCCAAGGCAGCGCTATTAAAAACATTATTATAAACTTCGCTGCTGCCAGGCCATCTACAAAGAGTGCTAGCATGAGAAACAAGAATAAAGGAAGGCAAAATGCTTAACGCTCAACACAACTACGACGCTACGGTTCAGGCTTTTAAATGGACTATTCCCGAGTACTACAACATTGGCGTCGACGCCTGCGACAAGTGGGCCGACGGCTCTGGTCGAGTGGCGTTGATCAGCGAAAAATCGCCCACGGAACAAACACGCTATACCTTCGACGAGCTAAAGGCGCTGTCGAACCAGTTCGCTCGCGTGCTTGTCAAACAAGGCATTCAACAAGGCGATCGCGTGGGCATTTTTCTGCCGCAAGCGCTGGAAACCGCCGTCGCACATCTGGCCATCTACAAAATCGGTGCCATCGCGGTGCCCCTATTTACCTTGTTCGGAACCGAGGCGCTGCAATTTCGCATTAGCAACTCCGGCGCGCGGGCGCTAATTACGCACCAGGAAGGGCGCCAGAAGCTGGCCGAGGTACGAAGCACCCTGCCCGAACTGAAGATTCTGTTCGATATAGAGGCCCCGCAATCGACCCGGGATTGCCTGTCATTCTGGCACGAACTGAAACAAGAGCCAGCCAACTTCACTCCGGTCAACACGCGGGCCGAGGATCCGGCCGTTATCATCTATACCTCGGGCACCACCGGCAAGCCCAAAGGCGCACTGCACGCCCATCGCGTGCTGCTGGGCCATCTGCCCGGGGTCGAAATATCGCACAATTTTTTCCCGCGCCGGGCCGAGCTGATGTGGACACCGGCCGACTGGGCCTGGATCGGCGGGCTGTTCGATGTGCTGCTGCCGGCCTGGCATCATGGCGTGCCCGTGCTGGCATGCCGCTTTGCCAAATTCGATGCGGCCGCCGCCTATGATTTGATGTCGCGCCACGGCGTCACTCATACCTTCTTGCCGCCCACCGCCCTGAAAATGCTCAGATCGGCAGAAAACCCAGGCGCGCGCTGGCCCTTGAAACTAGTGTCTGTCGCCAGTGGCGGTGAATCACTGGGAGCGGAACTTATCGAATGGGGCAAGAAAAATCTGGGCCTGACCATCAACGAATTCTACGGGCAGACCGAGTGCAATATGATCGTGTCCGCATGCTCGGCGCTGTTTGAACCTCTGATAGGCACGATGGGCCGCGCAGTGCCGGGCCATACCGTTGACTTGGTCGACGACGCAGGCCGGCCAATGCCCAACGGAACCGAAGGCCATATCGGCGTGCTTTCGCCCGACCCGGTAATGTTCCTGAATTATTGGCAGAACCCACAGGCCACCACAGAAAAATTTGCAGGCAACTATTTGGTCACTGGCGACCGTGGAATCCGTGACGATCAAGGGTTTATACAGTTTGTGGGCCGCAACGACGACGTCATCACGAGCGCCGGCTATCGTATCGGCCCCGGGCCCATTGAAGACTGTCTGCTTGGACACCCGGCGGTTAAAATGGCGGCCGTAGTCGGCGTGCCGGACAAAGAGCGTACCGAAGTGGTCAAAGCTTTCATTATTCTGAACGAGGGCTACGACGCCAGCGACGCCTTGGTTCTAGAGCTTCAAAACCACGTCAGACGTCGCGCGGCGGCCCACGAATATCCTCGCAAAATCAGCTTTGTTGAATCACTGCCCATGACCGCCACCGGCAAAGTGATACGCAAGGAATTACGCTTGGCCTGACGGCCACAGGCAAGCCGCGAAACGCGTTGAAATAACTACGTGCGAAGACGAAAGCGTTTGAAACAGACATGCTAGACGAATCGGCGCACCATCGCTTTATTCCGTCATCTGAAGCGATCGATGAACACGCGTCGAGCAAAAATCGTGGCAAGCGTTCTGTGCCTGTTTACGGCCTGTGGCGTGGTGCGCGCGCAGGCGGCGATCAGCGCCGCCGACCTGCAATTAATGCAGCGCATTACCTTTGGCCCCACCACGCAAACGCTGCAACGCTTCGCTCAAGAAGGCCGCAGCCAATGGATCGATGAACAGCTGCATTATGTAGGCGACCATTGTTTGCCCGCCGACGTTCAAGCGCGAATCAGCCAACTGAACATTGAGCACCAGAACCCCATACAGATCTGGCAAGAGCGGCAAGCCGCGTTGAAAGCCGCGCGCGCCAGCGGCTCGACAGAAGCAGCCAAAGAGGCGCGCCAGCAATACGACCGGCAAAGTCTGTCGCAAGCCTTCGAGCGGCGCACCCTGCGGGCGCTTTACTGCGACAATCAGCTACAGGAAAAGCTGGTCTGGTTCTGGTACAACCATTTCAATGTATACGGCCATAAGGGCATCACCGCCATCTTCATCCCCGACTATGAAGAACGCGCCATACGTCCGCATGTTCTGGGCAAATTCCAGGATTTATTGATGGCAACGCTGATGCAACCGGCAATGCTGCAATATCTGGACAACGCCCGCAATGCGAAGGGCAAGCCCAACGAAAACTACGCCCGCGAAATCATGGAGCTCCACACCATGGGCGTCGATAGCGGCTATACGCAAGGTGATGTTCAGGAACTGGCCCGCATCCTGAGCGGCGCAGGAGTTCACCTCAACGATAAGCCCGTTCGCGTGGCCAGGCGTTTTGCACCCTATGTTGTCCAAAACGGCGGCTTTCTTTTCAACCCCGCGCGGCACGACTCGGGCAACAAGGTATTTTTGGGTAAGCTCTTCAAAGGCTCGCCTGGATTCGACGAAATTGAACGCGCCGTCGCTATCCTGGCGCACCAGCCCGCCACGGCACGCCATATTTCCAAAGAGCTAGCCACGTATTTTCTGGCCGACGACCCGCCCAAATTGGTCGTGGACCGAATGGCGCAAACCTATATGAAAACAGACGGCGACATTGCTGCCGTGCTGCGCACCCTGTTCGATGCAAAGCTATTCAATGCAAACGTCAAGCCCAAATTCAAAGACCCGGTTCAATACGTTTATTCGTCAATTCGCCTGCTATATGGCGATCACCCGATACCAAACACGGCGCTCGTGCGCCGCTGGATCTTTGCCTTGTCTGAAGACCCCTACAACTACCTCACGCCTGAAGGCTATGGCATGAAGAGCCGCGACTGGGCCAACGCCGATCAAATGACCAAGCGCCTGAACATCGCCAGCCAGCTGGCTGCCGGACGCCGGCTTTTCAATGCGCCAGGCGACGCTCTGGACGACGCCAATCTGCTCGCGTTGAACGCCATCTATGCCACCCCCAGCCTGGCGCCCATGCTGGCCCATGCACATGGAGCAGTACAAAAGGCAGCCCTGATCATCTCATCACCTCGTTTTATGGAATATTAAGAGGTTAGCCATGCACTCACCCACCAACAAATCAATCAACCCAGAATCTGCGAACCCGCATTCATCGAAACGCCGCCGCTTTTTGCAAACCGCCGGGGCACTGACCCTGACATCAGCATCGGCCAAAGTATGGGCAGTGCCGGCCGCGCGAGGCGTCAAACTTTTAACGGTGATGATGCGCGGCGGCTACGACGCCGCCAATTTTCTGGTGCCTATCACATCGGACGATTACTACGCCGCACGCCCAACCATTGCCGTTGCCCGACCAGGCTCTGGCGCGGACGCAGCTGTCGCCATCGACGGGCACTGGGGTCTGAACCCTGGCGTTCAAGCGCACTTTTTACCGATGTACCAGGCCAAACAGGCGCTACTGATCCCCTACTCCGGAAACCTCAGCGCCCCACGCAGCCATTTCGAGGCCCAGGATCTGATGGAACAAGGCCTGGCGCCCGATATCCTGCACGCCACACATCAAAGCGGCTGGATGGGAAGACTGATTGAACGCTTGAGCGCCGATCGCTCCGGTGACGCGGGTATTTCGTTCACCCGAAACCTGGCGCTGTCAATGAAAGGCCCGGTGCTCGTGCCTAATATCGCCCTGGTAAACGGCAAGGCGGTTCGCAATAACCCGGCCCATGATGCGGCAATGCGCGTACTGTATCGCGGCAGCC
This sequence comes from Candidimonas sp., assembly GCA_004297945.1. Lineage (GTDB taxonomy): Bacteria > Pseudomonadota > Gammaproteobacteria > Burkholderiales > Burkholderiaceae_B > Paralcaligenes. Next base: position 1,219 of record SCRC01000032.1, on the reverse strand, counting down.
CCCTGGAGCAACTGGTCGACGAAGGTATTGCTACGCAAGATACCGTCGCCGCCACGCTCAACCAGCCCGATAAACTGCAACAGGAAATGGCCGCCGCCAGCCGCGGCGCGCCCGACCCGGCCGCATTTGAAAAACAAATGTCGGCTATTGCCCGGCTCATGCGCACCCACCAAGCGTACTCGGTAGGTTTTGTTGACGTGGGCGGTTGGGACACGCATGTCGCACAGGGCAACGGTCGCGGCCAGCTGGCCCGCAAATTGGGAGATCTATCCGCAGGGCTGGCTGCCTATACGCGCGAAATGGGTCCGGCCTGGAACCACACGATAGTTCTGGTGATCAGCGAGTTCGGGCGCACGTTCAAAGAAAACGGCAATCAGGGCACTGACCACGGACACGGGACGGTTATGTGGGTACTGGGCGGCAGCTTGCGTGGCGGACGCCTGGCGGGCCGCCAGGAACCCTTGACCAATCGCATGTTGAACCAACAGCGCGACCTGCCTGTGTACAACGATTACCGCGGCGTTGCCGCAGAAGCGATCGAGACGTTATATGGCCTGAGTGCAAAAGATATGAACTATATTTTGCCCGGGGCACCAAAGCTCGGGCTAAGGCTGGTGTAGACGCAATCCGTGAACCACTAGCGGCAGCCCTTGTGGCTGCCATCGGCGTCCTAGAAATGCCGCATCCGGGCGACAACAGTCAGCACAATCACCTTGCCGGCCAGCGCAAAGGCCTGTGTATCGTAGTGAAATTCAAGACAATGCCGCAGGCCTGACACCTAGCCGGCCAAAAACGACTGAATCAATTCGCGCGCGAGCCCAGCCTGATCATCATCGACCATCAGGGTCTGCTCGTTAAGGCTATTGGAAATCGGCCCGGGATACATCGAACTGAACGCTCCGCCTCGCATGAAAAAGACGACGCCGTAGGCTTGCATCAGCGATGTGATCACCAAGGCCTCGGATTCCGACTTCGGGGTATATATGGGTACCATGTCTTAAGCATACTCCGTAAATGCGCGACTAGAGCATTTTTGGTCAAACGGTATCTAGCACGGGACGTTTGGGTATTTGAAGACGCCGTCTATGGGGGCGGGGCAGGGCCGGCACGGCGTGCTTGATCCGGATCTGCCTCGTCCAGGCGGGCGTCGGGCCAAACTCGCTACGCCGCTGGCGCGGCTACGCTCAGACACGGCCCGACGACACCCCCCGCCTTCCCT
>SCRC01000031.1 GCA_004297945.1 Candidimonas sp. | reverse complement strand
AGCGTAGCCGCGCCAGCGGCGTAGCGAGTTTGGCCCGACGCCCGCCTGGACGAGGCAGATCCGGATCAAGCACGCCGTGCCGGCCCGGCCCCGCCCCCATAGACGGCGTCTTCAAATACCAAAACGTCCAGCCAAATACCCAAGCATCCAGCCAAATACCAAAACATCCAGCCAAATACCCAAACATCCCGTGCCGTATACCGTTTGACCAAAAATGCTCTAGCCGGCGAACCGTTCCGGACGGTTCATGCCGTGGTACTCGCGGTTAGGCATCATATCTATCCCGATCGCCATGCGATTGGACAGGTTGAAGAACCCGATGGTGTCTGCCAGGTCGAAAATGTCTTCCGGGCTAAGCCCGACGCTACGCAGGAGGTCACGGTCTTCGTCGATGACCAGATGCGGCGTAGTCGTGAGCTTCCAGGCGAAATCGAGCATGGCGCGCTGGCGTGAGTCCAGTTTGGCCACCCGGTAATTCATCACCAGCATCTCGCCCAGTTCCGGGTCGCCAGATAGCTGGCGCACGGCTTGACCATGAGCAACCAGGCAGTAATAGCAATGATTGGCACTGGACACCACGACGGCGATCATCTCGCGCTCGAGCTTGCTCAGGCCCGAAGGTGCGAGCATCAGTTCGTTGTACATGGCCATGAAGCTGCGCAGCTTGTTTGGACGCAGGCTGTATGCGGAAAGCACGTTAGGGATCATGCCGAGCTTGTCCACACACTTTTGAAACACGACGCGGATATCCTCGTCCATTGTGCTGGCGTCGGGAACCCCCAGTGCGGAAATGTAGTCGGGTTGAGGCATGGGACAAGCTCCTTGTCTGTTGTTGATATAGCGATTTTTCCGACGACGCGCGGCACGATCAGTCAGGCGGGCACCGCTGGCATGGCTGCTCCCGTGTCCGGCAGGCCAGGCGCATCACGCTGCGCCATCATTATCGTGGATGGCTTGGATAGAGGCAGGTTTGCCTCACGAAGCTGCTTCAATACTTCGAACAGCAAGGCGCTGCGCACACCGTAGGCCGCACGCGGCGAATTCACATAGCCGGTGGCATTGAATATCAGAAGGCTGTTGTTGGAGTCGATGCCATCGAGCAAAACCTTGGGCGCGGGTTCGTCGAGCACGTCGGTATGCGCTCGAAAGATGGTCAGAATAATGCCGCTCGCCTGCTCCGCATCGGTGGTCAGAGGCATGGGCAGCTTGATTTGCACCAGCCCCAGGGGATTGGCGTGCGTGACGTTGCGCACGACCTTGGTGATGAATTCGGAGTTGGGCACGATCACGGTGGAGCGGTCGTTCATTTGTATTTCAGTGGCGCGCACATTGATGCGGCGTATATCGCCCTCGACGCCCCCGAGCGACACCCAATCGCCCACCTTGACCGGCCGTTCGGCAAGCAGAATCAGGCCCGACACAAAATTTTGCACTACGGCCTGTAGCCCGAAGCCGATACCGACCGATAATGCGCTGGCTATCCACGCGACTCGCTCCAGACTGATGCCCGCTGCCGACAGGGCCAGCGCTACCGCCACCACATAGCCCGCATAGCCGAATAAATTGGCCGTGGATTGGCGCATGCCGAAGTCCAGGCTGGTGGTGGGCAGATATTGGGCGGCCATCCAGCGCTGCAGGATTCGGACGCACCCGAAACCCAGCAACAGGACTAGCGCGGATTGCAGCACGGTCGCTGGGTGGATCTGCACCTCGCCAATTGAAATGCCAGCATTCAGATTATTGACGTGACTGAGCAGTTCGGTGGGCCCTTCGCCAAATGGGGCCAGCAGAAAACTCAGCGCGAACAGCACGATCACCAGGCGCCCCAGACCCGATAGCAATACGACCGCCTGACTGCGGGCGCGGGTTAGGGGTCGTGCCAGGTGTTCATCGTTGGCATTGCGTCGTATCGAAGCGAGCACGCTCGCGCAGCCGTCGTCTATCAGCACCGTCAACAAGTACACGGTGCTGAGCACTACCGCGCACCAGACCATCTGCTTGATAATAAAACTGCCGAATGCCACGTAGCCCGTAAGCACGCATATCAGGCCGCCGATCAGCACCAGCCAGCTTAAGCTGAACAGGGCGGTCAGCCACAAGGGACTGACCAGCGGTCGCGCGCCGTCCTGATTCAGTCTGGATAGGCGCCGCAACCGGTTGGCGCGCAATAACGCGGCGGCCATGGTAATGGCCAGGGCAAGGGCCATAAGGTATTCAATGGCAACCGTGGCGGCAAGGCTGGCATTTATGACCCTTGCCAGCTCTTCGAAAAACCAGCCCACTGCCGCGATTATCGCCAGAGCCGGCGGAAATCGGCGCAGGCTCGAGGCGACCGTATCGAGGATGGACGGCAGCCGCCACGATGGGCGTTCGGGCGCCAGTAGTGCCAGGCCAAGCCCCGCAATCAGGCCACCATAGCAGGCGATGATCACCAGCCAGCCTAGCAGCTGAGTCATTTCGTTGGACAACGGATTAGACCAGGCCAGGCCTACGCGCAAAGCATCGGCAATCAGGCCCGGCGTGGCGATGGCCAACAGAACCAGCGCCATGGCGAATAAAGAACGCCGCAGTCGTCCGGGCGGCACGCGCGTGGTGGTCAGGCGCATCAGCGCGCGGCTGGCCGATAGGCGTAATCCCAGGATCAATATGATCGCCAGCAAAATGCCAGTCCAAACCGGAATCGGCGTGGCGCTGGCCACGGTAATGAGTTCTGTGCGCAGCGGTTCGAGACGGAGCTCGTCTTTGGGCCATTCGCGGTACAGTTCGATCCAAAACGGTTCGGCCAGGATACTGGAGGTGCGTTCGCCCATTCGGGCCTGAAACTGGGAGCGTCGCAGCGCCAGAATCTGCTCTGCGGCTTGCCCTGCTTCGACGGAAATAAGGCGGGCCAACTTGCTTTGTGCATCCAGCTTGCTGCTGCTTTTGATCAGATCTTTGCGCTGCGTCGCGATATCGGCTGCCTCCGTTCCATCAGGGTTAGGGGCTCCCAATTGGGTCAGCCTGGCCTGCACGCTGGTCAGTTGCGGTGCAATGCTGGCAGAGGCGGCGTCGGCACTGCTTTGCGCGGCCAACGCAGTCCCGCGTAATTGAACCAGCGTGGCGTCGTCTTGGGGCCTTTTCAGGCTGTTCTGCACAGAATCTATTTGCGTGCGAAGCCGGTCCAGAATCGTGCCGATGTCTACCGTTGCGTCTCCGCCTATCTTAGCGTCGCGTGTCTGAGCATGAACGGGCACGAGGGCGAGCGCCGCAAACGCAATCAGCGCAATCAGCCCCCACAGCGCCAGGCGGTCGATCGCCCCGAAGGTTGGAAGTTGTGCAGGTGTCGGAAGTGACGGACGATAGGGCGATGTCATCGGGTTTGCGCCGAAAAGGCGAAAAACGCACACCGGTGGCATGCATGGCGTGCATCATACAACCTGAATTCGTGGCCGCAAAGCCATGTTGAGTATTGTTGCACTCCGGCCGATAATGCGTTTAAGTGCCGGGCTTTTAAGGGTAGGATTACCTTTTGGCTAAAGCCCGATGAGCGACGTAACTGGGGGGCCAATTGGCAAATCGATCAAAATCCATTCAGGATATTTACACACGGAAGGTAGGTGGTGAAACCTTTCAGTACGACCTCACGTATATGCCCGGCGCCACCGTAGAATGGAATGCCCGCGTTTATCAGAATGGCGACCTAAAAGGCACGCCTTCAGGTTCCGTCAGCCATAATGTCATGACAGGTAAAGCTTTGGCTCAGTTTCTTATCAGCTATGTAGAGGGTGTTATCGAACGTGGCATCGGGATCGATGAATAGGTAATCTGCCCGTCGCTTGTAGCGGCAGCCCTTGTAGCTGCCATTTTCGATCATATGTAGCGGCAGCCCTTGTGGCTGCCATTTTTGGTCATAATTTTGTGGCCGCGTCTCTTGCAAATACCCGCGCGTGTAACGTCATTACTTACCGTTGAAAATCGAGCGGGAAAAATAAACTGATGCCGGGTGATTGCTGTGGCTCATAGTACACAGGCGGCGGGACATAGACGGGTTGTGCATAGTAATAAGGCCGACGCTCAGGCGGCGGCTCCCTTCGGAACCTGCGATGGTTACGCGATTCATTCTGGTAATGATCGTTGTGCGACGCGCGTTGGTTGTGATCGCTATGCGACGCGTCCTGGCTATAGTTGTTATACCTGTCGTTTTGCTCAGCTAGCGCCGACGATATCGACAAGCCACTTATCGGCGAAGCAAAGGCGAGTGCCATGACGACCTTGCGGCCAGCTGACCTGACGCAGCTAGGCTGCCGTGTTGAGGATTTCATAATGATCTTTCCTTTTTCAGATGTTTGATCCGATCGCGAACTGCGAGTTGAAACTGCCTGGCTCAGGCATAACCCTGCTCGTAGTTATTTTGCCTTGGACATTTTGTGGCCGCGCTTGTGGCCATGCTGGCGGAACAAGGCATCCGCGTCTTTTTTCTGTGAGTCTGACATACTGGAATAAAGTGCGGCGAACGCCGGGGTCAGTTTCTTGATCCCGTCCGCATGGGCATCGGTGATCTCGCCGTAGGATTTGAGATCGTCGACTGCAGTCATATCCTTGGCATGATCGGTCCTAGCCTGAATAAGCGTATCCATGGTTTTGGCATCTTCGCGCATTACTTGGGCAACCTTGGCCCACTGGTCTTCCTGCGCCGCCGTGATCTTAAGTTTGGCGCACATGTTAGCGATACGCTGTTCAGTGCGATCCTGGCGAGCATTGTTAGAGGAGTGAACTGCCCCTGATGTGGAAGCAAGGGTGGCGAAGGAAACCACGCCAGGCGCGAAAGCCAGGGTGGCGGCGCAAACCACGCCCGGCGCGAGGGCCAGGGTGGCGGCCAGGGCGGCCGCTGCAATAAGGTGCATGCTTGCATAAGTAGGTTGATTGTTGCTTAGCTTCATGTTTGTTCTCCGGATTGATTCAAGTTTTCTTGCCCCCGCCAATTCAGACGACATACCATATGAGCAGCCATTATTTCCCTTTGTCGGGAGGTCGTCCGTTCGATAGCACACATACAGCCAAGAAAAATAACGGCAATAGCGCAAGCTTAAAGGCCCTCAAAAGGGCATTAAATGTTGCAGCTACAGCACAGATATTCGGACGGGGGGAACAGTGTATTGAATGGAAATGCCGAGCCCGGATTTCACACTTGATTGTCAGATTTTGCCACCCACAAGGGGCGGCGCTACAAAAATTGGCGGCGCTTTCGCTAACGCCAATTACGCGGTCGTTTCTTGCCCAAGGAACCGTTCCACCAGCCGTGCCCAATAGGCGGCGCCTACCGTCAGGTTGCCGTCGGTGAAGTCATACGAGGCATTGTGCAGCATGGGGGTGTCGCCATTGCCCAGGCGTAAAAAGCATCCTGGCTTGTGCTGTAGGTAGTAGGCGAAATCTTCGCTTCCGGTGACGGGCCCGAACGGGGCAATGACGCGCGCCGGGCCAACGAGTTCTTCGGCTACGCTGCGGGCGAATTCGGTTTCGACGTCGGTATTGATCAGCACAGGATACCCTTGCTGGTAATCAATATCCACCCGCCCGCCGTAGCC
>SCRC01000004.1 GCA_004297945.1 Candidimonas sp. | reverse complement strand
AAAAAATAATGGCCGCCAACACCGAAAAGCCCACCAACGCGGCTACGCGACCAGCCTTGGCAACAGGCTAACAGAGGGATTTAGGATAATTCCAAAAAAAATGTCCTCGATTTCCAGCTCTATGGCGACGGCCTCCTTTTTATACTTGCCGGGAAGGCTCTTGGTTTCCATATACGAAAAGTAAAACCAGGCAAGCATTAACTCGCTAAGGTACACATGCGCCTTCAAGGCTGCAGACAACTTATCCATCGGCGAATCGATATCCTGAATATACGCAAGCATCGTTCGCCGCAGCAGCATAATGCCATGGCTCTGAATCAGATAGAGCAGGTCATCCTTATTCTTTATGTAGGCGTACAAGCCGCCAATGCTGAAACCCGAATCGGCACAGAGATCGCGCAAAGACATGGCGTGAAACCCCTTGGAACGAGTCAGACGAAGGGTGGAATCGATAATGCGCACCAGATTCTTCACCGCGACATGCTCTTTCTTTATGCGGATCAAGTCTCTGTTCTGGTGATACAGCTCACGGCAAATTTCGACTTTAGACAAGCTGAGCTCAATCTTGAAAGTTTCGAAATCGGTAATCATCAAATTTCCCACCTGAGTTTTAAGCACACTAATAACGGGCCATTCTGAACGGATGCATCTGGCCCGGACTGGAATCTGTCCATCATGAAAACAAGACTTACTTGCGAAGATATTTCGGGTTGCTGATGGCAAGTTTTTCACGAGCCATGGCTAAAAGTAAACTATGCAGACGCTGATAATGCCCTTTATCGATCAAGCGATTTCTGATTTTTAGCGCGAGGCCTGCTTCGCTTGCATCGCTGTCATCCATGCCGATATCGCGATAGAACTGTGCAATTTGATGATTATCGCGATCTTCAGCTTGACCAAAGGATTCCAGCTCGCGCGCGGCGATAGCCATTGCATTGGCGACCATTAGCGCATCATAGGTTCTGTCGGCAGGCAGCAGCGGCAAAAGCCCGTCGAGCAAGGCCTGGCGCGCAGCGTGAAGCAGCTCGTTGCCGTACGGACGATTATTCATGGCCTGACTCCAATTCGTGGATTTGAGTCAGCAGATCGAACTCGATCTCAGGCAGCAGCCGTCCCGTCAGAGCCAGCTCCAGCGACAACTGTTCGCCCGACAAATACCGCCTCGTCTGCTGCAGGGCAATAATTGCCCAGCGTGTCATGCCCATGACTTCCCAATAAAGCACCTTGCCCGGGCTGACGGGTTCGCCAGACAGGCTTGAATAGCTGTTGAAAAACGTTTCTTTGTCGCCCACACCGCCCACTTCTTTGGCATTGGCGCCGAACCGCCAGCTTTTCGAGCAGATCCAGCCCAAGTCTTCGTAGGGATCGTTCCATGCGGCAAACTCCCAATCCAGTATCCCCGTCAATTGCCCCTCGTCAACCATATAGTTGCCGGTACGAAAATCGCCGTGGCAAAGCGTTATTTCATATTTTTGAGGCGCATGGTCTTGCAACCAGTTCAATGACCATTCGAGCACCGGGTGCGGCTCGGATATCGCGTTAAGCGCCCGGCGGTACTCCTGCACACGCATCAATGCAGGGGATTGCCCGGGCACAGGCAAAAAATCAAGACGCGCATCGGGGGGGCGAACCTGATGCAATCGCGCGAGCTCAAGGCCAAGCCGCCGCGTCAGGCCATCCGCCTGGTCAGTATTCAGACCACCCCTGACCAGCTTGCGCGCGTCAGCGGCGCCCTTCACCCGCGCCATGACGGAAAAGACGTTGCCCATAACAGATTTGTCTGTGCACAGATACAAAGGCTGCGGAACCATCACTCCAGCGTTGCGAGCCACGCTCAAAACTTGAAATTCCTGTTCGCGCGTCAGGCTGAAATCAATCTGCGACGGCGAATCGCTGCGCACGACCAGTTCCAGCCGCCCTGGGCGACATCCGCCAGCGCAATCAACCGTCAACGCATAATTGCTCTGTATCGCCCCACCCGATAAATGATGAAACTCTATGACATCAACATGTATGGCGCCGGTTTGATCCTTGATATAGCGCGCCAAAGCCCGGCCCATTTCATCGCGATCCACGGTCAGCCTTCAGTCCGCGTAAATTTTCCTGTCAGGCGAAAATCCTGGTCCATGATGCGCCCTCCGGGGGAATTGTAAATATAGAGTGAGTGTTCTATGTATATTAGCAAAAACATGTGCCGAACTGCTTGCATCAATGACAGGCACGAGGCCTGTCGCTACCCACTTGTATTGTGACAGGCACGAGGCCTGTCGCTACATAATTCACACGCACGTTTTGGTAGAGGCAGCCCTTGTGGCTGCCATTTTCGCGTACATGCAAACCGCTACTACCGTTCGGCGGATATTATCCTGTCGTATAAATATTCAGAATACAACATTCCACATATCAAAATTGACAATTAGCCCAGCGAAGAACAAAATTGACTGCACAACCCAACGAACATAGCCGCCGCTGCACTTCATCTGGGTTTCCCACACCACCGAACTCATCATGACTGATCTTCACACCTTGGCTCTTGAACAGACTGCGGACGCAGTCATTGTTATCGATGAACAAGGCATTATTCGCATCTGGAACCTGGCTGCGGAACACTTATTCCAATTCAGCGCGGCCGAAGCCATTGGCGCGAATGTTGATCTCATTATCCCTGAGCATTTGCGGGAAGCCCATTGGCGGGGTTTTTCCCATGCCATGGCATCCGGAAAGACCCGGCTGGGGGGTGTCCCCACCCGAACCCGCGCCCTGTGCAAATCAGGCAACAAGCTCTTTGTGCAAATGAGCTTTGCTGTCGTCCTCGGTGCATCCGGGCATTCCGTGGGCGCAGTCGCCATGGCGCGACGAATGGAGCCTTGACGAAAGGCGCGAGGGCTGCCGGTACGTTCTTGGACTGATGACAGGCACAAGGCCTGTCGCTACAGGCCTGCCGCTACATAATTCATTGCGGATCGGGTCGGTCGCCCCAGGGTTGACGGTACTGTATGGCCTCGGCAACCTGGGCAACCCCGAGGGTGTCGAGTTCGCTCAAATCGGCTAAGGTGCGTGCTACCCGCAGCACGCGATGCACGACGCGCGCCGACCAGCTCCAGCGCGACATGGCCTGCCTGAGCAGGCTTTTCGCCGGGCCATCGAGCACGCAATAACGATCCAGATCGCCGACGCCCAACTTTGCGTTAGGCAGCGCCTGGCGTGCCAGTTGCCGGACACGACAACGTTCTACTCGATCGCGCACCGGAGCAGACGCCTCGCCTAGCGGCGCATCGAACCAGTCGCCTTCAACGGCAGGCAAGGCAATTTGCAGATCGATCCGATCCAGCAACGGGCCAGAGATCTTGTCGCGATATTTCTCGATACGATCGACGCTGCACGCACAACGCATCCTTCTGTGCCCCAGCCATCCGCAGGGACAAGGATTCATGGCGGCAATTAGCTGAAATGCGGCAGGAAACGTAAGCGTGCGAGAAGAACGCGCAACCGAGATGCGACCTGTTTCGATGGGCTCGCGCAAAGACTCCAGCACGCGTCGATCGAATTCAGGCAATTCGTCGAGAAACAAAATGCCGTGGTGAGCCATGCTTATTTCACCCGGCCGGGGAAGAGCGCCCCCCCCGACTAGAGCCGGCGCCGAGGCGCAATGATGAGGAGCCCGAAATGGCGGCATATCGCTTACCGTATACCCGCGACCTCTCACGTTGGACAGGGCGGCCACCTCAAGCGCCTGTTCATCCCCCAAGCGCGGCAAAATTCCCGGCAATCGATGCGCCAGCATGCTCTTGCCGGCGCCAGGCGGCCCGGACATCAACAGGCTGTGGCCGCCGGCTGCGGCGATTTCCAGCACGCGACGGGCCATCGCCTGCCCTCTCACATCGGACAGGCATGGCGCGCTAGGGACCGCTACAGGCAGAACCTGAGGCTGTGCAATCGGTAAACTGGTTGTACCCGAAAAGTGTTCGACTACATCGAGCAGGCGTTGGGCCGCGAGCACCGTCAATCGGGGTACACGAGCCGCCACCCCGGCACACGCGGCCGGCAAGATCAACCGCACCGAAGGGTCGCTGCGCGCGACCGCCAAAGCTATAGCCAGCGGTGCATTCACCGATACAACGGCGCCCGTCAGCGATAACTCTCCCGCAAAGACATAGCCTGACAAATCGATATCCGGACCGCTACCCACCCCGCCCTGCCGCGGCGACGCTATCTGGCCTGACGCAAGCAAAACACCCAGTGCAATCGGCAAATCGAAGCGGCCAGAATCTTTGGGCAGATCGGCCGGCGCCAAATTAGCGGTAATGCGCCCGGCGGGAAACTCCAGCCCGCTGCTGATAATCGCCGAGCGCACACGTTCGCGGCTTTCACGCACGCCGGTGTCGGGTAAGCCCACGATGTGAAAGGCAGGCAGCCCAGGACCCACATGCACTTCAACCCGTACCGGAAATGCCTCCAACCCGTAGAGCGCCAGGCTCGCCAACGCCGCTAGTGACATGTCCTGCTCCCAGCCAGATGCCCGGCCAAACGAAAAATACAGTATGGCAGAGCAGGTACGCCTGCGCGGTGGAAAAATGATTGTTTTATCCGTTGGGGGAGGTACGCGAGCAAGCGTGGTGGCGCCCATAAGAGGTGCCGCTACAAGCGGCGGGTGCATCTTGTAGTGACGGCCCTTGTGGCTGCCAAAATCGTTCATGGCCAAGAGGGTATCTTGCATAGATGACAGGCACAAGGCCTGTCGCTACAGCCATGTCGCTACGGCCCTGTCGCTACAGGCCTGGAGCGACAAAATTCACGGTATGGCCGGCCCCTGCCGCGGTACCATATCATGCAACACCCAAACAAGGAAATCTGCCATGTCCCCTCATCCACAAGAGCCTTCCACCTGGCATGACGCCAGTCTGGATTTTTCGAAAGACATGAGCTATAGCGATTACCTGGCGTTGGACCAGTTGCTTGGCGCGCAGCATCCGCTCTCGCCAGAGCACAACGAGATGCTATTTATTATTCAACATCAAACTTCCGAGCTATGGATGAAGCTGATGTTGCATGAATTGCGCGCAGCTCGATATCACATCGGACAGAGCCTGTTGGGGCCGTCGTTCAAAATGCTGGCGCGCGTCTCGCGCATCATGGATCAACTGGTTCAGGCCTGGACGGTTCTGGCCACAATGACGCCGCCTGAATATACGGCGATGCGACCCTATCTGGGGAAATCATCAGGGTTTCAGTCATACCAATATCGCGAGATCGAGTTTATTCTGGGCAATAAAAACGCAGCCATGCTAGGCCCGCACGCACATCACGCCGAACGCCTGGCGCATGTGCAAAAAGCACTTGAGACGCCATCGCTTTACGAAGGCGCCATACAGTTGCTGGCGCGCAAAGGCCTGACCATCAGCGCAGAACGCCTGAATCGGGATCCAAGCAAAGGAACCGAATACGACCCCTCTGTCGAAGCGGCCTGGCTACAGGTGTATCGGGATCCCGCCCACTACTGGGACTTGTACGAACTGGGAGAAAAACTAGTGGATCTGGAGGATTCATTTCGCCAATGGCGCTTTCGGCACGTCACGACCGTAGAGCGGATTATCGGCTTCAAGCGCGGCACCGGCGGCACCGACGGCGTGAGCTACTTGCGCAAGATGCTCGATGTCGTGCTGTTTCCCGAGCTGTGGCGCTTGCGCACCAATCTTTGATAAACGGTAGGGATCAGTCCGGGTTTGATTCCAGCGTTTTGACCCGGGCTTCCAGCGCATCAATGCGAGCCAGCGCACGCTCAAGCAAGCCGGCCTGTACATCGAACTCTTCGCGGGTAATCAAATCCAGCCGGGAAAAGGTCTGCGCCATCATCGCTTTGACATTACGCTCGATATCGGCAGCCGGGCTTTTGGCAATCAGGTCGGACATATTCTTTTGAAAGTCTTCGAACCAATCGGTACGGTTGATCATGGCGGGCTCCGGGTAGTAAATGGCAAGCGATCAGTGTAGTAAAAAATGGGCCATCTGGCCCATTCTCATTTACCGTGTATTTTACATCGGAGCTGGCATTATTGGCTTGGCGTCGGCGTCGGCGCCGGCTGCGTCGCGCCATTGCCTACCTTGTTCTGGATAGCCTGATTGGCTTGGGCCGCGCCCTTTTTGATCGCATCGCCCAATTGGCCAGCTTTCTCGGCGGCTGCATCCTTGAGTTCGCCTGCTTTGTCAGCAATTTTATCGGCAGCTTCCTTGGCCGACTCTTTCGCTTTATCCATCGAACTGCTCGACGGAGCGGGAATGGGCGCCGTCGTGGACGGAGCCAAACCTGGAGCCGGCGCCTCTGGGGCTGGCGTCACAGGAGCAGGCGTGGCCGCCGGAGCTTCTGAACTTGAAGCGGGGGCCGCAGATTTGACATCGTCCCCTTTCGAGCATGCCGCAAGCAAGCCCATTGATGCAACCATAGCCATAATTGCTAGATGTGTACGGGTCTTTTCCATAATACGTTCCTTTCTTTTCCAACGCCGCCTGATAAATTTAGTGCTGACTCCGGTGCGACTAGCGGTTCAGCAGCGGGATTGATACAACTGGCTTGGTTACAATTCTAGCCGCCGAATCTTGATCAAGAACAGCATTAGTGTAAATCCTAATTTCAATAAAAATAATTATATGCTTGGCATTTCTCCCGCAGGCCGTATATACCCCTGGTCTTCAACGCTATTTGCCTTATTTGATCTTGTACACCCAGACACAAACGCCCCTGCATATCAATGTTTTGTTACCGCTTTAGGGCACAAATTTTCTGATTTAGATGGGCGGACGGGTACGAAAAACGCCAAAACGTGGCCTTTGAAGAATCCAGGGAAGCTCTGAGCAAGTCCCGGCGTCGCATGCATCCGCGGATTCAGGCGGTCTGCAGCGCCTGCTTGCCGCTCGACGTGTTCAGAGCTTGCTTAAGCTGGACGACAGACGCCTGAGCTCATAGAAAGACACAAGCACTGATTTGGTGCGTTTATGTGCAAGTTGCACCGATAACGGGCCTTCACCCCGCGGCGCCTCTCAAAAATAAAACGCATGGGGCAGTTATAGGAGCCAATACCGCCACGACACGAAGTCGTCGCAAGGCGAAAAACTGGCACGGAAGTTGCTTATCTAAATGCACACGTCCTACTTCCGGAAGCCACTTATGAAACTGATCACCGCCATTATCAAACCGTTCAAGCTCGACGAGGTGCGCGAGGCGCTCTCGGATGTTGGCATACAGGGCATGACCGTGACCGAGGTCAAGGGTTTCGGACGCCAGAAAGGTCATACGGAGCTTTACCGCGGCGCCGAATACACCGTGGATTTCCTGCCTAAGCTGCGATTGGAAATGGCCGTGCCTGAAAGCGCCGTGGAGCTTGCCATCGAGCATCTTTGCGCTGCCGCCCATACCGGCAAGATCGGCGACGGAAAGATATTCGTCACCCCGATTGAACAAGCGGTGCGAATACGTACGGGCGAGTCAGGCGAAAACGCTCTGTAGGACAAAACCCGTTTACGGCGCTGGCACGCGCCAGGCGATACACGTTCGCCGCCCCGCCCCACCACAATCTACACACGCTATTTTCGGAGAAACAGATGGATAAAGCAGATTTAGTCTGGGTAAGCATATCGACAATACTGGTCTTACTGATGATTGTGCCCGGATTGGCCTTGTTTTACGGCGGCCTGGTGCGCAGCAAGAACGTGCTATCGATCATGATTCAGGTGCTGACCGTTTTTTGCCTGGCCGTCGTCCTGTGGTTCGTGTATGGCTATACCTTGGCGTTTACGCCTGCAAGCCCCGTAATTGGCGGCTTTTCACGCCTGCTGTTCGGCGGCATGATGAATTTATCGACTCAAAAATTCTCACTGTCCGGATCAATACCCGAAATCACCTTTGCTTCATTCCAGGCCACGTTTGCGGGCATCACCTGCGCGTTGATTGTGGGGGCATTTGCCGAACGGATCAACTACGCAGCCGTACTGGTATTCACCGCCATCTGGATGACCTTCGCATATTTGCCCATTGCCCATATGGTTTGGGCGTCGGACGGCTGGCTATTCAAACAAGGAGCCCTGGACTTTGCCGGAGGCACGGTGGTGCACATTAATGCCGGGATTGCCGGCCTGGTGGGCGCCTACTATATCGGACCACGCATCGGCTACAAGCGTGAATCCATGCAGCCTCACAATTTGACTATGGTCATGATCGGCGCAAGCCTCCTATGGGTAGGCTGGTTCGGTTTTAACGCCGGATCGGCGTTGAGCGCCAATGAAACCGCTGCGCTGGCCTTCTTCAACACGCTTTTGGCAACGGCGGGCGGCGTCATCGCCTGGACGGTTGTCGAATGGCGCTACAAAGGCAAACCCTCGCTTCTGGGAGCGGTATCGGGTATGGTTGCCGGGCTGGTGGGGATTACTCCCGCAGCCGGGCTGGTGGGCCCCGGGGGCGCCCTGATTATCGGCTTGCTGGCCGGCGCGATTTGCGTTTGGGGCGTCAACGGACTGAAACGTCGCCTGGGTGCCGATGACGCGCTCGATGTCTTTGGGGTTCACGGCGTGGGAGGCATCGTCGGGGCCTTGTTGACGGGCATCTTCAACGCGCAACCCTTGGGCGGCCCGGGGTTGAAAACCCTGTCCGAGATACCCTATCAGCTATGGCTGCAGTTCGAGGGCGTCGCCATCACCCTGGTTTGGTCAGGGCTGTGCGCCCTGCTGGCTTACTTCATCGCTGACAAGACTTGCGGTTTGCGCGTGACCAAAGACGTCGAACGCGAGGGGCTGGACGTGCAGTCGCATGGAGAATCCGCCTATCATCCCTGATCTTTCAACTATCGAGATCAGCTAAATCAATGCGTTCGGCGCGATTCAACGCCGACGCTACCTTGACGCGCAGCGCGTTGGTATGGGCCAGGCGCACCTCCTTTTTTACATCGAGCAACTGCTGCGGGTGCATGGAGAATTCTTTCAGACCCAGGCCCAGCAGCATGCGCGTCACGCGCGCATCGCCCGCCATCTCGCCACAAACCGACACCGGCTTGCCGGTTCGTTCGCCCGCGTTGATCGTGTGCGCAATCAGCCGCAAAACCGCCGGATGCATTGGATCGTACAGGTCGGCCACATCATTGTCGCCGCGGTCGATGGCCAAGGTGTATTGGATCAGGTCGTTGGTGCCTATGGATAGAAAATCCAGATTTTCCACGAACGGGTCGATGGCGATGGCAATGGCTGGAATCTCGACCATGGCGCCCAAGGCAATGTTGTCAGAATAGGCCTGGCCACGCGCATCGAGCTCGGCGCGCGCCGACGCGATAGCCCGACGCGTTGCATAAACTTCGTGCATATGCGATAGCATTGGAATGAGTATGCGCACCGGGCCATGCAACGAGGCGCGCAAAAGCGCCCGCAACTGCGTTGCAAAAAGCTCGGGATTGGCCAGGCAGTACCGGATCGCGCGCAGGCCAAGCGCCGGATTGGTGGCCACGGTAACCTCGCCATCAAGGGTTTTGTCGGACCCGATATCCAGCGTGCGGATAGTGACAGGCCGCCCGGCCATGATTCGCACGACCGACGCATACGCCTGATATTGCTCGTCCTCTCCTGGCAAATCAGGCCGGCCCATAAAAAGGAACTCACTGCGAAACAAACCGATGCCGTCAGCCCCCGCAGCCAAGGCCGTTGCGGCCTCTTCAGGCAATTCGATATTGGCTTCGAGCCGGATGGCGATGCCGTCAAGCGTCACGGCCGGGGCATCCCGCAGCAAACCCAAAGTGGCGCGCTCATCGGCGTAAGAGGTCTGACGGCAGCGATATTCGATCAAAACCTGTTCTGAAGGATTGACCAGAACCGCGCCCGTTGATCCATCGACGATCAGGATGTCGCCATCGCGCACCAGCGTGCGCCCATGGCCCAGCCCCACCACAGCCGGCACGTTCATGCTGCGTGCAACAATAGCCGTATGCGAAGTGGGGCCGCCCAGATCGGTGAGGAAAGCGCCAAAACGCGCGCCGCGCAAACGCAGCATATCGGCGGGCGAGATGTCGCGCGCCACCACAATGAGCAACGCGTCCGGATCTTCGGCATCCAAATGGGGCAACAACACGGTGGAGCCCGACAGCACGCGCAAGACACGCTCAATGACTTGACGTATGTCGGCACCGCGCTCGCGCAGGTATTCGTCTTCCATGGCGGCAAACTGTTCGCCCAGAAACTGACCCTGCGTCGTCAATGCCCACTCGGCGTTGTACTGCCGCTGCACAATCAGCTCGCAGGTTTGTGCCGAAAGCATTGGGTCGCCCAGCAACATGCTGTGCACGGTGAGCAAGGCTGCAAGCTCTCGTGGAGCGTCGGCGGGCAGGCTGTTGGCCATGCTCTGCAGTTCGCCGCACGCATGCGCCAGCGCGTTTTTCAGGCGCGCGCATTCGGCCGCAACATCGGCCTCCTGAATGCGATAGTGGGCGACTTCCAGCGCGGCGGCCCCCATGACCACCGCGCGGCCAATAGCCACCCCCTTGACAACGCCCTGCCCCTGCAGACAAAGCATCGGGCCGCAGTCGGAAGAGGAATGAATGGGTGCTGTCATTCAGAGGCCCCGCAGGAGGACGGCAAGCCTATTCTTGTTCGCCGAACTTGTTATCGAATAAAAGCCGAATAGCGTCAAGCGCAGGCCCAGCGTCTGCGCCTTCTGCATCAACTTTGACCGTCACACCCAGGCCCGCCGCCAGCATCATGACGCCCATAATGCTCTTGGCATTAACGCGCTGAGCCCCGCGAGCGATAAAAATATCGGCGTTGAATTTACCGGCCAGCTGTGTCAGCTTGGCTGCCGCCCGAGCGTGCAAACCCAATTTGTTGCGTATAGCGATATCGATAGTTGGCATAGGATTTTTTTAATTTAAGACACGAAGCTAACATACGGAAATACAAAATTTTCTAATCAGCGGTCACAATCCCTTTCAAGGCTCCTAGCCGCGCACACTCGCACAAGTCGTCGGGGGTCTTATTTTGATCGGCCAGAGCCTTTAACACCATGCACAAGTTGGCGCCTGTCACCACGTGGCCCTGCGTGCCCTGCTCGGCAGCCAGTTTAAGCGCCTTCTGGGCAATATTAAACGGTGTCGCCCCAAATATATCGCATAAAATAAGCACCCCGTCTTGGTCGGCGTTAGTCAGCAGGCTCGCCAGCTGCGGGGCAAGTAGCTCGGGCGGCTCTTCGGGCTTGACATCGAAAACCACCAGGTTCGGCTTATTACCCAGCACGTGCCGGGCGCATTCGGCAAAGGCGCTGGCAAGCGGGGCGTGCATGACGAGTACGATCCGGGCCATCTATGCCTCCGCCGCCCGTTCCAGCGCCACGGCAAAGCATTCGGCGACATTGAAATCGGTCTGCTCGGTAATTTCCACAAAGCAGGTGGGGCTGGTAACGTTGACCTCGGTCAGATAATCGCCAATGACATCGAGCCCCACCAGCAAAAGGCCGCGCTCGGCCAGCCGCGGCCCGATCGTCTCGGCAATTTCACGGTCGCGCGGCGTCAAGGCACGAGCCACGCCGCGGCCACCCGCGGCGAGGTTGCCACGAGATTCGCCTGCCAGCGGAATACGTGCGAGCGCATACGGCACAGGCTTGCCGCCAATAAGCAAAATGCGCTTGTCGCCGTTGACGATGTCGGGAATATAACGTTGCGCCATGATCGTACGACAGCCGTTATCGGTGAGAGTTTCAAGAATGGAACCCAAGTTGGGCTCGGCTTTTTGTAAACGGAAAATGCCCGCGCCGCCCATGCCATCGAGAGGCTTGACAATGACATCTTGATGGCGGGCGTGAAACGCCTTCAGACGCGCCATGTCGCGCGACACCAAAGTGGGTGAGGTAAATGACGAGAATTCGGTAATGGCCAGCTTTTCGGGGTGGTTGCGGATGGCTGCGCCGGAATTGAAAACGTGCGCCCCTTGCGCCTGGGCGTACTCCAGCAAGTGCGTAGCGTAAACGTACTCCATATCGAAGGGAGGGTCTTTACGCATTACGACAGCACCAAACGAAGCAAGTACGACTTCGTCCGGCGTGCCGCGCTCAGTCCACCAGGCGTGGCCATGCATATCCGCATCGGCCACCAGATCGATAGCGGTAGCGACCACCTTGACAGTGCCTTCGTCGATGTATAAATCGCCTTGCAGCGCCACGCTTAGTACATGGCCCCGAGCCCGCAAGGCTTGCATCATGGCAACTGAAGAATCTTTGTATGCCTTGAGCGAAGGTAAAGGGTCAATTACAAATAACACATGCATAAGGCACCCGCAAGCGCCCGCCCATCAGCAGCGGGCTAAATTAAAGCAATGGCTTTTCGTTTCACAAGTTGAATGTCAGGCGGCAACCTCTTGTTTGCCAACCGCCTTTTTACGCGGCGACAAAACCATGACCATCTGACGGCCTTCCAGCTTGGGCATGGCCTCGACCAGACAGACCTCGGACAAATCGTCACGCACGCGTTCAAGCACCCGCATGCCCAGCTCTTGGTGAGCCATTTCGCGGCCACGGAATCGCAAGGTAACCTTGGCCTTGTCGCCCTCATCGATGAAACGGCGTAAATTGCGCAGCTTCACCTGATAGTCGCCTTCGTCGGTGCCCGGGCGAAACTTGACCTCTTTGACCTGTATGACTTTCTGTTTGGAACGCGCCTCTTGCTGACGTTTTTGTTCCTGGTACTTGAACTTGCCATAATCCATCAAGCGGCAAACCGGCGGCTCTGCATTGGGTGCGATCTCGACCAGGTCTACTTCGCTTTGTTCCGACAAACGGATGGCATCCACGGTTTTTACAATACCCAGCTGCTCGCCGTCTACTCCAATAAGCCGCACTTCCAAAGCGCGGATTTCAGCATTGATGTGATGTGGTTTTTCGGTAGCGATGTTTTGAACTCCTAGAATTAATAAAAATAAACCAATCAGGCTTGCCCGACATTACGCCGGTTGTTGATATCTTGCTGCAATCGGTCGGCAAAGTCTTTAAGGGGCATGACTCCGATATCAACACCGCCGCGACTGCGCACCGCCACTGTCGAGGCAGCGCTTTCCTTTTCGCCCACCACCAGAATGTACGGCACCTTTTGCATGCTGTGCTCCCTGATTTTACGGGTGATTTTTTCTCCACGCAAATCAGAGGACACTCTAAACCCTTGTTTTTTCAGGCTTCGGGCAATTTCGTCGGCATATTGTGCGGATGATTCGGAAATACAGCACACCACTGCCTGCTCAGGTGCCAGCCAAGGCGGCATCGCCCCCGTATGATTTTCGATCAACATGCCAATAAAACGCTCCAGCGACCCAAGAATGGCTCGATGCAGCATAACCGGTGCGCGCCGCTGGTCATGGGCATCCACATATTCGGCACCCAGGCGCTGCGGCATCGAAAAATCAACCTGTATCGTGCCGCATTGCCACTGCCGTCCAATAGCGTCTTTAAGCGTGTACTCGACCTTGGGGCCGTAAAAAGCCCCCTCGCCTGGCGACACTTCAAACTGACAGTTCGTGCGGCTCAGGCTTTCCATCAGGGCGTGTTCGGCCTTGTCCCAGACCTCGTCGGCACCGATGCGCTTATCGGGCCGCGTCGCCACTTTGTACAAGATTTCAGTAAAGCCGAAATCGGCATAGACCTTTTGTAAAAGTGCCGTAAACGCAGCGCACTCGTCCTGCAACTGGTCTTCTGTGCAGAAAATATGGCCATCGTCTTGTGTAAAGCCGCGCACCCGCATCATGCCGTGCAGGGAACCCGACGGCTCATTGCGATGGCATTGACCAAACTCGCCGTACCGTATCGGCAGCTCGCGATACGAACGCAGCCCGGCATTGAAAATTTGCACATGACCCGGGCAGTTCATGGGTTTCAAGCCATAAACGCGGTTTTCCGACTCGGTTGTGAACATGTTTTCGGCGTAATTATCCCAATGGCCGGTCTTTTTCCATAAAGACAGGTCAAGAATTTGTGGCGCCTTGACCTCTTCATAGCCATTATCCTGATAGACACGGCGCATATACTGCTCGACCTGCTGCCACAAAGCCCAGCCTTTGGGGTGCCAGAAAATCAGGCCCGGCGCTTCATCCTGAAAGTGAAACAAATCCAATTCGCGCCCAAGCTTGCGATGATCGCGCTTTTCGGCCTCTTCCAGCATGATCAGGTAAGCGGCCTGCTCTTCCTTGGTCGCCCACGCCGTTCCGTAAATACGCTGGAGCATTTCATTTTTGCTGTCGCCGCGCCAATAGGCACCCGCCAGTTTCATCAGCTTGAAGACCTTCAGCTTGCCCGTGGATGGCACGTGCGGCCCTCGGCACAAGTCGATAAAATCACCCTCGCGATACAGGCTGATAGGCTCATTGGACGGTATTGCGCCAATGATTTCGGCCTTATAGTGCTCGCCAATGCTCTTGAAAAATGCAACCGCATCATCGCGCAACCACTCTTCACGCGTTACGGGCTCGTCTTTTTTAGCCAGCTCGGCCATCTTGTGTTCAATGCTCTCCAGATCCTCGGGCGTGAACGGGCGCTTATACGAAAAATCGTAATAGAAGCCGTTCTCGATCGCGGGGCCAATGGTGACCTGGGCGTCCGGGAACAAGGACTTGACCGCATAAGCCAGCAAATGCGCGGTGGAATGACGGATCAAATCCAGGCCAGCCGCGTCCTTGGCCGTAATAATGGCCAGGTTCGCATCTTGTTCAATAAGAAAACTGGTGTCGACCAACTCGGGCTCAGCCCCCGCCACCGTTACACGTCCGGCCAGCGCGGCGCGCCCCAGGCCAGCGCCGATGGACTGCGCAACGTCGCTGACTGATACTGGGCCGGGAAACTCACGCTGCGAGCCATCGGGCAAGGTAATGTGAACCATAAATCATCCTGAAAACAAAATACGCGGCACTGGCCGCGTATTGTGGAAACTTGAATTAGCTATTTGGCTGATGCACGATACGCAGGCGGCTACAACGGAGTCCGGGTAGTAGTTCGCGTGGCGTTCGAATTCATATCAATTAAAGTTACCGTTGTGTGTTGTTTTAGTGTAACACCAGAACATCGTGCGTCCCGCCTTCTATAAGGCAAAGCCTGCCAAAAACGGCTTTTTTCGAGCGATCTGTTGTGAAAAAGCCGATTATCATGGGAGACGCATGTAGTGTGCTCATAGGCGAAGCGCAACGCGGATTCATATGCTGGCACGCTAGGACGATGACAGTCACAAGGGTTGCCGCCACATGGACGACGGGTATGTTTTTGTAGCGGCAGCCCTTGTGGCTGCCATTTTCGTGAATACACAAACCGCCGCCACCAACAACCCCAACCACAACTTGTCGGTCGGCACCCCGTTCAGATCCATGACATACTGAAAGAGGCTGCTTTTTGACAAGCCTGCCGCAAGTAGGCTAGAATCTTGTGCTCTTTAGGCGGTTAGCTCAGTTGGTTAGAGCGCTACGTTGACATCGTAGAGGTCGCTGGTTCGAACCCAGTACTGCCTACCAGTAACACCTCACAAAGCAACACTTCAAAACACGTTTCATCCGGTCGCATTTCTCGACCAAAACCCCATAAAAATCAAAATACTAGCGACTGAGGCGCGCCACCTGTCGTCGCGTTTCCTCGCATGTCTTATTACAAAAGCCACTTGGCCAGGCCGAGCAAAGTCGCTACGCCCCACTCCACCAACAGGACTCCCGCTCCGTAGCTGATCCAATGCCCCGCGGGCGCAAGTTTCTCGATCAGAACAAACAAAGCGAGGCCACCGATCCACGCCAGATTCATGACGCCACCTACAAAGAGCAGCAGCATCAACGACCCGCAGCATCCTGCACAATAAACTCCGTGCCGAGAGCCCATCCAGAATGCACCGCCTACGCCCGGTCGCCAGTGCTCCGTGATGAACTCCAGCGGCGAGCGGCAACGCCGCAGGCAGGCCTGCTTGAGCGGCGTCCATTGGAATAGGCCGACCGTGATCAGCACCGTGCCCGCCACGGCAATGCTCGTTGTTTCCATCATGGGCGAAATCAGCGCGGCACGTTCCAACCCGAATTGAAGCGTTACGGCCACCAGGCTGAACGCCGCCCAGACAACCGCATAGCCAAAGACAAAGGCACTTGATGCTGTGACCAACGCGTTTCCTTTGCTCCGGCGTCGCGCAACGACGCCATAAAGCAGGATGGTCGGCGCGGCGCTCGGCAGCATCATGGCAACCATCATCACCGCCCACATGATCAGCATGAGAACCACATGGCCGAACGTCCACGGCCCCATGCTCATCGGCATCAACATGCCGCTCATTTCCTGCATCATCCCGGCGCCCATCAGCAGATACGCCCAGGCCAGCAGGATCACCACCAGCAAGCCGGAGGCGACAATCAGGCGGTCATGCCGCAGTGCCCATTCCGGGAACGAACCATCTCCCATTCAGGCCTCAACCCCTTGCGGCGTTTGCACGACGTGAGCCAGCGTACTGTGCCCGCCCCGCACCTCGAGCTTGATCGCCCCTGCGCTGCGAATATTGGCCGAAGCGACCTCGCCCGCACGGTGCTCGAACCCTTCCGGCATCATGACCTGAATGCGGTGCGCAGCACCTGTTACCGGGTTCTTGATCGGTTCAACCTCGGTTTCAAGCACGCCCGGGATGGTCAGGCGCGCAGTTCGCGCTGCCTGGTCAAACTCGAACGTGATGGGAGCGAAGATCGGATCGTGCATCTTGGTCACAATGAGGCTGAATATATTGAACAGCGTCCCTTCCGCCGAGTTTTCCCCCGACAGAATGCCAAACAAGGCCTCGCGCTGCGCCGCGCTAGCCCGTTCGTCAATAATCGGTTGCAACTCTCCGTTCCCTTCGTACAACGCCCCGGGGAAGGACACCAACACGAAAAAGCTCAGTCCATCCAGGCTCGTGCTGTTGAAATGCCCCTTCGTGATGCGCATGCCCGCCAGGCCTTCGCAGTCGCCCCTGGTCGGTCTTGCGTTGAAATCGCAGGGGCAGCCATATGCACAGGTACAGTTCTTGATCCATTCGCCTTCGAGGCGCCAATTCGCATATGCCATATCGTTCTCCCGTAAGGGTATGGGGGCAAATCAAAAAGGTTAGTCAAGATAGATTCATTTATTTTTTAGCACAAAGAGCTTCCCCATTGAAAACTCTTTTGGCCTAACTCTTTTGGCCTGACTCTTTTGGCCTAGTCCAAAAGACGTAAGTACACCGTCTATAATGGCACCCATGAGGGGTGCGGCTACAACCGTCCATAAAAAGGGTATCCACAAGAGGCATCGCTATAGCCGTCCATAAATGGCAGTCACAAGGGCTGCCGCTACGGGCATACGAACCGAAGTTCCATAACAAACAGATCATCTTATGCACACCAGAGCGCTTGTATTGTTTTCCGGAGGCCAGGACTCCACCACTTGTCTTGCCTGGGCCCTGAAACACTATGCTCATGTCGAAACAGTGGGTTTCGATTACGGCCAGCGGCATTCAGTCGAACTCGAATGCCGGCGCACAATTCTTTCGAAAATACGCGCCGATTATCCGGCCTGGGCCTCGCGTCTCGCCGACGATCACATGATCGATCTCCAGGTCTTGGGCGATATCAGCGATACTGCGCTGACCAGCGAAGCAAGCATCGCCTTCGAGAAAAATGGCCTTCCCAACACCTTTGTTCCCGGCAGAAATCTCCTTTTCTTTACCTTCGCCGCTGCCATCGCCTATCGCCGAGACCTATCGGTACTGGTCGGAGGGATGTGCGAAACCGACTACTCGGGCTACCCGGACTGCCGCGACACCACGCTGAAATCCCTGCAAGCAAGCCTTAACCTGGGTATGGACAAGGCCCTGGTCATCGAGACGCCGCTAATGTGGCTGGACAAACGGCAAACGTGGCTTATGGCCAAGCAACTGGGCGGCAAGGAATTCGTAGAGCTGATCTGCGAACACACCCACACCTGCTATCTCGGAGACCGCAGCACCCGCCACGCCTGGGGCTATGGTTGCGGCATTTGCCCGGCATGCGAATTGCGGGCAAACGGATTCAAGGTATATGCGGCCGGGCCTTGCCCTGACTAATTAGCCGACTCCTTGCGCCATTGCATGCGACTGGCCACGATGACAAAAACCCCAACGAGCAGAATAAACAAAGTAGCCAAGGCGTTGACCTCGGGGCGCAGCCCCAAGCGCACCCGCGAAAATACTTCAAGCGGCAAAGTGGTATAGCCGGGCCCTGACAGAAAGGACGCTATCACCACATCATCGAGCGACAAGGTAAATGACAAGAGCCACGCGGCAGCCAGCGCCGGGGCGATCAACGGCACGGTAATCACAAAAAACACCTTGAGCGGGGATGCGCCCAAATCCAGAGCGGCCTCTTCCAGAGAACGGTCCAGATCGCGTATGCGAGCCTGAATGACGACCGCCACATAGGCCACGCACAGCGTGGTGTGTCCGACCCAGATCGTAAACATGCCATTGCCGTCGGGCCAACCCAGCACCTTGCTCATCTCCACGAACATGAGCAGCAGCGAAATACCCAGCACCACGTCCGGGATGACCAGAGGAGCGCTCAGCATGCCTATATACAAGGCATATCCTCGGAACCGCGCCATGCGCACCAGCACATAGGCGGCCCAGGTTCCAATCACCATTGCCGCCGTGGCGGTCAACACTGCAATCTGCAATGACAACCACGCGGCGCTGAGCAGTGCTTGATCGTGAAACAGCACGTGATACCACTTAAACGAAAACCCTGACCAGGATGTCATCAACGAAGACTCGTTGAAGGAAAACCCCATCAAGCACAAAATGGGCACATACAGAAAGAGAAAACCCGGCGTCAGAACCGACGCGCGCCAGGCATGATTGGGCCGACTCATTGCTCTCCCCTGTACTGACGTTCAAGCTGCCTGACCTGGTTGTATTGAAACAGTGCCAATGGCGCCAGCAGCAACAGCACCATGAGGCAGGTTATGGCCGCCGCCATGGGCCAATCGGCATTATTGAAAAATTCAGTCCACATGACACGACCCATCATGAGCGTATTGGCGCCGCCCAGCATCTCGGGGACGACGAATTCGCCCACCGCCGGGATAAACACCAGCATCGCCCCAGCAATAACACCGGGCGCGGACAGCGGCAAGGTGACGCGCAAAAATGCCTGCCAGGGCTTTGCACCCAAATCGTAAGCGGCCTCAAGCAGACGCTCATCCAGCTTCACCAGATTGGCGTATAAAGGCAAAATAAAAAACGGCAGATAGGCATAGACCAGGCCGATGTAGACCGCCAGATCCGTCCGATAGATTTCAAGCGGCGTCTTGATAAGCCCTAGCCACAGCAATACCTGGTTGAGCAAGCCATCGTTACGCAAGATCCCGACCCAGGCGTAAACCCGCAACAGCAGCGAAGTCCAGAACGGCAATATCACGCCCAGCAGCAGAACATTGCGTACAGCCGGATTGGACCGGGCGATGCAATAGGCCATGGGGTAACCGATCAGAGCACAGCACAAAGTGGCAATCGCCGCAATTTTGACCGAGCTTAAATAGGTTGCAATATACAGGCTGTCGCTAAACAACAAGGCGTAGCCACGTAAGTGCAAAGCGAGCGACAGCGTGTGATCTTTCAGCTCCACCAGGGCGGTATAAGGAGGAATCCCAAACCTCACGTCGGCAAAGCTGATTTTAAGAACCAGCACAAACGGCAATAGCAAAAACAGCAACAACCATACGAAGGGCGGTGCAATAACCAGCGAGCGCATCGACTACCCTGCGCGGCGGTGCGACAGGTTTTTCACGTCGTCAACACCGTGGCGCTGTTTTCCGCCCAGCTCACAAACACTTCCTCATCAATTCCGGGCGCGTCGGCCTGAGCCAGCGCCATACCGGGCACACTGGCGTTGATCACCAGCCCAGAATCGAGACGGATCTGATACAGCGCATAACTGCCCAGCCACGCCACGTGGCGCACCATGCCATGCTCCCAATTGAACTGCGCAACAGGCTGCTCACGCAGGACACGTATCTGTTCAGGCCGAATCGAAACATGCACTTGCATGCCCAGAGGCTCGCCGATGCCATGGCTGATGTACAGAGGATGCATCAACTCGGCGCTCTCGATCAGTATGTGATCGGGCGCATCCACCGTGATGGTGCCGCTGAAAAAGTTGGTCGATCCGATAAAGCCAGCGACAAATCGCGAATTGGGAAAAGTGTATATATCGTGCGGGGCGCCGCACTGGACGATCTGCCCTTCGGTCATGACTGCCAGGCGGGTGGCCATCGTCATGGCCTCTTCCTGATCGTGAGTCACGATAATGCAGGTTACCCCCACCTGCTCGAGAATCTTGACCAGATCGATCTGGGTTTTTTGACGTATCTGCTTATCCAGTGCCGACATCGGCTCGTCGAGCAAAAGCAATTTGGGACGTTTGATCAGGCTGCGTGCGAGCGCTACCCGCTGCTGCTGGCCGCCCGACAACTGCCGTGGCTTGCGACGTGAAAAGCTAGCCATCTGCATCAGATCCAGCGCCTCGAAAACACGTTCATGTATTTCGTTTTTAGCTATCCCTTCCTGTTTCAAGCCAAAGGCCACATTGGCCTGCACCGTCATGTGGGGAAACAAGGCGTAGGACTGAAACATCATGTTGACCGGCCGCCGATATGGAGGAATATCGGTGATATCTTCGCAGTCCAGATAAATCCGCCCCGAAGTCGGGGCTTCGAAACCCGCCAGCATGCGCAACAGAGTCGATTTACCGCAACCGGAACTACCCAGAAAGGCAAACAGTTCATTACGCCTCACGGATAAGTCCACCGACTTCACCGCTACTGTGTCGCCGTATATCTTGACCAGCTCGCTGACCCGGACGAAGTCGTCCGGATCGGGCAACCACGCCTGCCCCCCCAACCGGCTATCCATACGACTAGCGGCCCGATTTAAGTTCGGCCCACATGCGTGTTTGTAGCCGCTGAATCGCCAGGGGCTGCGGCTTGATCACAAACAAGGTTTTGGCCACCGCTGGCGGCGGGTAAATCATGGGATTATCCGCGACTTCCTTGCGGACATACTTGCGCGCCTCTTTATTGGCATTCGGATAAAACATGGTGTTGGTAATGGCTGCATGCACTTGCGGAGTTTCAATGTAGTTGATAAACGCCAGAGCCTCGGCAACATGGGGCGCATCCTTCGGGATGGCCATGGTGTCAAACCACGCAGGTGCGCCACCATTGGGAATGTAGTAGTTGATGTCGTACGCCCTTTTAGCCTCTTGGGCTCGGTGGCGAGCAATCAGTACATCGCCGGAATAGCCGTAGACCATGCACAGGTCGCCGCCCGCCAGTTCGTCGATATAGCCTGACGAGCTGAACTGTCGGATATACGGGCGTATTTTCTTCAACAGATCCAGCGCCGCCTTATAGTCTGCCGGCTGGCTGCTGTTGGGATCTTTGCCCAGATAGTGCAGGACGGCAGGAAATACCTGGGCTGCTTCGTCCAGCATCGAAATACCGCAACCCTTGAGCTTTGCGGCATTTTCGGGCTTGAACAACATATCCCAACTACCCAGCGGCGCGTCTGCGCCCATAATCGCCTTGACCTTGGTAATGTTATAACCCAGGCCATCAGTGCCATAACCCCAAGGCACCAAATACTGGTTGCCCGGATCGACCGCAGACACCAGTGCCATGATATCGGGATCCAGATACTTCAAATTGGGCATTTTCGTTTTGTCGAGCTTCTGAAAAATGCCGCCTTCAATCTGGCGCGCCGCATAATTGGTTGAAGGCACCACCACGTCATAGCCCGACTTGCCTGCCAGCAATTTAGCCTGCAGAGTGTCGTTGCTGTCGTAGACATCGTAGCGAACCTTGATACCTGTCGTTTTTCAAACCCTGAAATCGTGTCCGGCGCTGTGTACTCGGCCCAGTTATACACATTGACAACCCTATCCTGGGCCAACGACACGCTGGCCAGCATGGTCATTGCAGCACCCATTAACAATCGCGGCATCAGGCAGAACTTCATTGCTAGAGTTCTCCGGCTGTTAAATTTACAGCGCGATAAGCGTGACGATAAAGCCTTTCAGGACAGCGGTTAGATATTTTGAATACACCAAAC
>SCRC01000030.1 GCA_004297945.1 Candidimonas sp. | reverse complement strand
CTATTCCATCAGGGACATGGGGCCACGGCCCCAAACGAAAGTCCGGATCTATGGCTGCAATCTTGACCTATCCACCATCACCGATTGAACGCTTGGCAAAACGGGGGCGACCATCTATGACAGGCCTTGTAGTGACAGGCCTTGTGCCTGTCATCCATACAAGATACTGTGTCGATTGTTCAGTTCGCAGCCACAAGGGCTGCCGCTACATAACGCACCCGTCGCATGTGCCGGCAGTTTTTGTGGTCGCCAAAAACCTACTCGACCTGACCCAGCAGCAACCTATTCGACCCGGCCCAGCAGCAGGAATTCCATTAACGCCTTTTGCGCATGCAGACGGTTTTCGGCTTCGTCCCAGACTACGCTTTGATGGCCGTCGATGACGTCGCCGGTGACCTCCTCGCCGCGGTGGGCGGGCAGGCAATGCATGAAGACGGCTTGCGGGTCGGCCACGGCCATCATGTCGGCATCGACGCACCAGTCGGCAAACGCGAGTCGGCGTTCTTCATTTTCGTCTTCGTAGCCCATGCTGGTCCAGACATCGGTGGTGACCAGATGCGCGCCCCGGCAAGCCTCCATGGGGTCGGTAAATTCGCGCAACACGGCGCTTGCGGGTTCGCCTATGCGCTGCCGGTCGAGCCTGTAGCCCGAAGGGGCCGACACGTGCAGGCGAAAACCCAGCATTTCCGCCGCCTGCAGCCAGGTATAGGCCATATTGTTGGCGTCGCCTATCCAGGCTACGGTTTTTCCTTCGATAGAACCCAGATGCTCTATGAAAGTGAAGATATCGGCAAGGATTTGGCAAGGGTGAAATTCGTTGGTCAGGCCGTTGATGACGGGAACGCGAGAATGAGCTGCAAACCGTTCGATACGGGTTTGCTCGAACGTGCGGATCATGACCAGGTCGACCATGCGCGAGATGACGCGGGCCGTGTCTTCGATGGGTTCGGCACGCCCCAATTGCGAGTCGCCGGTGGTCAGATGGATGACTGATCCACCCAACTGATACATGCCGGCTTCGAACGACACGCGAGTACGGGTGCTTGCCTTTTCGAACACCATGGCCAGGTTGCGGTCGTGCAAAGTGTGGTGGGGCTGGTAGCGCTTGAATTTATCTTTGATCAGCCGCGCGCGTTCGAGCACGTAGTGGATTTCGTCTTTGGTAAAGTCGCGAAATTGCAGGAAATGCCTGAGCGGTCCTGCCTGGGGTGTAGCAAAAGCCATAGTGAACCCTGAATGAAAACGTATCCCTGCGCGCGCCCCTTGTGGGAGCATTGTGCGGATTTGTTCGGCGGAAAGCATCAATCATATACAATGCGGCCGCGTCGGTGCAATCCGGCGTGCCCAAATTGAGTACAATTCGACGCGAATGTCTATGTCAGCGATTGTCCAACAGCTCATTATCTACGGCCTTACGCAGGATGGCCACCGTTTCCGGCCCAGCGACTGGGCCGATCGGCTGGCCGGCGTCCTGTCGCCTTTTCGACCTGCAGGTGTGGCCGGCGATCCTCTGACATACTCTCCCTATGCTTTGCCGACGCTCATAGATGGCGTGCGTTGTGTCGTAGTCGATCAGCGTTTGCGCGAACTCGAGCCACTGGCCTGGAAATTCGCCTATGAATTTGCGCGGGATAATCACCTGAAAACCAATGAGTGGCCTGCGGAAGAGCCGCCTGTGGAGCGGTAAAAAGGCACTGCGACCAGCCTGGACGGGGAATTGATGGCACCCACAAGAGGTGCCGTTAAAAATACCTGTCCGTGAATCACGTAGAGACAGCCCTTATGGCTGCCATTGTTTTTGTAGCGGCAGCCCTTGTGGCTGCCATTGCTTTTGTAGCGGCAGCCCTTGTGGCTGCCATTGTTTTTGTAGTGGCACCCCTTGTGGGTGCCATTTTCAATTCCACGCCATTTTTCTCTCCCATCTATATAGTTGACAATATAGATAACTAAAAATACACTAAATAGATATCTATAAATAAAACAAAAACGGCAACTTAATAGGTTCGAGTATGACATCAGCCAACGCGAAGCATGGAAAACTGAAATCTGTTGCGTTGAAAACGGGTGTTCAGGGCAAACCAAAAGGCGACAAGAGTGTTCCCGATGTCTTGCAAATTTTGCGAGAGCGGATTGCGTGTTGCGAGTTGCTGCCGGGTACAAAGCTTAACGAATACGAATTGGCGAGTGAGTTCGTTGTTCCTCGCACCCGCATTCGCGATGCCTTTCTGGCGCTTGAGCAGCGCGGGCTGATTGAACGTACCCCCAACCGGGGCGCTATGGTTGCCAGGCTGGATCCCGTGCAGGTATTTCATATCTACGACATGCGTGAAGTACTGGAGGGCTTATGCGCGAGGCTGGCGACACAAAACGTCCCCAATGAGTCCTGGCAGGATTTGCTTGATGAGTTCTCGGGCCCTGTAGGGGAAGCCGTTAAAGAGGGCGATTTCGAGACCTATACCGAGATCTATGGCAGGTTTCGGCGCCGCTGCATAGCGGCGGCTGACAATCCCGAGCTGACTAAAGCGCTTGACAGCATGTATGAAAAAACCCAGGTCCTGATTCGGCGCATTGTGATTCTCCCCGGTCGCGGAGAGCTGGGGGTGCGTGAACACAGAGCGGTGCTCGAAGCCATGCGTAAAGGCGACGCCGAGGCCGCTGAACGACTGCGGCGTGAAAACATGCGCAGCGCCAAAGTATTCCTGACGCGCTACATGAAATATATCCTTTAACGCTTTGCCGCAGCCTGTTTCGTAGCGGTGTTGATTTCTTTCCGGAAAAAAACATGAATCCTCTGGCTGATTCTCCTTTGAAAGGTCTGCGAGTTCTTGAATTGGGCTCGACGGTGGCGGGGCCTTTCTGCGGTCGCTTGCTGGCCGATTTTGGCGCACAGGTCATCAAGGTTGAACCGTTCGAAGGCGATGCGGTACGCACGATGGGCAAGCGTTTCGAAGAAAAATCGCTGTATGCAGCCAGCCTGTTTCGCAATAAATCGTTGATCTCGATTGACTTGCGTACCCAAAAAGGCCAGGAAATCGCCAGATCGCTGGCGGTCAAAAGCGATATTGTTGTCGAAAATTTCAGGCCTGGCCGCCTCGAAGCGTGGGGGTTGGGCTACCAGCAATTGTCCGAATTGAACCCGCGGCTTGTCATGGTTCGCATCAGCGGTTTCGGGCAAAATGGGCCTTACAGTCAACGGCCAGGTTACGGTGTGATCAGCGAAGCCGTCAGCGGGTTGCGATACCTCACAGGCGATCCGCAGTCGCCTCCCTCGCGTGTCGCGGTGTCCATGACGGATTACATCACGGGTCTTTATGCCGCGTTCGGCGCCACGTTGGCTATACTTTCGCGCCATGCGAGTGGCCGCGGCCAATACATTGACGCTGCACTCTACGAGTGTGCATTCAGTTTCATGGAGCCCTGGATATCGGCATACGAAAAACTGGGACACATCCCCATGCGCACCGGGTCGCGTCTGCCAGAAAGCACGCCCAACAATCTTTATCCCACCGGCGACGGCCAGTTTATCCACATCACCGCAATGGGCGATGCGGTTTTTGAACGCCTGGCCATGGCGATGGAGCAACCCGAACTGGCTCGCGACCCTCGTTTTTCCACGGCTATCGAGCGTGGCCGTCATCATGATGAGATCGATGGTCTGATCGCGCAATGGAGCGGCCAATTGACGCTCGATGCGCTGGAAGCGGCGCTGCTGCGGGCCGATGTCCCGGCGTCGCGGATATTCACCATCGCTGACATTTTCCAGGACTCTCATTACAAAGCGCGTCAGACCATCATTGCCGTGCCCGACGATGATCTGGGCAGCGTCGCCATGGCGGCTGTGGTGCCGCGCTTGTCCGAGACACCGGGGGCCGTGCATCATAGCGGGCATCGCGTCGGCCAGGATACCGGGTCGGTATTGCAAAACGATCTGGGTTTTTCGCAAGAAAAAATTGCTGATCTGGTTGCGCAGGGCATTATCAAGTGTGAAGTTGCCGCATCGGCGTTTCAGGAGGCGAAATGAATCAGGTGGCCAAGGAGGCATCACCGCTCGATGAGGTGATGCGCGAGTACGAAGACCGTCTGCAAAAGGCGCTGGCCATGGGCGGCCCTCAAAAAATGGCCAAACGCAAAGGCCGTGGCATGCTTAATGCGCGTGAACGCATCGGCATGCTTTGCGATCCCGATACCTTTATAGAGTCGGGCCTGTTTGGCACGTCGTCATCGAATCGCGACGACGCCGAGAAAACGCCTGCCGACGGCAAGATCGCCGGGTTTGGCAAGATAAATGGCCGTGAAACAGCCGTGTCCGCCAATGACTTTACGGTGATGGGCGCGTCGTCCAGCTCTACGAATGGCCGCAAGATTGCTCATCTGAAGCAGGTTGCCTGCCAGCGTGGTCTGCCGCTGGTGTTTCTGGGCGAGTCTTCCGGCGCCAGAATGCCCGATCATATGGGGGCTCGAGGAATGGGTACGCTCCTGGGCAACGATGCCGCCCAATATCAGCGCCTGCGTGAAACACCCTGGGTATCGGCCACGTTGGGTCATTCCTACGGGTCATCGTCCTGGTACGCGGTTTTGTCCGATTTCAATGTCATGCGCAAAGGGGCGATTCTTGCCGTGTCCAGCCCTTTATTGGCCTCGCTTGCCACCAAGGAAGCCGTTGAGCCGGAAGATCTGGGTGGGTGGCGCATGCATGCCGAAGTGACCGGTTTTGCCGATATGGTCGTTGATACCGACGAAGAAGCGATTGCCGCTGTCAAAACATTTCTCAGTTATCTTCCCAGCCATAACAATATAGCGCCGCCCGAGGTTCCCGTGCCGCCCGGATCCGGCGCCGAAATGAGTCATATCTTAAGTCTGCTGCCGGCCAGCCGTACGCAAGTCTATGATATGCGCCGTATCGTGCGCACCATTGTCGACAAAGACAGTTTTTTCGAGATCAAGGCGCGCTTTGGCAAAGTCGTCACGACCGGCCTGGCGCGTCTTGGAGGTCGTAGTGTCGGTATTGTGGCGAACAACCCCTTGGTCAAGGGAGGGGCGCTTGATACCGATGCGTGCGAAAAAATTACCAGCTTTCTGGTGCTCTGCGACTCGTTCAATATTCCTGTTGTGATGTTTGTAGATACGCCGGGGTTTCTGATTGGCAAGGATGCCGAGCGTCGGCGTGCGCCCGGAAAAATCATGAATTTCATGAATGCATTGGCATTGACAACCGTGCCCAAGCTCTCGGTGATTCTACGTAAAAGTTACGGGCAGGCTTATTTGAATATGGGCGGTGGGCGCAACTCCAACGAAGTGGCGGCCTGGCCAACCGCTGAAATCAGTTTTATGGACCCGCAATTCGGTGTACGCATTGTGCACGGGCTTGAACCGGGACAACCCGGCTTTGATGAGGCCTTTGCCAATATGAACCGGGATAGCCAGGTATGGGATATGGCCGCCATTTATGCCGCGCAGTCGGTGATCCGTCCCGAGGAAACACGCAGTTATCTTATTCGCATGCTTGAGGTGTACAGAATGCGACCCACCAACGAAGCCGGCGCGCATCTGATGCATGCCTGGCCCACGAGCTTCTAAGGCGCGCCATGGCCATGTTCAACAAAGTCTTGCGGGCGCTTGCCCGTCATCCCCGACGCCGGCGCTTTTTGAATCACTTTTAAGGAAACCTGTCGATGAGCACTTATGAAGTCAAATCGGATGTGACCGGGTCAGTATGGAAAATCTTGACCCGGATTGGCCAGCGTATCGATGCCGGCGAACCGCTCATGATTATCGAGTCCATGAAGATGGAAATTCCGGTAGTTATTGAAGACGCCGGAACGTTGGTCGAATTGCGTGTGGCTGAAGGTCAGTCGGTATCCGAAGGGCAAATTGTCGCGCTGGTCGATATTTGAAGGCGGCAAAAACCGATGGCTCGCAAGAACGCTAAGGAATCAATCATGGATAGTGTGACGCCGACGGATTCAACTGTCCCGGCCGATTGGCAAAATGAAATTGACGAATTGAAATTTCGTCATGATCAGGCCGATGCAATGGGTGGCGCTGAGGCCGTGGCCAAGCACCACGAAGCGGGCCGCCTGACGATTCGTGAGCGGGTGAAAGCGCTGGTTGACGCGAACTCGTTTCAGGAAATTGGAAAACTGACCGGGCAAGGCCAGTACGAAGGCGGTCGTCTTATCGGCGTGACCCCGGCGCCTTATATTATGGGGCTGGCTGATATAGCGGGCAGGCCAGTGGCTGTAGGCGGCGAGGACTTCACCGTGCGAGGCGGCACGAGCTGGAGCGGGGATCGAAAAAAAGGCGGCCAGGGCGGCTTTGTCGAAGACCTGGCCTATCAATACCGTATTCCTCTGGTTAACCTGATCGATGGCGCGGGCGGCAGCGTCACCTCGATTTTACGACGTGGCCATTCGGTTTTTCCGGGTGTACACGGTTTTGAGCGATCCGTGGCGCTCATGGGAACCGTGCCGGTTGTATCGGCCGTCATGGGCACGGCTGCGGGCGGTCCGGCGGGGCGCGCGATACTCTCGCACTGGACTGTCATGGTTAAAAATACCAGCCAGGTATTTGCAGCCGGTCCTCCTGTGGTCAGGCGTTCGCTGGGCCAAATAGTAAGTAAAGAAGAATTGGGCGGGGCCAGTATTGCTGTTGATATCGCCGGCACCATCGATAACGTGGCGGTCGATGAGGCGGAGTGCTTCCGGATGCTGCGGCGCTATTTGAGCTATATGCCGCAAAACGTGTGGCAATTGCCGCCTGCGATCGAATGCAATGACCCTGCCAGCCGGCGTGACGAAGAACTTGCATCGATTGTTCCGGTGGATCGCCGCAAGCCGTACAACATGCGCAAACTGATTGGGCATGTTGTAGATCACGATTCGATTTTTGAAATTCAGCCTACCTTTGGCAAGGCTGTCATTACCTGTTTTGCCCGCATGAATGGCCATGTAATCGGAGTCATCGCCAACAACCCGATGGTATACGGTGGCGCGATCGACGTCAGGGGGGCGCGCAAGCAGACTCATTTTATCGACTTGTGCGATTGCTTTCATATTCCCTTGGTATTTTTCGTGGATGTTCCCGGCTTTATGGTGGGTAAAGATGCCGAGGCGGCCGCGACCTTGCGCGAGGGCATGCGTAGTGTTTATGCGGCGTTGCAAGCCTCGGTTCCTGTGTATACCGTCGTCATACGCAAGTGCTACGGTATGGCCGGCATGGGCGCGACGGACAAGAATGGTCTTGATTTCAAGATCGCATGGCCTTCGGCCGAATGGGGTTCCTTGCCGATTGAAGGGGGCGTGGCCGCGGCATTTCGGCGTGAAATAGCACAGGCTGCCGACCCTCATGCGCGTGAGCGCGAAATTGAATCCGAATTGAGGGCGAATGCGTCGCCGTTTCGAACGGCCGAGGCGTTTGGGGTAGAAGACATTATCGACCCTCGCGCCACTCGCGCCTACCTGTGCCGCTTTATCGCAGCCGCCCAGGGCAGGCTGGCCACGACAGTAGGGCCAAAGCCCAAATACGGTGTTCGACCCTAAACTCGAGGAGAGCGGATGATTCGTTAGCTATTGATCCAAGCATTTTCTTGTTGACACGATTGCAATATCCAGATCAGAACGCAGTTATGCGTCACGTAGCGCAATAGCACGCCATAGTTCCATGGCGCGCAACCCAAGGAGATACAAATGAAATTCGGAAAATTAGGAGTTGTGATTGCGGCATTATGTGCAGTGGGCCTCGTGGGCAGCGCACAAGCCGAGACCGATCACGTCACGCTTGCACGGCAGTTCGGCATTGGCTACTTGCCGCTGACCGTGATGAACGTTCATAAGCTGGTTGAAAAGCATCTGATTGCCGAGGGCCTGAAAGATACCAAAGTCAATTGGGCGCGTTTTGGTTCTGGGTCGGCTGCCAATGACGCACTCCTGGCGGGCAAGCTGGATTTTGCATCAGGTGGAACCGGACCGGGCTTTATTTTGTGGGATAAAACGCAAGGCAATTACAACGTGCATGGTGTCGCGGCCCTATGTTCGATGCCCAATTTATTGGTCACGAGCGATCCAAAGGTAAAGACGCTTAAAGACTTCACCAATAAGGATCGAATCTCCATGGCGGGCGCGGGGTCGTCGGTGCAAACCATTTATCTGCAAATGGCCGTATCTAAAGTGTGGGGGATCAAGAATTACAAAAAGCTAAATACGCTTATGGTTAATCTGCCGCACCCCGATGGGCTTCAAGCCCTGCTGTCCGGTTCTGGAAGCATTACGTCTATGTTTACATCGCCTCCTTTTCAGGAGGAAGCGCTGGAACATCCCGGCATGCATGTTGTCCTCAATTCTTACGATATTATGGGCGGGGCCAATACGTTCCTGATGGTTTGGGGAACCGACACCTTCCGCAAGGCCAATCCTAAAACATATAAGGCCGTGTTGGGTGCGCTTAAAGAGGCTACCGACTGGATCAATCACAATAAGCAGGCCGCAGCCGAGCTCTACGTAAAAGATGTAGGGGGCAAGGCCGATGTCGCCAAGATTGCCAAAATGATAAACGACCCTCAAATTCGCTATACCCTGACGCCGGAAAAAGTTCTTCCCTACGCGCAGTTCATGCACAAAATCGGTACATTAAAGCACGACCCCAAATCCTGGAAGGATCTCTTTTTCCCCGAAATTCATAATCTGGCTGGCAGTTAAGTAATAGAGGGCCGCCACGCGCGGCCCTCTTGCACCGAGGAGGTTATTGAAATGGATAACGGAATTTCCAGCAGCCCCGTGCTGCTTGACGTCAGCGGCGTTACCTTGCAATATAAAACGCGAGAACACCTGATTACGGCGACCTACCGCGTGAGCTTTCAGGTGCGGGCTGCGGATCGTTTCGTTTTGCTGGGGCCGTCCGGCTGCGGCAAATCCACCTTGCTTAAAGCCGTAGGAGGTTATCTGCCTGTGGCCGAAGGGACTATTCGTCTGAAGGGCAACGTCGTTGATCGCCCGGGTCCCGACCGGATGATGGTCTTCCAGGAGTTTGACCAGTTGTTGCCCTGGAAAAGCGTTTGCGACAACGTCATGTTTTCGCTGGTGGCCAGTGGCAAGCTGGGTCGTCGCGAGGCGCGTGAAAAGGCGCTTGAATATATCGACAAGGTCAATTTGACCAAATTCGCCAATAGTTTTCCGCACGTCTTGTCAGGAGGGATGAAACAGCGTGTGGCGATCGCACGCGGCATGGCGATGGAACCGGCCATTTTGCTGATGGACGAACCGTTCGCCGCGCTCGATGCGCTGACTCGCCGGAAAATGCAGGATGAATTGTTGCAGTTGTGGGACGATACCCATTTCACAGTGCTATTCGTTACGCACTCCATACCTGAAGCGATTCGGATCGGTAATCGGATTTTGCTGTTGACGCCACATCCGGGACAGGTCAGGGCCGAACTCAACAGCCTTCCGCGCAACGGTCAGGATCCCCAGCAATTTACCGAGTTGGAAGGCAAGATCAACACGTTGCTGTTTGCGGATCGCGTTGAACAGGAGGAAGCCGCGCATGGATGATATCTCCGCGTCGCCGCCTGATCGCCCCGAGGTCTACTGCAACCCGATACAGTCGGAAACTTTTGGGGTGGTGCAAAAGCCGCTATCCACCTGGGAAAAAATCTATAACATCGGCGCCGCGCGCAAATTCGTGCTGCTGATTTTATTGGCACTTATATGGCAGGCTTACGCGTTTCATTTGAATAATCAACTGATTTTTCCGACGTTCATTGAAACCATGAGAGCCCTTTTTAGTGGAATTATTTCCGGTGACTTGCTTCTGAAAGCCTGGACGTCAGTGCGGGTGCTGTTAGTCGGCTATGCCCTTGGTATCGCACTGGCAACGCTTCTGACCGTACTAGCTATTACCAGTCGTGTTGGTACGGATCTGCTTGAAACCCTTACTGCGATGTTCAATCCGCTGCCCGCTATTGCGTTATTGCCGCTCGCGCTGATCTGGTTCGGGTTGGGCGAGGGCAGCCTGGTATTTGTATTGGTGCATTCAGTGTTGTGGGCGGTGAGCCTTAATACGCATTCGGGTTTTCTGTCGGTTTCGTTGACGCTGCGTATGGTCGGCCGTAATTGTGGGCTTTCGGGGCTTTCCTATGTGCGTCAAATCCTGATTCCAGCCGCGTTTCCCAGTATCTTGTCGGGCTTAAAAATCGGCTGGGCATTCGCCTGGCGCACACTTATTGCTGCTGAACTAGTGTTCGGCGTCAGTTCGGGGTCGGGCGGCCTGGGCTGGTTCATCTATTTAAGCAAGAATCTGCTTGATATTCCAAGCGTGTTTGCCGGATTATTTATGGTTATTCTGATTGGGCTATTCGTTGAAAATGTCATCTTCGTCACCGTCGAAAGATATACCGTCCGCAGATGGGGCATGCAGCTTTAATTCAGAATAGGGGTAAGAACCTTGCCGGTTTGGGCGAAAGCCTGGGCATTTCTTAGCACCAGATCAACCATGGCCCAGCGGGTTTCAACCGTGGCGCTGCCGATGTGGGGCAGGAGGACGACGTTATCAAGGTGCTTGAGGCTATCGGGCACCTTGGGTTCGGCTTCGAACACATCCAGGCCCGCCGCGCCTAGTTGGCCATTTTCCAGCGCGTGCACCAGCGCCGTTTCGTCGATGACCGAGCCGCGAGAAATATTGACCAGTACGCCCTTGGGGCCAAGCGCCTCGATGATGGCCTGATTGACCATGTGACGAGTCGCGGGGCCACCTACGATGGCCACTACTAAAAAATCGGCCCAGCACGCCAGTTCGATCAACGATGGTTCATATGGCCAGGGGGCGTCCTCGTGGGCGTGGCGACCGTGGTAGCGCACGTCCATCTTGAAGCCCCGGGCACGTTCGGCGATCTCGCGACCGATACGGCCCAAACCGAGGATGCCCAGTTTTTTGCCACTGACTTTGGTGGCCAGGGGTAGGCGCGGCCCATTACCCCATAGGCCGGCGCGCACATAGCGTTCGGCGTGGCCGATGTGGCGCGTGGCCGCCAGGATAAGGCCCCAGGCCAAGTCGGCCACGCAGTCGTTGAGGACGTCGGGCGTATTGCTGATCTGTATGCCTTTTTTATGGGCATGGGCCACATCGATGTGGTCGTATCCCACGCCGAAGCTGCAGATTGCCGTGAGTTGAGGGAGTTTGTCGATCAGTTCAGCCGTAGTCGGGGTTGATGGGCCTGTCACTACGGCCACCACACGGTCTTTACACGCGGCCAGCGCTGCGTCCGGGTCATTGGTTTGCCAGAGCTGGACGACGTCAAAATCCTGCTTCAGACGAGCCAGGGTATCGGCTTGTTGGCCCAGGGGCAGTCGTTGCAAGAGAGTGGGTTTGGTCATGGCGCTTTGGGTGTCCATATAAACGAAAAAGGACGGCTATGCCGTCCTTTTTTCTGCCGGGAACGAGTCCCCGTATTAGTCAAGCCAGGCCAATCAGGCCAGTGCTTTGACTGCTGCAGCAAGGCGGCTCTTGTGGCGAGCCGCCTTGTTCTTGTGAATAATGTTTTTGTCGGCGATGCGGTCGATTATGCTGCTTGCTTTTTGCAGAATATCGCTGGCAACGGCCTTGTCGCCAGACTCGATGGCTTGACGCACACGTTTGATCGAGGTGCGAAGCGCAGAGCGCAGGCTGGAATTGTGCTTATTGCGCTCAACCGATTGGCGGGCACGTTTACGAGCTTGGACAGTATTGGCCATGAGTGATAGTTAGTAACGATATAAGTAAGTGTTAGTAAATGGCGCTAGGGGCGGCGCAGTAACGCCAAAGCATGCCGATCTAGCCAAACCAAAGACAGTTATTATATAGGGCGCTGGCTGCTATGTAAAGCGATGTTTTAAGACGTGTTTTAAGACGTGTTTTAAGACGCTTTTGTAGCGACAGGCCTTGTGCCTGTCATCGACGCAGAATACGGTCTTTATTGTCAACAATTTTGGCAGCCACGAGGGGGGCCGCTACATTGCACCCAATCACGAACCCGATCCCCGGCGGGTGAAGTCGTGGGGGCGAAAGCCGCAGAGGAATAAAGCACAGAAATAGGCGACGCCGCCTGCCAACAGTACGCCCGCCAGCCACAGAAGGCGCCGTCCGGCGTGAGGGGCCAGTGCTATCCAGTCGATGGCGTGGTTGGCGGCAAGCAATACGGCCGCCAGGGCGGCCATGGCGGGGATGATTCGTAGAACGAATCGGCCCCAGCCGGCGCGGGGCACATAGATTTTTCGCCGTCGCAATACCCACAGCAGGCACAAGGCATTGACGCTGGCGCCCAGGCCTATCGATAGCGCCAACCCCGCATGGGCAAGGGAAGGCACGAAAATCGCGTTGAAGGTTTGGGTCAGAATCAGCACGAAGATACCGATTTTGACCGGAGTGCGTATGTCTTGTTTGGCATAAAAGCCTGGCGCCAGAATCTTGATGGACAGCAGCCCGACCAGACCGACCGAGTACGCCATGACCGCCAGACGGGTTTGCAGCACATCATGCGCATTAAATGCCCCGTAGTTGAACAGGCTGGCGACCAGGCCTTTCGACAGCAAGGCCATTCCGAGTGCTGCGGGCAGGCCCAGCAGCAGCACCAGGCGCAAGCCCCAGTCGAGCAGAGCGCTGTAGCCCTGATGATCTTGTCTGGCGTGGGCCGCCGACAGGCTGGGCAGCAAAACCGTGCCCAGCGCGACGCCCAGCAACGAGGTTGGAAACTCCATCAGGCGATCAGCAAAGGACAGCCAAGTGACGCTGCCCGGGGCAAGCCAGGTGGCAATATTGGTGTTGATAAGCAAAGAAATTTGCGCTACCGACACGCCGAGTATGGCCGGCAGCATTTGACGCATGATGCGTTTGACGGTGGGGTCCCGCCATGCTTCGCGCACTCTTGACGAATAGCGCGGCAGCAGGCCAAGCCGGGACAGAGCGAACCACTGTACGATCAATTGCGCCACGCCGCCTATCATTACCCCGACTGCCAGCGCGTAAATGGGGATATCGACGTAGCGGGTCAGAAGCAGGCATGCCCCGATCACTGACAAGTTCAGCAGTACCGGCGTAAATGCCGGCACAGCAAACCGGCTCCAGGTATTGAGCACGGCCGAGGCGAAGGCGACCAGCGACATGCAGATGATGTAGGGGAACATCAGCCGGGTCATCCAAGTGGCAGCGTGGAATTCGGCATGGTGTGATGCGCCGCGCAGGCCGCTGGCCATGGCTGTGACGACCCACGGCGCTCCCAGAATGCCGAGCACCGTGACAGCCATCAACACCACGGTGAGAAGCAGCGCCACACGGTCGAGCAGAATGTGTACTTGTTGCGGCGAATTTTTAGTTCGCGCCTGTCCCAATATGGGTATGAAGGCTTGCGAAAAGGCCCCCTCAGCAAAGAGGCGGCGCAATAGATTGGGGATGCGAAAGGCAACCCAGAAGGCGTCGGTCAAGGGGCCGGCGCCAAACGTGCTGGCGATCAGCACGTCGCGAGCCAGGCCGGTAATGCGTGAAAATAGCGTAAAGCTGCTAATCGTTGCGGCCGACCGGAACAGGCTCATCGGGCGGCTCGTTTATTTCGGCGCCATGCGGATAGCACCATCGAGGCGTATGGTTTCTCCATTGAGCATTTCGTTGGTAATAATGCTGTTGACCAGCTTGGCGTAGTCTTCGGGGCGACCCAAGCGGGAGGGGAAAGGTATGCTGGCGGCCAGCGAGTCCTGTACGTCTTGCGGCATGCCGAAAACCATGGGGGTGCCGAAAATGCCTGGCGCAATGGTGCAGCAGCGTATGCCGATCTTGGACAGGTCGCGCGCCACGGGCAAGGTCATGCCGACGATGCCGGCTTTAGAGGCCGCATAGGCCGCCTGGCCTATCTGGCCGTCGTAGGCCGCCACCGAGGCGGTATTGATCAGCACCCCGCGCTCGCCGGTAGGCTCGGGCGTATTTTCGCTCATGGCCGCTGCGGCCAGACGCGACATATTGAAGGTGCCGACCAGGTTGATCATGACCACTTTTTGAAAAAGGTCCAGCGTATGTGGGCCGTTTTTTCCGACAATGCGCGAGGCAGGTGCAATCCCGGCGCAATTGATCAGGCCAAAAACTGGCCCCAGCTTGCGGGCGGCAGCGATTACCGCCTGGCCGTCGGCTTCCTGGGTGACGTCGCAGTGTACATAGGTTTGCCCCAGTTCCTGGGCTATGGCCCGCCCCAGTTCGTCTTGCAGGTCGGCCAGCACGACGCGAGCGCCTTGGGCCACCAGCATGCGCGCGGTTCCCGCGCCCAGTCCCGAGGCACCGCCCGTGACGATGAATACTTTGTTCTTGATGTCCATGAGTGAGTCTCAGAGTGGGTGGGTTCAAATTGGCCGGTGATTGCGTCAGCAGCGATCAGGGTTGTAGCGCCTGGAATATTCGTGCCTTGATTTCGTCAACGCTGCCTAGCCCGGATATTTGCCGGAATGCGGGCGCTTCGGAGGCGCCGCTTTGAGCCCAGCTTGAGTAGTAGGCAACCAGCGGACGTGTCTGGTCGCGATACACGGCGAGCCGATGACGCACCGTTTCTTCGAGGTCATCCGCACGTTGTACCAAAGGTTCTCCCGTAATATCGTCTGTGCCGGCGACTTTGGGCGGGTTGAATATAACGTGATAAGAACGGCCGCTAGCCGGGTGCACGCGGCGCCCGCTCATGCGTTCGATGATATTTGCTTCGGGAACGACCATTTCCACCACATAGTCCAGTGCAATATGGGCGTCTTTGAGTGCATCGGCTTGGGGAATCGTGCGCGGGAAACCGTCGAACAGATAGCCGGGCTGACAGTCGCTTTGCCGCAGCCGGTCTCGCACCAGGCCGATAATCAAATCGTCTGAAACCAGGCCGCCCGCGTCCATGATTTTCTTGGCCTGGAGCCCCAGCGGAGTTTGAGCCTTGACGGCAGTGCGCAGCATATCGCCCGTGGAAATCTGCGGGATTCCGAATTTTTGGGTAATGAATGTGGCTTGCGTACCTTTTCCGGCGCCTGGGGGACCGAGCAAAATCAGTCGCATGATGAGTTCTTCTCCTGGATTTTCTTGACTTTTTTGGATTATGCCGCAACGCAATAATTTCTGCACGTGCTTGCGCAGAGGGCTTGGCGAGCCCAAGCCGATTTATAACCCATTTGTAAAAATCTCACGTACACGGGCCAGATCGGCTGGGGTATCTACGCCGGCGGCGGGATGCGCGTGCGTGATGCAAACAGCAATCGAGTAGCCATTTTCCATGGCTCTGAGCTGCTCGAGTGATTCGAAGCGTTCCAGGGGGCCAGCGGGTAGAGACGGAAATTTTTTCAGAAATCCGACTCGATAAGCATACAGACCGATATGGTGCAGGGCGGGAAGGCCCGGCGCCAATTGCTGGCCCCCTTTGGACAGCGCGTCGCGAGCCCAGGGTATGGGTGCGCGGGAAAAATACAGGGCGCGTTGTTTTTGATCGCAAACGACCTTGACAGCGTTGGGGTTGAAAAGCGTCGTGGCCTGGATAATCGGACTGGCGCAGGTGGACATCGCCGCGTCGGGCTGTTCGGCCAGCAAGGTGGCTACGGCGTTGATCTGCTCGGGATCGATCAGAGGTTCGTCGCCCTGTACATTCACAATCACTTCATTGTCGCCCAGACCCAGGCGCGCGGCCACCTCAGCTAGCCGGTCGGTTCCGGTTGGGTGCTCTGTGCGCGTGAGCATCGCTTCAATGCCGTGGGATTGGACGACCGCCTGGATATGCGTGTCGTCGGTGGCAACGATGACGCGGGAGGCCCAGGATCTGGCGGCTTGCTCAGCCGTACGCACCACCATCGGTTGGCCGGCGATGTCCAGCAACGGCTTGCCGGGCAATCGGGTCGAGGCCGCCCGAGCCGGGATAATGACGATAAAACTCACGCAGCACTCGTGTCCGATGCATCTGTCGGT
This sequence comes from Candidimonas sp., assembly GCA_004297945.1. GTDB lineage: Bacteria > Pseudomonadota > Gammaproteobacteria > Burkholderiales > Burkholderiaceae_B > Paralcaligenes. The sequence goes on along the minus strand of SCRC01000030.1, from coordinate 60,014 downwards.
GCGTGGGCGTTGAGATCGCGTGCTTCCCCTTCGAGCATGATCGGGATGCCGTCGCGTATCGGAAAAGCCAGCTTGTCGGCCGAGCAGATCAGCTCTTGTTGCTCGCGTTCGAGGCGCAAGGGGCCTTTGCATAGCGGGCAAACCAGAATTTCAAGCAGGCGGGATTCCATGCCTGGCTCCAAATAAAAAAGGGACTCAAGTCCACTAGTGTAATTCGCCTGGCGGGTTTTTTGAAATTTTCCTGCTGACGATCGCATTGAGCTGTTCGTTCAGATCGTTGAGCCAGGAAGGGTCGGAGAACTGCGGCAACACCCTGACCTCCCACAAGCGTTCGTCCTTGAATCGAGCGCATTTCACCGCATCTTTGGATGTGATGAGGATCAGGTCGGTGTCCAGAGAATCAAAGGGCGAGCGATGATAAGGGTCATGATCGGGCAGGGCCATGGTTTGCGTGAGTTCCAGGCCGCAGGCTCGCAGCATGCCGAAAAAGCGTTCCGGCTGACCTATGCCGGCTGCCGCGCTGAGCGAGGTGTGTTGGTATCGGTTGTGCCAGTCGGCCCATTGCAGCGTTTGGCCAGAGACCAGATGGCAAACGGTATCGGGCACCAATTGCATCCTTATTTGACGGCCCGTAATGGTCAGCGGCTGCATTGACTGGCCGGCGGTCAGATTGGTAATGACGTAATCGACGCCGGACAGCCGGCTGGTCGGTTCGCGCAATGGCCCGGCGGGCAGCAAGCGACCGTTGCCCGTGCCCCGAGCATCTTGAACGACGATTTCCACGTCGCGCGCCAACGCCAGGTGCTGCAGGCCGTCGTCGGAGATGACAAGGTCGACTTCGGGATACTGCGCTTGCAACGCTCGCAAGGCCAGAGCGCGGCGCGGGTGCACGGCGATGGGAGCTTGGCTGATTCGGGCGATGAGCGCCGGCTCATCGCCGAATTCTTGAGGGTCGAGGCCGCCGCGGCCCGTTCTGGCGTGACCGAGCAGGCGAGCGCCGTAGCCGCGACTGATGATGCCGGGATTCCAGCCACAGGCTTGCAACGCTTTGACGAGCGCCAGGACGACCGGTGTTTTGCCCGTGCCGCCCACGTAAAGATTGCCCACCACGATGACGGGGCAGCTCGTTGCAGCGCCTTGTTTGCGGCCACTCTGGTAGCGTCTGCGTTTGTGAGCAATAAAGGCGCCGACCAACCACGAAATAGGCAATAAAAGCGTGCTGATCAGGCCTTTACCCACCCATATTCGATGCAGGGCTCGGCTTGCGATAAGGGCTGGCTTCACGGGATATTGCGGGTAGCGAAATTAACCCGCCTGATATGCGCCAGACGGGCCGCTTCCATGACGCGGACCACCGCTTCGTGCGTACTCTGGGCGTCGGCGTCAATCACCAGCACCGGGTCTTTTTTGCCTTCGGCGGCGCCAAGCAGGGCTTGCGCGAGGACGTCGGTTCCGCGGCCGGCGAGCAGTTCGCCGTTCAGCGCATATAAACCTTCCTGGCTGACGGCGATATGAATCGCGCCCGTGTCCATGGTGTTGGCCTGTGCTTGCGGAAGATCAACCTTGAGTTGGCTGAGTCGGGTGAATGACGTGGTAGCGGCCAGAAATATCAGGATCACCAGCAAAACGTCGATCAGCGGGATCAGGTTGATCTCGGGCTCGTCGCCAGGCTGCGGGTGGCGGAAATTCACGGGCGGATCTCCGCATCGCCAGACGGCTTTCGAGTCAGCAGGCGATTCAGCGCACTGGCCTCGAGCTCCATTTGATGCAGATATCCGTCTACCAAGGAACGGAAATAGCGGTGAAAAATCAGTGCAGGAATAGCGATGATGATGCCAAACCCGGTGTTGTACAGCGCCATGGAGATGCCGCGCGCAAGCTGAGATGGATCGCCGCCCGCCGGGCTATACGAAGCGAAAATTTCGATCATGCCGACGACGGTTCCAAATAAGCCCATTAACGGGGCGACTACTGCGATGGTCGCCAGGGCTGGCAGGTAGCGATTCAGGCGGTGCGCGACATCTTTGCCTACATCGTCGACCGCCATATTGCGCTGAGCATCGCTATCGTGGCGGCATAGAATCACCTCGGCCAATACGCGGCCCAGCGGCGAGCTGGAGGCCAGTTTGGCGATGGCCTCGGGGGTGTCGTTATTGCGTCGAATCAGTTCCATGACCTGGGACGTGACCCGCTGGGGCACGACCAGCTTTTTTCGCAGGGACAGAAAACGTTCGATAATCAGTGCCAGCCCTAGGACGGAAGTCGCAACGAGCAGCCATATGGGCCAGCCAGCTTGATTGAGTATTTCGAGCAAAATGAGTCTCCGCCGTGGTTGCTTGTGTCAATGCAATGGTGGGGCAGGCCACTATAACCAGTATAAGTAAGTGCGGCGCTGCGCAAGCACCTATTTTAAGGGCAAGGAGCGAGGAACGCTCAGATGGGCGCGAGCTTGCCGGGCGGGGAAAGTGGAAATCCCGCTATCTGCGCGTGTGTAAGGAGACCCGGGCGGATAGTGTGGCGATTGGCCGATGTTGGGTTCGGGCAGATTCAAACGGCCCGTGAAGTGGAGCTTTGCGCTTGCGATGGGCCTAAAATGCCCGTACTGCTTGAAGGGTATTACGTAAAATGGCTTAGGGTCTTGGTCTCGGGACGGTATCCACAGAATCTGTGGATAATTCTGTGCAAAACTTCTGGATCAGGCGCTATTCATTGGGCTTGGAGGTGGGTTGATCAATTTGAAGCCATCTTGAATAATTATAATATATTTATATATATCAACGTATTGGAGCAAATAGTTAAAGAATAATTTGATGTCTTGGTCTAATTCGATTGATATTTCAGTGGTTTGACAGTTTATCTTTCCCTGTGGACAGTGTTTTAGCCCAACGGGCATGATTTCAAGGTTTTGGCACCCACAAGGGGTGCCGCCACATGGCAGCAGCCACGTTTCTGTAACGGCCGTCACGTTTCTGTAACGGCAGCCACGTTTTTGTAGCGGCCGTCACGTTTCTGTAGCGGCAGCCACGTTTTTGTAGCGGCAGCCCTTGTGGCTGCCACCCGTCCAGTAATCCATACAGTTCCTTCCAATTTGGGGCCGCACTCCTCGTGAGCGCCAATCCCGCAATCATACTGTTGCCAATTTCACAATCATTACAATACCCGTACTAAAAAGATTTAAAAGGCCGATATGCATACGGATAGCTTTTCAGCGCTGCGCGGCGATGCTGTTTTGTCGGTGTCTGAGCTCAATCGCCAGGTAAGCGAGTTGCTCGCAGGGAATTTTTCGCAGGTTTGGGTCAAGGGCGAGATATCGAACTTTACACAGGCGGCGTCCGGGCATTGGTATTTTACGATCAAGGATGAGCGCTCAGCCGTGCGAGCGGTGATGTTTCGGGGGCGTACCCAGTCACTCGGTTTCGTTCCCAAGGCTGGGGAACGGTTTGAGTTTCGCTCCAGCGTAACCTTGTACGAGGCGCGCGGCGACTATCAATTGCAGGTTGAGATGCTGCGTTGCGCTGGGCGTGGTGATTTGCATGAAGCTTTTTTATTGCTTAAGGAAAAGCTCGCGGCCGAAGGCTTGTTCGATCCGGGTCGCAAGCGGCCCATTGCGCTGATGCCTCGGGCTGTTGGGGTCGTAACGTCGCTCGCGGCGGCCGCCTTGCGCGATGTGCTCTCGACAATGGCGCGCCGCGCGCCGCATATTTCCATCGTTATTTATCCAGCGCCTGTCCAGGGGCAGGATGCCGCTGCCAGGCTCAGAGAGGCGCTGGGCGCAGCGTACGAAAGAAGAGAGGTCGACACGCTGCTTTTGGTGCGAGGCGGGGGCAGTATCGAGGATTTGTGGAGCTTTAATGATGAGCGCTTGGCGCGGTTGGTGGCGGCAAGCCCCGTTCCGCTTATCAGCGGCGTGGGCCACGAAACGGATTTCACCATGGTCGATTTCGTTGCTGATCTGCGAGCACCCACGCCGACTGCGGCGGCCGAGCTGTGTTGTCAGGCGCGTGAGGACAGTCTGTTGCAGCTTGAGTCGGTGCTGGCAAGCCTTGGGGTTGGACAGCGTCGTTTGCTCGAGCGCGCGGCGTTGCGGCTTGATCGTGCAGTCGCCTTGCTGGTGTCGCCGCGTCAGCGTCTGGCGCAGCAGAGTGAACGGTTGATGGCCTTGCGTCATCGCTTGCTGCGGGCCGCGCCAGGCATGGTAGAGCGCCGGTTCTCGCACGTTGATGCCTTGCGGTCGCGCCTGGGCTATGCCCGCCCAGATATTGATCGCAGACGCCGCGATCTGGCGCGGCCGCTTTTGCATTTGGCACGCGCCGCGCAGCGCCAGGTGTCGTGGCGCGCAGAAGGGTTGGCATCGTTGATGCAAACGCTTGAGGCGCTCAACCCGAAGAAGATACTGGGCCGCGGCTACGCTATTGTGCGCGATGAACACGGGGTGTTGATAAAAGAGGCGCAAAGCTTGAACGCCGGTGATCGGCTCAGCCTTGAATTAAGCCAGGGTGTTGCGCAAGTTGCGGTATTGCAGGCTCATGGTCTAAGCTAAGACAGAATTTGTCATGATTTATTCCCGCCGTTCCCGATACAATGAACGCGTTAATTTGTTTTTTTGAAGGACTTTGAATATGGCTCATACACTTCCTCCCCTGCCTTACGCCATGGACGCGCTGGCTCCCAATATTTCGAAAGAAACTCTTGAATTCCATTACGGCAAGCATCATCAGTCGTATGTCACCAATCTGAACAAGCTGATCGAAGGCACCGAATTTGCTTCGGCATCGCTTGAAAGCATTATTAAAAAGGCATCAGGCGGCCTGTTCAATAATGCGGCTCAAGTCTGGAACCACACTTTCTACTGGAACAGCCTGTCTCCCAACGGCGGCGGCGAACCTGCCGGAAAGCTGCTCGACGCGATCAAGGCCAAATGGGGCAGCACCGCAGCGTTCAAAGAGGCATTCAACAAGTCCGCAGCTGGCAACTTCGGTTCGGGCTGGACCTGGCTGGTAAAAAAGGCCGACGGCTCCCTCGATATCGTCAACACCAGCAATGCCGCCACGCCTCTTACGACGGCCGACGTGCCTTTGCTGACCTGTGATGTATGGGAACATGCCTACTACATCGACTATCGCAACGCGCGTCCAAAATACCTTGAGAATTTCTGGAATCTGGTCAATTGGAAGTTCGCCGCAGCCAACCTTGGCTAATGCGTCGTAACTTCCATGTGGCTTCAAACCCTCGGTTTTCGAGGGTTTTTTGTCTGGCTGGTTTTTTGCACCCTAAAAAGGTGTTGCTACATCGGTCACGGATATATCTTTGTGTTTTGATTGCTGACGATTTTGGCAGCCGCAAGGGCTGCCACCACAATAGCCGCAAGTGCGTTCCGTGGCGGCACGTGGGCGCCATCAATATAAATATCCTCATTACGTCGCCCTTTGCCGACGCTTCTGGCCTCTCATGATGAACCTCTTTTCTTTAGCACGTCGGATAATTGTGAGATTGCGCCAGGCGGCGCGACGCAAGGCTAGACAACTGCGGCGCTTGTCGCGCAAGACCTTGCAGCTTACCCTGCTGTTGGGCGGAGCCGGTCTGGTTGCATTGGTGTCGTTGGGCTTTACAATCCTGGCCAATCTGGCGCTGTCGGCCAACGGCCGCTGGATGGCCCAGTATCCCTGGCTGGGGTGGGTGTTGTTGCCTTGCGGCCTGGCTCTGATTTGCTGGTTGACTCTGCGTTTTGCACCTAATGCGGCCGGTAGCGGAATTCCTCAGGTGATTGCCTCGCTGTCGCTGCCGCCCAGCGCCGGACGGCGGCAACTGACCTCGTTGGTGCAGGCCTTGTGGAAGATACCTCTGACTTTTGTCGGCTTGCTGTGCGGGGCTTCCATCGGTCGTGAAGGGCCTTCCGTGCAAGTCGGCGCCGCCGTCATGCTGGCCTGGGGCGGTTTCTGGAAAAAAATGGGTGTTCCGCTCAAAGGCTTTCATGCCAATGAATTGATTGCCGCAGGCGCGGCCGGCGGGCTGGCTGCCGCGTTTAACGCACCCTTGGCGGGGGTGATCTTTGCCATCGAGGAATTGGGTCGGGGCACTATTTTGCGTTGGCAGCGACTGGTGCTGATCGGGGTTCTGGCGTCGGGGTTTCTGGTGGTGGCGTTAGTGGGTAACAACCCTTATTTCGGCACATTCACAGGCCATGTGCTCGATAAAAACATGTTGCTCTGGACCCTGACATGTGGCTTGGCTTGCGGGATTTTAGGCGGCGTATTCTCGCGCCTGCTGGCCAATGGGCCGGCCTCGTTTGTCCCGGCTCGCTGGCGCAAATGGGTTCGCCGTCACCCGGTTTACCTGGCCTTCGTGATGGGGCTGGCGATGGCAGCGCTCGGGCTTATCTCCCACAACACGGTATATGGTACGGGGTACGCGCATGCGTCGTCGGCATTGGCTGGTAACGCGCCCGAGTCCTTTGGCTTCGGTGTGACCAAACTGTTCGCGACCGTCGCCTCGTATTGGGCCGGTATCCCGGGCGGGATATTTACTCCAGCCCTGACAGCAGGTGCAGGCATAGGCGCGCAACTGGGGCAGATTGCGGGCAACGCAGCGGATCCCCGGGTGTTGGTGCTGCTTTCGATGGCCGCATTCCTGGCGGCCGCCACTCAATCGCCTCTTACGGCCAGCGTAGTTGTTATGGAAATGACGGGCAGCCAGCCGATGCTCTTCTGGCTACTGGTGGGTTCGCTGTTTGCGTCTATCGTATCTCGTCAGTTTGGCCCGCATGCGTTTTATCACAATGCTGCGGGGCGGTATCGGCACCGCGCTCACGAATTCGATCAGGCGCTAAAGAAGCCGCCGCAGCCGGTTGCTGCCTCACAGACCCCAGCCAAGGGCGCTAGTGATGCCGATGCTATGCCGGCGACGGTAAAAGAATCGGGCCCTATGCGATAAGATAAAGGTAGATTGTTTCGTTTCGTCTTCACGTTCTGGAATCTAGGCACATATGACTACTCAAGCTTTCATCTGCGATGCGGTTCGCACTCCTTTTGGCCGTTACGGTGGTGCGTTGGCGCAGGTGCGCACGGACGACCTGGCCGCCGTGCCGTTCAAGGCATTGATTGAACGTAACCCAGGCGTGGATTGGGCGCGGCTGGACGACACGCTGTTTGGCTGCGCGAACCAGGCTGGCGAAGACAATCGTAATGTAGCCCGCATGGCCATTTTGCTGGCTGGATTGCCTGTCGAAGTTCCTGGCGCCACGATCAATCGTTTGTGCGGTTCGGGCCTGGACGCTGTCGGCTCCGCCGCACGCGCCATACGCGCAGGCGATGCGCATTTTGTGCTGGCAGGCGGCGTCGAGAGCATGAGCCGTGCACCCTTCGTGATGGGCAAGGCTGAGTCGGCCTTTGCGCGTAGCGCCGCCATTTACGACACCACCATAGGCTGGCGCTTTGTGAATAAATGGCTCAAAGCCCAGTATGGGGTAGATTCCATGCCTGAAACGGCCGAAAATGTTGCCGATCAATTCAAGGTATCGCGTGTGGATCAGGACGTGTTTGCGCTGGCCAGCCAGACCAAGGCAGCCGCCGCGCAAAAGGCAGGTGTATTTGCCGCCGAAATCACACCGGTCGCCATTGCCCAGAAAAAAGGCGATGCGGTGGTTGTCGATACGGACGAGCACCCACGCCAGACCACGCTGGACGCGCTGGCGCGTCTAAAGCCTATTGTTCGTCCTGATGGCACGATCACGGCTGGTAATGCCTCCGGTGTCAACGACGGGGCCTGCGGCTTGCTGGTGGCATCCGAGTCCATGGCCAAGGCACAGGGGTTGACACCGCGCGCGCGCGTGGTCGCCATGGCTACGGCCGGTGTTGAGCCGCGCATTATGGGAATAGGGCCGGCGCCTGCATCTCAAAAAGTGTTGGCGTTGGCCGGGTTGACGTTGGCCCAGATGGATGTCATTGAGCTTAACGAGGCGTTTGCAGCACAAGGATTGGCGGTCATGCGCTTGTTGGGCCTGCCCGATGATGACTCGCGTGTCAATCCCAATGGCGGAGCCATTGCCTTGGGTCATCCGCTGGGCGCCAGCGGTGCCCGCCTGGCGATTACCGCCGTGAATCAATTGCATCGCACGGGTGGGCGCTACGCCTTGTGCACGATGTGTATAGGCGTGGGACAGGGCATAGCGCTCATCCTGGAGCGAGTGTAGGCGTTGGTTGGGAGATGTGGCCTGGTAGCGGCACCCCTTGTTGTAGCGGCAGCCCTTGTTGTAGCGGCAGCCCTTGTTGTAGCGGCAGCCCTTGTGGCTGCCATATAGGCAAGAAAAAAATGGCACCCACAAGGGGTGCCGCTACAAAAAATGCATACTTCTTTAGGGCTTGGGCAGGCCTGTGACCACTTGGCCGGCGTGTATGTGGTGCGCGGAGAACCAGCCTTGCTGCATTTCCAGAGCATAGACAATTGGCCCTACGGCGCAGTGTGCGTCTTCGGTTTGAGGCTGCATGTCGGCGGTATTCAGGATTTTGCCATTGCCTGCAATAAATGCGATGGATAGCGGCAAAAGCGTATTTTTCATCCAGAAACATTGGACGTCTGCGCGGTCGAATACGAACAGCATGCCGTGATCGGGCAGCAGCGATTTCCGGTACATCAGGCCTTGTTCGCGGCTGGTTTCGGTGGCGGCAATTTCCGCTTGCACCGTTTGTGCGCCGATGGCAATTTCGGTGGTGGGCAGGAGTTGCGTGACCTGGGCGCTGCATGGGCTGGCCTGCATCGTGCCGGCTAACAATGCGGCGCCGAAAAAAAACGCGGGGCTAACTAGCCCCGTTATTTTGTGTGCGGCAAACATGTATGATTATGACCGCCGTGACGGCTAGGCTGCCGTGATGTTAAGGGCTTGCTTCCCTTTGGGGCCTTGAGCGATTTCGAAAGCCACTTTTTGCCCTTCTTTAAGTGTCTTGAAGCCGTTCATCTGGATTGATGAGAAATGAGCGAACAGGTCTTCGCCGCCGTTGTCCGGGGTAATAAAACCGAAACCTTTGGCGTCGTTAAACCATTTAACGGTCCCTATTAGTTTTTGAGTATCCCCGGGGACAGTGGGTGTGGATGAATCTGACATGCGGACGGCCTCTCGAATCAGTGTGAAAACATTCAGAATATGATGATAATGCTTAATGTATTCATGCTCGTCAACTATGGAAAGCACTTATTTGGCTAGAAAGCCTTTTTTTTCTTGACTTATTATACGATTTATCGGGTGTTTTATGATAAATAAACCCGACTTGGTGCCCGAAATCAGGTTGGCAGTATAAGGCCCGGACCGCAGTCCGTCCGGCGGCGCCTTCATCGGCATGTGATTGTTTTGTTTTTTTATATGGCTCTGACAACCCAAAATCAGCGTGAAACGGTGCTGGATCATCAAGCCGCACGGCTTGCGCCGCCCCCTTTGTACCAAGTAATTCTGCTCAACGATGACTACACCCCAATGGAATTCGTGGTGCATGTGCTGCAGCAGATTTTTCATAAGAATGAAGAGGACGCCGCGCGCATCATGTTGCTTGTGCATCATGAGGGACGTGGTGTGTGCGGCGTCTACCCGCGGGATATCGCGGCGACTCGCGTCGAGATGGTTCGCCAGCTGGCGCGTACGCATCAGCATCCCTTGCAATGTGTGATGGAGCCGGCGCCTGAAGTCTGACTTTCCGTGTGGGGTCGAATGAATAAATTCCCGGTTTTGATGCAATCCGGTAACATCAGGGGTGTTTGGACGATACGCGGGCAAGATTTAGTCATAGAATAGATTCTGTCAACGCGTTTTGTTCGCTTCGAAATGTCATGGAGGAAGCGTGATTTCCGAAGAACTTGAAGTCAGCTTGCATATGGCCTTTGTAGAGGCCCGTACTGCAAGACACGAATTTATTACCGTAGAGCACTTGTTGCTCTCCTTGCTCGACAACGCCTCGGCGGTCGGGGTGCTGCGTGCGTGTTCGGCCAATATTGATGCTCTGCGCCAGGATCTGCGCAAGTTCATTGCTGAAAACACGCCCGTGTTCCCGGGCGATGGCGAGGTCGACACGCAACCCACCTTGGGTTTTCAGCGTGTGATCCAGCGTGCGATCATGCATGTTTCGTCGGGTAGTTCCTCAAAAAACACGGTGACCGGCGCCAATGTGCTGGTGGCGATGTATGGCGAGAAAGACTCGCACGCGGTGTATTACTTGCAGCAGCAGGGTGTAACTCGCCTCGATGCCGTCAATTTTCTCTCTCATGGCATTACCAAAACCGCGGATGAGCCCACCGGAGAGCCGGCGCGGCAAGCCAGCCCGGACACCGAACACAAGCCCGATCAGCAGAAATCGCCGCTCGAGCTTTATGCCCTCGATCTCAACACCGAGGCCAAACAAGGCCGCATCGACCCGCTCATTGGTCGCGAGCTCGAGGTCGAGCGCGTCATCCAGGTTCTGTGTCGTCGGCGCAAAAACAATCCTCTGCTGGTGGGCGAGGCCGGTGTGGGCAAGACCGCCATCGCCGAAGGCCTGGCTTGGCGCATAACCCGCGGCGAGGTGCCCGATATTCTGGCTAACGCCCAGGTGTATGCGCTCGACATGGGCGCCTTGCTGGCCGGTACGAAATATCGGGGCGACTTCGAGCAGCGCCTTAAAGCCGTGCTCAAGTCGCTTAAAGACAACGTCAACGCGGTTTTGTTCATTGACGAAATCCACACCCTGATCGGCGCAGGCTCGGCCTCGGGCGGCACGTTGGACGCGTCAAACCTGCTCAAGCCGGCCCTGTCCTCGGGGCAGCTCAAGTGCATGGGCGCCACCACATATAACGAATATCGCGGCGTTTTCGAAAAAGACCATGCGCTGGCGCGCCGCTTCCAGAAAATCGATGTCGCCGAACCTACGGTCGAGCAGACCATACAAATTCTGCGTGGCCTCAAAGGGCACTTCGAAGCGCACCACGGCGTGCGGTATTCGGCGGCAGCCATTACGGCAGCGGCTGAATTGTCGGCGCGTCATATCAACGATCGCTTTCTGCCTGACAAGGCTATCGATGTCATCGATGAGGCCGGTGCGGCGCAGCGGTTGTTGCCGCGTTCGCGGCAAAAGAAGCTGATCGGCAAGGCCGAGGTCGAAGCCACGGTGGCCAAGATCGCCCGCATACCGCCTCAAAACGTATCGAGCAATGATCGCAACAAGCTGGCCACCCTTGAACGCGACCTTAAAACCGTGGTGTTCGGCCAGGATGTGGCTATTGCAGCCCTGGCCGGCGCCATCAAAATGGCGCGTTCAGGCCTCGGGCGGCCTGACAAGCCTATTGGATCTTTCCTGTTTTCGGGTCCAACAGGGGTGGGTAAAACCGAGGTGGCGCGGCAATTGGCGTTTACGCTGGGCATCGAACTCTTGCGCTTCGATATGTCGGAATACATGGAGCGTCACACGGTATCGCGTCTGATCGGCGCGCCCCCGGGCTACGTGGGTTTTGATCAGGGCGGTCTACTGACCGAGGCGGTGAGCAAACAGCCGCATTGTGTGCTGCTGCTCGACGAAATCGAGAAGGCGCACCCCGATGTCTTCAATATCTTGCTTCAGGTCATGGATCATGGCACTTTGACCGACAACAATGGTCGCAAGGCCGATTTTCGCAATGTAATCATTGTCATGACGACCAACGCTGGCGCCGATACGTTGAACCGAGCATCCATTGGCTTTTCCACGGCAGCCAAGACTGGCGACGAAATGGTCGATATCAAGCGCATGTTTACGCCCGAGTTTCGCAATCGCCTCGATGCCATCATCGGATTCACCCCGTTGTCGCGCGAAGTCATTTTGCGCGTGGTCGACAAATTCCTCATGCAGCTCGAAGACCAGTTGCACGAGAAGCATGTCGAGGTGGTGTTTTCCCAAGCACTGCGCGATTTTCTCGCACGTAAAGGCTTCGACCCCCTTATGGGCGCGCGGCCCATGCAGCGGCTTATCCAGGACACCATACGCAGCGCTCTGGCCGACGAACTGCTGTTCGGTCAACTGGCAGGCGGCGGCAGTGTTACGGTTGATCTCGACGCGCACGACAAAGTCGTGTTGTCTCTGGGCGATAAGGCGGCCAAAGCCAAGCCGCGAGCGGCGGTGGGTTCGGAAGCCGAGCTCGTCGATTGATGACGCGGCGGTCACTGATAGCCTGCCCGCATTGCGCGCAGTTGCACCAGCGCATTCCCATTGCCAAAGGGGCCAGCGCAGCCTGTCTGCGTTGTGGCTATGTCCTGTATCGCCAAAGCGCGCTGCCGCTCAAGGGCTGGCTCGCGCTGACGCTCGCAGCCTTGATCGTTTTTGCAATGGCCAATTATTTTCCGATTGCCACGCTTGCCGCCAATGGCAGGCAGATCAACGCCACCTTGCCCAACGCGCTCATTCTCACTTGGCAGCAGGGCCGTCCACTGGTGGCGCTCATGACGGGTTTGTTCGGTTTCGCCTTGCCGTTGACGCAGTTGCTGTTTTTATTCTGGGCCATGCACGCAATTATTTTGCAGCGCCTGCCTGCCGATTTTCATTGGGGCATGCGTGTTCTGCACGTTCTGTCTTCGTGGTGCATGGTGCCGGTGCTGCTGCTTGGCATCCTGGTGGCGATAGTCAAATTGTCTGGTTTGGCGCAGGTCGAGCCTGGGCCTGGCCTGTGGGCCTTCGGTGTTCTTGCGGTTTTGCTTACGGCTTTAAGTCGAGTCACCGCGCAGCGACTGTGGCGCATGGCTGAAGACGATGGCCTGGTGTCGCAGTCGGGCGCAGATGTGGAACCTGGACGCATTGTCGCGGCTTGCCATTCTTGCGGCAATGTGCAAAGTATCGCTTCCGTTTCGGGTTCTTATTCGTGTGGCCGTTGTGGTGCGAACAATTATTTTCGCAAGCCCGACTCCGTGTCTCGCACCTGGGCTTTTGTGATTACTGCCGGCGTTTTGTATATTCCTGCCAATATATTGCCCGTCATGCGGATACGCATGCCCACGGGCGTCACGGCGCATACGATTTTGGGTGGGGTCATCGAGCTTTGGCGCCTGGGCTCCTGGGATCTTGCGTTAATCGTTTTTGTCGCCAGTGTGGTGGTGCCCATGACCAAGCTGTTCGCACTGGCGGTGTTGTTGATGCAACGGCAGTGGAAAGGCGTGGCCATTGCCCGTCAGCGCACGCGCTTGTATGAGCTGGTCGAGTTCATTGGTCAGTGGTCGATGCTGGATGTGTTTGTCGTGCTGTTGCTGTCGGCAATGGCCAATTTTCCAGGCCTGTCGCAGGTAACGGCGGGTCCTGGCGCGGCCAGTTTCGGCATTGTGGTCGTTCTGACGATGTTTGCGGCCATGAGCTATGACCCTCGCCAAGGCTGGGATGCCGATCCAGGCCGGGAGTCTTCCGGCTTGCAATTCTGTGGTCGGCCCATGGGCCTTGATCAATCGCTCGACAACCCCGCTACCCAGGCCGTATAAAGAAGAAAGGCATGAGCGAAACGCCAACCTCGTCCGAGCCCGTGAATTCGAATGTCGAGCCCTCTGGCACGCCGGTAGAAGCCGTTCGCGCGGCGCCCGAGCCGGTCGTCGCACCCAGGCAGCAGACCCGAGTCTCCTGGATTTGGCTTGTACCGCTGCTGGCAGCGGCGATAGGCTTGTCGCTGGTCGTCAAAGATTGGCTGCACACAGGGCCTACCGTGACAGTCAGCTTCGAATCGGCCGACGGGCTGGAGGTCGGGCAAACCAAGGTGCGCTATAAAGACGTGACAATTGGCACCGTTACCGATATTCGGGTGTCGGAAGATCGCCACAAAGTGCTGGTGCATATTAAGCTTAACCGCGAGGGGTCGGGCTACATTACGCAGGAGGGGACCCGTTTCTGGGTAGTGCGCCCAAGGTTGGCTATCAGTGGTGTATCGGGTCTGGGCACTTTGCTGTCGGGAGCCTATATTGCCGTGGACACGGCCAAGGAATCCGATAGCGCTAAAGGCGCGTCTCGAACGGCCAAGTATGATTTCGTAGGGCTGGAAAAGCCACCCGAAATTACCAGTGACCGGCCCGGGCGAAGATTTACCCTGATCAGCCCGGATTTAGGGTCGTTAGAGGTTGGGTCGCCGGTTTATTATCGACGCATTCAGGTCGGGCGGGTGATTGGATACGATCTCGGTCCCAAAGGCCAGAATGTGCATATTCAGGTATTTATTGACGCTCCCAATGACAAGTTTGTAACCAGTGCTACTCGGTTTTGGTATGTCAGCGGCGTTAATGTATCGCTCAGCGCAGAGGGTTTCGTGGTGCAGACGGGATCCCTTGCTTCGGTTTTGGCGGGCGGCATAGCGTTTGCGTCAGCTGAAGATTACCCAGACGCCAAGCCGTCTGCGGCCGATTCGGTGTTTCCGATTAGCGCGACGCAGGGTGAGGCCATGGCCGAACCCGACGGGACGCCGTTTCGGCTTGATATGGTGTTCGAACAATCCGTGCGTGGCCTGAAAATCGGCGCGCCCGTGGACTTTCATGGCATGGATCTGGGCAAGGTATACGACATTGATCTGGAATACAACGCCAAAATCAAACGTTTTGTGGTCTTGGTAAAAACACGGTTGTATCCGTCGCGCTTTGGCCATGCCTACCAGGATCTTTTCACTGCGAGCGAGAAAGAAGGCTACGAAGGCCAGGCTTTGCTGGGCCCGTTGGTCAAGCATGGCTTGCGCGCGCAAATACGTTCGGCCAATCTGCTGACCGGCCAGCAGTATATCGCTCTGGACTTCTTCCCCAAGGCGCCGCCCGTTGATTTCGATAGCGCGGCCGTGCCGGTGGTGCTGCCCACAATCGCCGGGAGCTTTGACCGTTTGCAGCAACAGTTGAGCAGCATCGTGACCAAGCTCGATGCCGTGCCGTTTGATGGCATAAGCCAGGATCTGCGCGCTAGTCTGAAATCCCTGACCAAGCTTATCAAGCGCTTGCAGACCGAGGTCGCGCCACAGGCGACGGCAACGTTGAAGGCAGCGCAACAGTCTTTGGGCCGGGTCAATAGCATGCTGGCCGACGACTCGCCCATGAATGACAATTTGGCGCAGACTTTACGCGAATTGGGCGATGCGGCCAAATCGCTGCGCGCGTTGGCTGATTATCTGCAGACTCATCCCAGCGCACTTTTACGGGGACGCTCCGTCGACGTGTTGCCGTCCAACAACCATTAACAGCCAAGGTTCCAGGGAGCCATGATGCGTGTTTTCAAGTTGATGCCGATGTTGAGCGTGCTGCTGTTGGCAGTGGGCTGCGCGTCCCCTCGCAGCCAGTATTACACCTTGCTGCCTGAAGCGGCGCCAGCTCGGGCGGCCAGTAGTGGCTCGATCCCGCCCGCATATGTAATCAGCGTCCAGGCGGTATCGATTCCTGCCCAGGTTAATCGACCGCAAATCGTTATAGGGACGCCCGACAGCGTGGTGCTTACGCCCTTGAACAATTCGTTGTGGGCGGCGCCGCTTGATAGCGAAATTCGTCAGGCGCTGGCTTATGATTTGGCCCGGCGGCTGGGCGTGCTTGAGGTGCCGGTTGGCGTTGCGCTAAAAAAAATGCCGTTGTGGAAGATCGATATTGTCGTTCATCGATTTGATTCAATCTATCGGCAAGGCGTGGTCGTTGACGCCAGTTGGCGCTTGACGCCGGTCAACCAGCCCAAACAGGCGGCCATGATTTGCCAGGCTCAGATAAACGTGCCGGCGGGGGCGGGGATCGCTGCGCTGGTTCAAAGCCACCAGATAGCGCTGCAAGACTTGGCCAGCGTGATGGCCGCCCAACTGTCGCATCAGCCCATATCCTCCAACACAGCGGTGCGTCTCAAAGGTTGCACCTAAAAGGTGTTGTTTTCGAATATAGGGTTAACCTCAATTTAATAATCGTTGCAACCCGTTTAGTATTTCATCTCATTATTCAGAACAACGGCTCAAAGGCGCTTTGCAATGTCCGTGCAAGCGGGTGCCGAGATGCAATGGGAATACAGCGATGGCAAGCACGACATTAGGCGTCAAAGTAGATGACGCTCTGCGCGAGCGACTCAAAAGCGCCGCTGAAAAATTGGGGCGTACGCCGCACTGGTTGCACAAACAGGCGATCCTATCGTATGTAGAGGCCATTGAACACGGACAGTTGCCGGCCGAGGTCTCGTATCTGAACGCTTCCGACGCAAGTAGCGCCGTCGAGACGGCACACCTGACCGATGCGCCGCTGCCTTTTTACGAATTTGCGCAAGAGGTGCAACCCCAGTCAGTGTTGCGCGCCGCCATTACGGCGGCTTATCGGCGGCCGGAGACCGAATGTGTGCCTTTGCTGGCCGATCAGGCTCGTGCTCTGCAAACGGCCGACGTTCATGCGCTGGCCAGCCGCCTGGTAAACGCTTTGCGCAGCAAGCGGGGCGGGGGCGGGGTAGAGGGGCTGATTCAGGAGTTTTCATTATCGAGCCAGGAGGGCGTGGCGCTAATGTGCCTGGCCGAGGCATTGCTGCGCATTCCTGATCGGGCGACGCGCGATGCGCTGATTCGCGACAAAATCAGCCATGGGGACTGGAAGTCGCACGTGGGCGAGTCGCCTTCGCTATTTGTCAATGCGGCAACGTGGGGCCTGATGCTGACCGGCAAGCTTGTCAGCAGCAATAGCGAACAGTCTTTGTCCAGGGCGCTGACGCGCCTCATAGGAAAGGGCGGAGAGCCATTGATACGCAAAGGCGTGAATATCGCCATGCGCATGATGGGCGAACAGTTTGTCGCAGGGCAAACCATTTCGGCCGCCATTGCCAACAGCCGCAAGCATGAGATCAAGGGTTTTCGCTATTCTTACGACATGCTGGGCGAAGCCGCCACCACAGCTGAGGACGCGAGCCGCTATTACACCTCGTACGAACAGGCCATACATGCCATCGGCAAGGCCTCGCAAGGCCGAGGCATCTACGAGGGGCCGGGTATTTCCGTCAAGCTGTCGGCTTTGCACCCGCGCTATGGCCGCGCGCAGCGCGAGCGCGTCATGGTCGAGCTTTTACCACGCATGACCGCCCTGGCGCTGCTCGCGCGCAGCTATGACATCGGCTTGAATATCGATGCGGAAGAGGCGGATCGTCTGGAAATGTCGCTGGATTTGCTTGAGGCCCTGTGCTTCGACCCGCAACTGGCCGGCTGGAATGGTATTGGCTTTGTCATTCAGGCCTATCAAAAGCGTGCGCCGTTTGTCATCGATTACGTGATCGATCTGGCCAGGCGCAGTTCACATCGTCTGATGGTGCGTCTGGTCAAAGGCGCCTATTGGGATTCGGAAATCAAGCGTGCGCAGGTTGATGGACTGGAGGGGTATCCGGTATACACGCGCAAGATCTATACCGATATCTCTTATCTGGCGTGTGCGCGCAAGCTGTTGTCCGACCCGGCGGCGGTTTATCCGCAGTTTGCCACGCACAACGCGCATACGATGGCAAGCATCTATCACTTGGCGGGGCAGAATTATTATCCCGGACAGTACGAGTTCCAGTGCCTGCATGGCATGGGCGAGGCGCTTTATGAAGAGGTGACCGGGTCGACTGCACAGGGCAAGCTTAATCGTCCGTGCCGTATTTATGCGCCGGTGGGCACGCACGAAACCTTGCTGGCGTATCTGGTGCGCCGCTTGCTGGAAAACGGCGCCAATACCTCGTTTGTCAATCAGATAGGCGACGCGGAAATTCCCGTCGATGCCCTGATTGGCGATCCGGTCGCCGCGGCACTGCGCATTCAGCCCCTGGGTGCGCCGCATGACAAGATTCCCTTGCCGCGCGACTTATATCGCTCGAGCGATGCCCGCCCGAACTCGGCCGGCCTGGACTTAAGCAATGAGCAACGCCTGGGCTCCTTGTCGGCGGCCTTGTTGGGCAATGGTGCGGCACCTTGGCGCGCGATGCCTTTGGTGGGCGAACGCAACGACGAGTGGGACCAGTCGCGCTCCCGCGCGGTGCACAATCCGGCCGATCATCGCGATATCGTGGGTTTTGTGATGGAGGCCAGCGGGGCAGATGTGCAGGCGGCTCTGGACGAGGCGCAACATGCGGCACCTATCTGGCAGGCCACGCCTGTCAGCGTGCGGGCACAGTGCCTGATGCGTGCCGCGCAATTGCTTGAAGATGAAATGCAGCCCTTGCTGGGGCTGATCGTGCGCGAAGCCGGGAAATCGTTGCCCAACGCCATTTCCGAGGTGCGCGAGGCGGTTGATTTTCTGCGCTATTACGCCGGCCAGATTACGGCTGCGTTTTCCAATGACACGCATCGCCCCTTGGGGCCGGTGTTGTGTATTAGTCCTTGGAATTTCCCTTTGGCGATTTTTACGGGCCAGGTTGCAGCAGCGCTTGCCGCCGGCAATCCCGTGTTGGCCAAGCCTGCCGAGCAGACTTGCCTGATCGCCGCGCAGGCTGTGGCGATTTTGCGCCGCGCCGGCGTACCGGCGGGTGCGGTGCAGTTGTTGCCGGGGCAGGGTGAAACGGTAGGCGCCGCGCTGGTGGCAAGCCCGCGGGTGCGCGGCGTGATGTTTACCGGTTCGACCGAAGTAGCGCAACTGATTTCCAGAACCCTGTCGCAGCGGCTCGACGACGCCGGCCATCCCATTGTGCTGATTGCCGAGACTGGTGGGCAAAATGCCATGGTGGTCGACTCCTCGGCCCTGGCCGAGCAGGTCGTCTTCGATGTCCTGACATCGGCCTTTGATTCCGCCGGGCAGCGGTGCTCGGCCTTGCGTGTTTTGTGTGTGCAGCAAGATTGCGCCGATCATGTGCTCTCGATGTTGCGCGGCGCTATGCGCGAATTGTGCGTGGGCAATCCTGATCGCCTGAGCGTCGATGTCGGGCCGGTCATCGATGTTCAGGCTCAAACCGCCATCCGGGCCCATATTCAGGCCATGCGCGAGGCGGGTCACAAAGTTGACCAGCTTGACCTTGATGCGTCTTGCCAGCATGGCACTTTTGTTGCCCCTACGCTGATTGAGATCAGCGACGTGGCCGCGCTTAAAAAAGAGGTGTTCGGGCCGGTGCTGCATATTGTGCGTTACGCCCGCAACGACCTGGATTCTGTGATCGATCAAATTAATGCGACAGGCTACGGTTTAACCTTTGGCGTGCACACGCGTATCGATGAAACCATCGCGCGTGTGAGCCGGCGAATACGTGCGGGCAATTTATATGTAAACCGCAATATCGTGGGCGCCGTGGTGGGGGTGCAACCCTTTGGCGGCGAATGCCTGTCGGGCACGGGTCCCAAGGCGGGCGGGCCATTGTATCTGTTGCGCCTGCTCGCGCAACGGCCCGCCGGCGGCTTGCCGGCCGGTTGTGAACTGACTGAGGGGGCGCACGACGCCCAGATCACCTTGCAGGGGCCTACCGGCGAAAATAATTTTTATCACCTCAAACCGCGCGGATGCGTGCTGTGCATTGCCGCCAGCCAGCTGGGTGCACAGGTGCAATACCAGGCGGGTACCTCAACCGGAAACACCTTGGCCTTGCTGGACAATCCGGTGGGCAAGGCGTTCTACGCCACGCTCGATTCTGATCAGAAAAAATCACTGCGCATGGTGCCCGACAGTGAAATTGAGCAGGGCGACTATCAAAGCGTCCTGTTTGAAGGCGACAGCGACACTTTGTGTGAGATCAATCAACGCGTTGCGGCGCGCACCGGCCCCATTATTTCGGTGCAAGGCCTAAGTGCCGACGAAATTCTGACGGGTCGGCGTTATGTGCTGGATCGCCTTTTGCGGGAGGTTTCGGTCAGCATCAATACCACTGCGGCGGGCGGCAATGCCAGCCTGATGATGGTGGGGTGACGTACATGCTTTGGGTTGTGTCCTTTTCGCTTAAAAGCTTGTGCTTCACCTGGCTAAGGAAATATAATATTTTGGATCCGATATCTTGGATGGTTGTTTAAAGCGAGAAATACTGCAAGCCACCCTTCGTGGCGGCCGGCACTATCAAATAATTTATCAATTGTGGTTAAACGGTTGGATCAGGAGAACTTGAAGATGAACAAGCTGACAAAACTTTCTGCGGTTTCAGTGGCGGCTACGCTGGCAATGGGTGCGGGCACAGCAGTTGCGGCCAGCGGCCCTATCCAGATTGGGGTGCAGGCGCCGATCACAGGGGAATACGCAGGAGAAGGGCAAGGAATCGAGAACGGGGTGAAACTGCTGGTCAAACAACAGAATGCCGAAGGCGGGTTGTTGGGGCGCAAGATTCAGGTCACCGTCTGCGACGACGAAGGCAAGCCGGCGCAAGCTGCCATCTGCGCCCGCAAGCTGGTTAATGCTGGTGTAATCGCTGTGATTGGTACCTACACCAGTGGTGCCGCGCTGGCCGCAGCCCCTATTTATGCTGCTGCCAATGTTATTCAGACATCCGATGGCACTAGCGACGAACTGACTCAAAAAGGATGGAAGACATTCTTCCGCAACGCGCCACCCAACAGCGCGGAGGCCTTGTTCACCGCCGATTACCTCGTCAAGGTCAAGCACTACAAACGCATCGTTATTCTCAGCGACCACTCAAGCTATGCTACCGGCCTGGCTGACAGCGCCGATAAAGCCATCAAGGCGGACGGCGGCAATATTGTTGCGAAAGACTACATCAACGCCGGCACGCAAGATTACACGGCCGTGCTGACCAAGTTGAAATCCAAAAACCCTGATGTGTTGTATTTCTCGGGCTACTACACGGACGGTGGTCTGATTCGCGCGCAAATGATGCAACTGGGCATGAAAACGACTTTTGTCGGCGGCGATGCCAACCAAAATGTGGCGTTCGCCAAGATGGCCGGCAATGCGGCCCAGGGTGCGATCATTATCAACGTCCCTTCCCCGAAAAACTTGCCCTATCCAGAAGCCAAGAAGTTCCTGGCCGATTACGTGCAAGCCTACGGTTCGGCGCCTCCGAGCATCTACACCTTCACCAACGCTGATGGTCTGCGCGCTGTCTTTGCTGCCATCAAAAGCACCAAGAGCACCGACACGGCCAAGTTGATTCCCTGGATGCACACTATGCACAAGCCCTTCGACGGCGTGACCGGTCCCTTCACCTGGGACGCAAAGGGCGAACGGGTCGGCAGCCCGATGGCCGCCTTTGAAGTCCAGGCCAACGGCGACTACAAAACAGTCTATCCGACCACGAAGTAATACCGCCAGAGCGCGGCGCCGCGCATCGTCCGATGTGCGGCGCCACTTCCGTGCGGCCCACGCTGCGCGTACGCCGCTTGTGCGGCTATCCACGGAAACTGATCGATGGACTTTATTCTTCAGCAATTCATCAATGGGCTGACGGTTGGCGGCATCTACGCGCTGATTGCGCTCGGCTATACGATGGTCTACGGGGTGTTGAAGCTGATCAACTTCGCCCATGGAGACCTATGCATCCTGGGAGCCTTCATTGGCCTGACCACCCTGACCACCGGCGCGTTCGGCGGCTTGTCCACGCCGGTTTTGCTGGCGCTGGCCTTCATTATTGCAATGATCGCGGTGGCTGTTACGGGTACCCTTCTGGATCAACTGGCCTACAAGCCACTGCGCCGCGCGCATCGCCTGTCGCCCGTAGTGTCCGCCCTCGGCGCCTCGATGCTGATCGAAAACGGCATCATGCTGATCTGGGGGCCAAATGTGCGGGTGTTCCCCAGTAATTTATTGCCCGACATTACCTGGCACATCGCCGGTGCTTACCTTAGTTTCGTGCAACTGCTGATCATGATCGGCGCGTTTGTCTTGATGGTGGCGCTGTATTTATTCGTGCATCACACCCGCCTGGGAACGGCTATCCGCGCTGCGGCGATCGACCAGGACGCCGCGCGGCTCATGGGCATCAACGTCAATCGGGTGATCGCCATCGTATTTGTCATCGGTCCGGTGCTGGGCGCTGTGGGCGGCCTATTTATCGGCCTGTACTACCGCCAGGCCTATTTCACCATGGGCTGGTCCTATGGCCTGAGCGCGTTTATCGCCG
This sequence comes from Candidimonas sp., assembly GCA_004297945.1. Taxonomy (GTDB): domain Bacteria; phylum Pseudomonadota; class Gammaproteobacteria; order Burkholderiales; family Burkholderiaceae_B; genus Paralcaligenes. Next base: position 38,058 of record SCRC01000030.1, on the reverse strand, counting down.
CGATTATCGGCGGTATAGGCAATATTCCGGGTGCCATGCTGGGCGGACTGCTGCTGGGCCTGTTCAACGCATTCGCCGCTGGTTATGTGTCGAGCTCCTGGCAAGATGCCATCACATTTGCATTGCTGATTGCGATTCTTCTGGTACGGCCGACCGGCCTGCTGGGTGAGCGCGTCGCGGAAAAGGTGTAATCCATGGATAAGCACGTTATTAACACTGAAGCCGCAACGCCGGCTCCGTTTTCTCCGTCCTCGGACGCCGTAGTCAAGCCGTCGGGCTTGACTAAACTGCTGTGCTTTGTCGGCCCGCTGCTCTGGTGCGTCGGCCTGCTGCTGCCGGTGGCCTTGTCGCCGGCCTGGATTACGGTCGGGGGCATCTTCGCCATCTACGCTATTGTCGCGCTGTCGCAGGACATTGTGCTGGGGCGCGCCGGCATGTATGACATGGGGCACGCCGTGTATTTTGGTGTCGGCGCCTATATCAGCGCGATCCTGTCGTCCACTTTCGGCTGGCCGATTCTGTGGACTCTCCCCGTGGCCGTTGTGGTTTCGGCGGCACTGGGAGCGATTCTGTCTGCGCCCATCGTCAAGCTGCGTGGCGACTATCTGCTGGTGGTGACGATCGGTTTTAATGCTATCTTCGTGTTGGCAATGAAAAATAATCTGCTTGGGCTCACGGGTGGGCCCGACGGCATTTTCGGCATTGGCGGCCCGACGGTGTTCGGTCATTCGTTCGGCAGTCAAAGCGATTTGTTCTACCTGAACTGGGTTGCGCTGGCGCTCGTGCTATGGGTGATGCGCAACCTGGATCGCTCGGCGCTTGGGCGCACGTTTCGCTATCTGAAGTACGACGAACTGGCCGCCACGACGTTGGGCGTGAATGCGCACAAGTACAAGGTGGCCGCGTTCGCGCTGGCCGCTGGCATTGCCGGGCTGGCCGGCACCCTGTTTGCCATGCAGTTGTCGGCAGTCAGCCCCGGCTCGTTTCAGTTTACCGATTCGGTCGTGCTGTTTGCCATCGTGCTGGTGGGCGGCCAGGGCTCGGTGCCCGGCGTACTGCTGGGTACCGCCATGATGTTCGTCGTGCCGCAGATTTTCACCGGCCTGGCGCAATACCGTTATCTGGTCTTCGGCATTGCCATGATTGTCGTTATGGTGCTCAGGCCGCAAGGCATCTGGCCCGCGCGCAGGAGAGGAGCATGAACCAGGCAGCGCGTTCCGATCAGGCACCGGCAAGTGGCGAAACACTGCTCGAGCTCGACGGCATTGGCATCAGTTTCGGTGGCCTGCGGGCGGTCGATGATCTGAGCTTTCGCGTCCGGCGTGGCGAGATCGTTGGTCTGATCGGCCCGAACGGCGCGGGCAAGACGACGGTGTTCAATATGATTACAGGCGTCTACAAACCGACCAATGGGCACATTCGCTGGCACGGTGAAGACCTGACCGGTCGCCCGCCGCACAGCGTCGCAAAGGCGGGTATACGCCGCACGTTCCAGACCATCCGCCTGTTCGCTGATATGAGTGTGCTGGAAAATGTCATTGCCGGCGAGCATCTGCAGATACGCCAAAAATGGTGGCAGGGCCTGCTGAACACACCCGCCCAGCGGCGCGAGGAACAAACGCTGATCGATCGGGCGATGGAGGTGCTGCGGCAATTGAACCTGGCCGATGTCGCGCATGAAAACGCCACGTCGCTGCCCTACGGCGCGCAGCGGCGCGTCGAGATGGCGCGCACACTGGTCGCAAAGCCCGAGCTGATCATTCTGGACGAACCTGCGGCTGGGTTGAACGAGTTTGAATCCGCTGGTCTGAACGACACCATCCGCGCCATCCGTGACGCCGGCGTTACGGTGATTCTGGTCGAGCACGACATGAGCGTGGTGATGAACGTTACCGACAGCATTGTTGTCATCAATTTTGGCAAGAAGATCGCGGAGGGCAAACCAGAAGAAATTCGCAGAAACCCTTTGGTGATCGAGGCCTACCTCGGTCAGGATGACGATGATGAAGATCCGTTGATGCAAGCCGTAAGACAAGAGCAGGTGACCCCATGACCCCATTGCTGGAAATCGAAGACTTGCACGTCAACTATGGTCATATACAGGCGCTCAAGGGTATTTCCCTGCGTGTTGCTGAGCGCGAAGTGGTGGCCATCCTGGGTGCCAATGGCGCCGGAAAAACAACGCTGATGCGCACGCTCAGCGGCCTGATTGCACCGCAAGCGGGCAAGATCACCTTCGCTGGTCATGAGACGACGCGCCTGGGCGCCGACAAAATCGTGCGATTGGGGATAGGCCAGTCGCCGGAAGGTCGGCGCGTCTTCGGCACACTGTCTGTTGCCGAGAACCTGCGCCTGGGCGGTTTTACCCGACCTCCTGCGGAAATCAATAAAAGCTGCGAACAGGTGTACACGATTTTTCCCCGACTGTACGAGCGGCGCGCTCAGTTGGCCGGCACGCTGTCCGGCGGAGAGCAGCAGATGCTCGCCATCGGTCGCGCTCTGGTGACCAAGCCCAGGCTGCTATTGCTTGACGAACCCAGTCTGGGCCTTGCACCCATTATCGTGCGCAACATCTTCCAGGTGCTGCGCGACGTTCGCGACACCGGAGTCACCATTCTGCTGGTCGAGCAGAACGCGCGCATGGCGCTGAAGCTGGCCGACCGCGGCTACGTACTGGAAGTCGGTCGACTGCTGCAGGAAGGTTCGGCCAAGGAGCTGCTGTCGTCGCCGGAAATTCAGGCGGCTTACCTGGGGCATGGTTAAAGCGGGAGGGGCGCGATGAGTCACCCGCGCCCAGTGCTTCCAAACCCGCCTGCGCCTCGCGCGCTTTCGTCGAAATCGCAAACGATGTCGAATTCAATATGCTGCACGGGTACAACGACCAATTGCGCCAGTCGCTCCATGGGCTGCAGCACAAAGGCGTGTTGGCCGCGGTTCCAGGCTGACACCATGAGCGGCCCCTGGTAGTCCGAGTCGATCAGGCCGACCAGGTTGCCCAGCACGATGCCGTGCTTGTGCCCCAGCCCCGAGCGCGGCAGGATGATGGCTGCGTAGGCGGGATCGGAAATGTGCATGGACAGGCCAGTCGGAATGAGCTCGCAGGCGCCCGGCTCCAGGGTGATGGGCGTATCCAGGCAGGCGCGCAGATCCAGACCCGCCGAGCCGGCGGTCGCGTAGGCCGGCAAGTAGTCGTTCATGCGAGGGTCAAGAATCTTTAAGGCAATTTTTTTCATATTTATGGGCTGGGGATGCGGCTGGCAATAGCCTGAATCAGTTGGCGCGCGGCTTCGATCTTGGGCAGACGCGGCAGCGGGTGCGATCCTTGATCGTCGAACAGCACCAGTTCGGTGTCATCGGCGCTCATGGCGTGCTGCGCCAGGTTGCCCACCAGCAAGGGAACCGCCTTGCGTTGCCGCTTTGCCTGGGCGTATTCGTGCAGGTTTTCGGTCTCGGCGGCAAAGCCGACGCACCAGGGGCCGTGCGCGAGCGCCGCCACTTCGGCCAATATGTCGGGGTTGGCCTCGAATTTCAATGAGGGCACGCTGGCAGCGCCGGTTTTTTTGATCTTGCTATCGGTGGCATTGGCGACGTGCCAGTCTGCCACGGCGGCGACCGCGATGAACAGGTCGGCGTTGGCGACGGCATGCATGACCGCGCTACGCATGTCTGCTGCGCTTTCCACGTCGATGCATGCGACGCCGTAAGGGGCTGGCAATGCGGTGGGCCCGGAGATCAAGGTTACCTGGGCACCGGCCTCTCGCGCAGCCTGGGCAATCGCATAACCGGTTTTGCCCGATGAGCGATTGCTGATGACACGGATGGGATCGATCTTTTCGATGGTAGGCCCCGCAGTGATGACCACTCGACGCTGCGCCAGGACCTTGGGCTGGAAGGAGGCGATCAGCTCGGCCAGCAGTTCATTGGGTTCGAGCATGCGGCCGCTACCGACTTCGCCGCAGGCTTGGTCGCCTACACCCGGGCCCAGTATCTGTGCGCCGTCGGTTTGAATCTGACGAACGTTGCGCACTGTGGCCGGGTGCTGCCACATTTCGCGATTCATGGCTGGCGCCACGAGCAGTGGGCATGTGCCTTTAGCCACGCATAGCGTGGATAAAAGATCGTTGGCCAGACCCTGCGCCAGGCGGGCGATAAAATCGGTGCTGGCCGGTGCAATGAGGATGGCATCGGCCCCGCGGCTTAGGTCGATGTGAGCCATGTTGTTGGGTATGCGAGCGTCCCAGATGTCCAGAAATACCGGACGCCCGGACAGCGCCTGTAGTGTGACGGGGGTAATGAAATGCGTGGCGGCCTCTGTCATGACGACATCGACGATCGCACCGCGTTCGATGATGCGCCGCACGAGTTCCGCGGTCTTGTAGCAGGCAATACCGCCGGTCAGGCCAACGATAATGCGTTTTTGCGCCAGATCTAATGTCACAGAGGTTCACCTATTTGTAGCGCCACCCCTTGTGGGTGGCAAATCTTGTAGCGCCACCCCTTGTGGGTGGCAAATCGGTAGCCGTCAAGGCGGTATCTTGCAGAGATGACAGGCACAAGGCCTGTCGCTACATGGTTCGTGGATATTCTATTCCTTGGCTAATTTGCGGCGCTCGCGCCGCCAGCGCAGCAGTTCGTCGAGAATCAGTAGAATCGCGCCGCAGGTAATGGCTGCATCGGCGACATTAAAGGCTGGAAAATACCAATTTTTCCAATAAAACAGGAAAAAATCAATGACGTACCCGTGCTGGATGCGGTCTATGACGTTGCCCACGGCCCCCGCCAGGATGGTCATGAGCGAAGAGCAGAACAGCCATTGACTCGGGCTGCGGCGCAGCAGATGAATGATCAGTCCGGCGGCGCCCAACGCGATGGCGGTAAACAGCCAGCGCTGCCAGCCGTGCCCTTCGGCCAGAAAACTGAATGCCGCGCCGCTATTGTGCAGCAGGGTGAAGTCAAAAAAGGGCAGCACGTGCCAGCGCTGCCCATAGGGCAGGTGCGTGCTGATATAGCTTTTGCTTAATTGGTCGACCACGACAATGAGTAGGGCGCCCAGTATCCATGCCCAGAAGCGCATGCGATTTTTTTTGCGCCGAATGGTTGCGGCAATGGCGCCGCCTGCGCGATTTAGCTCAGGCATGATGGCGCAACTCGCCCAGGCCGAACAGATTGTCGACGCAGCGCCCGCAAATTTCGGGATGCTCGGGGTCGGCACCGACATCGGCACGATGATGCCAGCAGCGTTCGCACTTTTTGTGGGGGCTGGGGCTGACTGCGATGCGCAGGTCGCCCGGCGCCTCATGCAGCGTGGCGCGCGATACGATAAAGACGAAACGCAGGTCGTCCTCCAGCGAGGCGAGCAGGTGGTAGTCATCGCCGCTGGCGTAGACATCCAGTTCGGCCGCCAGTGATGAACCAATCTCGCCATTGGTGCGCACGGCTTCGATCTGGCGCATGGCCTGGGCGCGGATTTCACGCAGCCGATTCCATTTATCGATCAGGGCCTGGGCATTGGCCGGGTCGGGCAGGGTGTGGAAGAGCTCGGTAAAGATGCTGGCGGTTTCATGGCCGATGTGCAGATCCTTCCAGGCTTCCTCGGCGGTAAAGGAGGTAACAGGCGCCAATAGTTTGATGAGCGCGTGGGTAATGTGATGGATGGCGGTTTGCGCCGAGCGCCGCGCCACGCTGTTTTTGTCGGCTGTGTACAGGCGGTCTTTGAGTATGTCGAGGTAGAACGCGCCCAGGTCTTCCGAGCAGAAAATTTGCAGGCGCGACATGGCTGGCTGGAATTCGTAGCGATTGAAATTGGCCAGCACGTCGGCTTGCACGCTCGCGGTCATGGCCAGCGCGTAGCGGTCGATTTCGAACATTTCCGCAAGCGCCATCGCATCCGTTTCAACATTGAAATCTTGCAGATTGCCAAGCAGGAACTTGAGCGTGTTGCGGATGCGGCGATAGCCCTCGACCACACGTTTGAGAATTTCATCGGAAATCGACAGTTCGCCGGAATAGTCGGTAGAGGCTGTCCACAGACGCAGGATTTCAGCGCCCAGTGAATCGGAAATTTTTTGCGGCGCAATGACGTTGCCAACCGACTTGCTCATTTTCCGACCCTGGCCGTCCACCACGAAGCCATGCGTAAGCAAAGCCTTGTAGGGCGGCCGGCCATACAGCATGCAACTGGTCAGCAGCGACGAGTGAAACCAGCCGCGATGCTGGTCCGAGCCTTCCAGGTACAGATCGGCGGGCCATTGAAGTTCGTCGCCATGCGAGCCTTGGACAGTATGGTTCTGGCCGCCCAGCACGGTAGTGTGGGTGGTGCCCGAATCGAACCACACGTCCAGCGTATCGCGGTTCTTGACGTACTGGTCGGCTTCATCGCCCAACAGATCGCGCGGGTCGAGCGCTTGCCAGGCCTCGATGCCGTTCTGAGCCACGCGTTGCGCAATTTGTTCCATCAGCTCCACGCTGCGGGGATGCAGTTGGCCTGTTTCTTTGTGTACAAAAAAGGCCATGGGCACACCCCATTGGCGCTGGCGCGACAAGGTCCAGTCGGGGCGATTGGCAATCATGGCATGCAGGCGGGCGCGGCCCCAGGCTGGGAAGAAATCCGTTTTATCGATTCCGGCCAAAGCGGTTGCACGTAGTGATTCCCCGGTTTTTGATGGTCGATCCATGCTGGCAAACCACTGGCTTGTGGCGCGATAAATGATGGGCGTCTTGTGCCGCCAGCAATGCATATAGCTGTGCTTGTGGCTTTCGACTTTAAGCAGGCTGCCCACCGATTCCAGAGCCTCGACTATTTTGGGATTGGCTTTCCAGATCATCAGGCCGCCGAAGAGGGGCAGATTCGGCACGTAATGGCCATCGCCCATCACCGGGTTCAGAATCTGCTCATCTTGCAATCCATGGGCTTTGCACGACAAGAAATCTTCGATACCGTAAGCGGGCGAAGAGTGCACCACACCGGTTCCCGCTTCAAGCGTGACGTAGTCGCCCAAATAAACCGGCGCCATGCGCTGATAGCCGGCGTCCAGGTCGTAGAGAGGGTGCTTGAACTCGAGGCCTGCCAACGACGCGCCCTTGGTCGTGGCCAGCACGTGGCCGCTCAGGTGCCATTGATCCAGGCACGATCCGACCAAGTCGCGGGCCAATATCAACATGGTGCCGGTGGCGCGTGCCTGATCGAGCTTGACCAAGGCGTAATCGATGTCGGGATGAAGATTCAATGCCTGATTGGCGGGCAGCGTCCACGGCGTGGTGGTCCAGATGACGATGGCGCCGTCTTCCACGCTGGGCAGGCCGAAGGCCTTGGCAAGTTTTTCGCGGTCGCCAAATTTGAACGCCACATGCACGGCCTGGTCTTTGCGGTCGGCATATTCCACTTCGGCCTCGGCCAGTGCCGAGCCGCAGTCAAAGCACCAGTTCACGGGCTTGAGCCCGCGGTATATATAACCTTTGTCCAGAATGAGCGCCAGCGCGCGCAGTTCGTCGGCTTCGTTGCTGAAATTCATGGTCAGATAGGGATGTTCCCAATCGGCCAGTACGCCCAGGCGTTTGAAATCTTTGCGCTGACGGTCGATCTGTTCGAGCGCATAGGCGCGCGCTTTCGCCTGAACCTCGGCCACCGGCAGGCTTTTGCCGTATTTTTTTTCAATCTGGATTTCAATCGGCATGCCATGACAGTCCCAGCCCGGCACATAATGCGCATCGAAGCCGGCCATCGAACGGCTTTTGACAATGATGTCTTTCAGGATCTTGTTAACGGCGTGGCCAATGTGAATATCGCCATTGGCGTACGGCGGGCCGTCGTGCAACACGAATTTGGGGCGGCCCCGGCTGGCCTCGCGTATGGCCGCATAGACTTTGTTTTCTTCCCATTGGGCAATCCAGCCTGGTTCGCGGCGCGCCAGGTCGCCGCGCATCGGAAAGGAAGTTTCGGGCAAATTGAGTGTGTTTCTATAGTCCATGGAGGGCGAAATAATCACGAGCGTTTTGCGCATCGATGTCGATGGTGGCGATCATGGTGGGTAGGTCAGGAAATTTTTCTTCATCCCTCAGATAGCTGAGGAATTCGATCCGTGTAAGTTTACCGTATGCGTCCAGGCTGCAGTCGAGAAGGTGAACCTCGAGCAATACCGGGCTGTTTTCGCTGACCGTGGGGCGCACTCCCAGACTGGCGACGCCGTGGATGGCGTGGGCGGCCAAGCCGTGGGCACGCACGACATAGACGCCGGAACGCGCCGCGCACAGCGGCGGCACGCGCAGGTTCAGCGTGGGATAACCAATACTGCGGCCCAGCTTCTGTCCGTGTATGACATGACCGCTGATATGGTAGGTATGGCCCAACAGGTGCGCGGCGCGCTCCAGATCGCCTACCGCCAGGGCGGTGCGCACCTCGGAGCTTGATATGCGATGACCGTTTTCGTCAGCCACATCGGCAATGGTTTCGACTTCGAAACCGTGCGTCGCGCCCATTTTGCGCAGCAGATCGATATCGCCGCTGCGTTTATGGCCGTAACGGAAATCGGCGCCTACCAGTATCCAGCGCGTATTCAGCCCGCGCACCAGCCATTGCTCAATGAAGGCCTCGGCCGACATATCGGCCAGCCGCTGGTTAAAGCGTTCGAGCGCCAGCTGTTCTATACCGTGGTGGGCGAGCGACCATATCTTGTCGCGCAGGCTGCTGATTTGCGTGGGAATGAGTTCGGGCCGTTGGCCGCGCGTGGCGAAGTAGGCGCGCGGGTGCGGTTCGAAGGTCATTACGGTCGGCGCCCAGCCGCGTTCGGCCGCCAGCGCGTTGACGCGGGCGAGTATGGCCTGATGGCCTCGGTGGACGCCGTCGAAATTGCCGATTGTCACCGCACTGGGGCGGTCAGAATCGAAGCGCGGCAGGGAACGATAAATTTTTGAAGCGGATTTCACACCCGAGAGTTTACAATTTTGCACCGTCTTCGCTTGGGAATATTTATTTTGCCTGCCATAACCTCTTCCACTTGCCGTCTGGTGGTACTGATTTCCGGACGCGGCTCGAACATGCAAACCATCGTCAATACGGTGCGCGAGCAAGGCTTGCCGGCCCAAGTGTGCGCCGTTATCGCCAATAAAGCCGATGCCTTGGGCCTGCATTGGGCACGCGAACAAGGCATACAGGCTACACTGGTGGCGCATCGCGATTACGCCACGCGCAAAGAGTTTGATCAAGCGCTTGCTCAAGCAATCGATGCCCATCGTCCCGATTATGTGCTGCTGGCCGGTTTCATGCGCGTACTGACACCCGAGTTTGTCGAGCACTTCAATGGGCGGCTGCTCAATATCCACCCGTCGCTATTGCCGGCGTTTCCCGGCTTGCATACGCATGAGCAGGCGCTGGCGGCCGGTGTGCAGTGGCATGGCTGCACGGTTCACTTCGTGACGCCGGTGCTCGATCATGGCCCTATCGTGGCACAAGGCGCGGTGCCTGTGCTGGCCGACGACACCCCCGATACGCTGGCCGAGCGGATTCTCGGCGTGGAGCACCATCTTTATGCGCAAGTGGTGCGCTGGCTGGCCGAGGGCCGGGTTTCGCTGGACGCGATGCAGCGCGTGCATGTGCATGGGGTGGCTAGCCGCTCTTTCGCTGTGGCACCCCCCGAATCACCCTGGATCACAACGAGTAAAAATTGATGAACAAAGCAGAAAAGGCCGCCCGCTCATCCCCGACGCGAGCCCAGCTCCGGGGGGTCGAGAGCCGGCGGCGCGCCGCCGAAATCCGGTCGCAGCGTCCCGCCAAGGACGAGCGGCGTGCAGGCACTGCGGACGGCGCTGTGCGCTATGTCATGTCGGCCGTGCGAATCGAGCAAGTGCGTGGCGTCCTGGGCGAAATTCTGCAATGGGAATACCCCGCCGATGCCACGCTGTCGCACTGGTTGCGGGCACACCCTAAATTGGGCGCGCGCGACCGTGGGGAGGTGGCGCAGGCTGTCTTTGATGTGTTGCGTCACTTGCGCCGCTATCGTCATTATGCGGAAAGCGGCACAGGCCCGGCCACGCGCCGTCTGGCCATTCTGGGCCTGGTTTCGGTGTTCAGTCCGGATGTCCTGAATGCAGGCCTGGTCGAACAAGAACAGCATTGGCTGGCTCATGTGTTGCGTATTGACCTCCAAAGCCTGCCCCGCGCCATTCGTTACAGCCTGCCCGATTGGCTCGACGAGCGCTTGGCTGTGCTGGAAGATGCCGATGCCCTGATCGAGGCGCTCAATCACTCGGCGCCGCTCGATGTGCGCGTCAATCCCTTGAAAACGGATCGCCCGACGATTCTTAAACAAATGCGCGAGGGGGGGGCGCTGCGTTTCGATCCCGAGCCCACTCCCTATTCGCCCTGGGGCATACGTTTGCAAGGACGTCCGCCGGTGAATCGCTGGCCAATGTTTGAAAGCGGCGAGATCGAGGTTCAGGATGAGGGCAGTCAGATTCTGGCGGCACTGGTCGGTCCTAAACGGGGCGAGATGGTCATTGATTATTGCGCCGGCGCGGGCGGCAAGACTCTGCTGCTGGGCGCTCTAATGCGCTCTACGGGCCGTTTGTACGCTTTTGACATATCGGCGGCGCGCTTGGCGCGCGCCAAACCACGCTTTGCCCGCAGTGGCCTGTCCAATGTGGTGCCGGTCGTCATCAGCCCTGACAACGATCAGCGCGTCAAGCGTCTGGCCGGTAAGGCCCATCGCGTGCTGATCGACGCGCCATGCAGCGGCTTGGGCACTTTGCGCCGCAATCCCGATCTGAAATGGCGTCAGCATCCGGAATCGCTGGCCGAAATGCGGATAGTGCAGGCGCGCATTCTGCGCCATGGCGCTCGTTGTGTAGCTCCGGGGGGGCGCCTGGTTTATGCCACCTGTAGTTTGCTGCCGGAAGAGAACGAACAGCAAGTTGAGGCCTTTTTGGCTGAAAATCCCGACTTTATGCTGCTTGATGCCAGCAAAGTAGTGCTTGATCGTTGCGAAAATCTGACACTTTCTGGGCCTTATCTGTCCATGCGTCCAGATCGCCACGGCACGGATGGCTTTTTTGCTGCGGTAATGGAGCGCGCCAAGCCGGTTGTGTCGACATAGTGCCTGGCTTCCCTGGGGCTTTCCTGAAATTTAGCTGTCAAGCAGGCGGCAACTGGGATAAACTACTGGATGTATTCACTGCAAGGCCTTCGCAAAAGGACTACACAAAACGGCTATGGACTATATCCTGAAGTTTCTCTCTGGTGGTTTCCTCCAATTATCCTGGTGGCAAGTTGCCTTGGTCACTCTGGTGATCACCCATATCACCATCGCTGCAGTAACCATTTTCCTGCATCGCAGCCAGGCTCATCGCGGGCTTGATCTTCATCCGGCGGTGATGCACTTCTTTCGCTTCTGGCTGTGGCTGACCACCGGAATGGTAACCAAAGAATGGGTGGCCATCCACCGCAAACATCACGCCAAGTGTGAACGCGAGGGCGACCCTCATTCACCCGTCATGTTTGGCATTGGCAAGGTGTTTTTCCGTGGCGCTGAACTGTATCGCGAAGAAGCCAATAACGTCGAAACGCTCAATCGCTATGGCACCGGCACGCCCGACGACTGGCTCGAACGGAATCTGTATACGCGTCATAGTCTGCTGGGCGTGCTGATCATGCTGGTGCTCGATCTCTCCCTGTTCGGCGTTTTGGGCCTGACGGTCTGGGCCGTTCAAATGGCCTGGATTCCCTTTTGGGCCGCCGGTGTGGTCAATGGCCTGGGCCATTTCATAGGCTATCGCAATTACGCCTGCCCCGATGCCAGCACCAACGTGTCGCCCTGGGGCATCATTATTGGCGGCGAAGAGCTGCACAATAACCATCATGCTTATGGCACTTCGGCCAAGTTTTCAACTAAATGGTACGAATTCGACATAGGCTGGGGCTATATTTCGGTGTTGCGTTTCTTTGGCTTGGCCACGGTCAAGAAACTGGCGCCCAAGCTCAAGCTCGAGCCGGCGGCCGCGTCGGTCAGTCTTAGAACCTTGCAAGGCGTCATTACGCATCGCTATGAAATCCTGGCACGGTATACCGACTTGGTAAAAAAGGCCGCCGGCGAAGAACTGGCTTTGTCGACGCTGGTGCAAATGCGCCGCGAACTGGTGCGTTTGTGGGAAAGCTCCAGCGCCAGCAGCGAGCAGTTGCTTAGCGATTTGCAAGCCTGGTGCCTGCGTGCACAGCAAAGCGGCATTGAAGGCCTTGAGCAGTTTGCCTATCGGTTGCGCCGCTACGCGGCATGATCGATCGCCTTAACCCCGAACAACAAGCCGCAGTCACCCTCCCTCCCCAACACGCACTGGTTCTGGCCGGTGCGGGGAGCGGTAAAACCCGAGTGCTCACGACCCGCATGGCCTGGCTGATTCAAACCAGTCAGGCCAGTCCGTTTGGGCTGTTGGCGGTTACGTTCACCAATAAATCGGCGCGCGAAATGCTCACGCGCCTGACCAGTCTTTTGCCTATCAATACGCGCGGGCTGTGGGTGGGGACGTTTCACGGGCTGTGCAATCGCATGTTGCGCGCCCATTATCGGGATGCCGGCCTGATCCAGACCTTCCAGATTCTTGACAGCGCCGATCAACTGGCCTCTATCAAACGCTTGCTCAAGGGTGCCAATATCGATGATGAAAAATACCCTCCCCGTGAAGTACAGCGATTCATCAATGGCGCCAAAGAGCAGGGCGAACGCCCCAACAATATCGAGGCCTGGGATGAGCATCGGCGCCGCCTGATCGAAATTTATCAGCTCTATCAGGCGCAGTGCGAGCGCGACGGCGTGGTCGATTTTCCTGAACTGCTGCTGCGCTCCTACGAACTGCTACAACGCAATGCGCCCATACGTGAGCATTATCAACGGCGCTTTCGGCATATTTTGGTCGATGAGTTTCAGGATACCAACGCTTTGCAGTATCGCTGGCTGACGCTGCTCTCGGGCGGCGGCGCATCGATATTTGCGGTGGGCGACGACGATCAGTCGATTTATGCCTTTCGCGGCGCCGACGTGGGCAATATGGCCGACTTTCAGCGCGATTATGCGCGTGGCGCGGTGATACGCCTGGAGCAGAACTATCGTTCCTTCGGCCATATCCTGGACTCGGCCAATGCGTTGATTGCGCATAATGCGTCGCGCCTGGGCAAGAAGCTGTGGACCGAGCAGGGTGCGGGCGAACCGGTGCGCGTGGTCGAGCAACCGTCCGATCTGCTGGAGGCCCGATGGGTGGTAGACGAGGTCAAGGCCTTGATCCATGATGGCAGCCTGCGCAGCCAGATTGCGGTGCTGTATCGCAGCAACGCGCAATCGCGAGTCCTTGAGCACGCTCTGTTTTCATCGGGCATTTCGTACAAAGTGTATGGCGGCTTGCGGTTTTTCGAACGCCAGGAAATCAAGCACGCTCTGGCCTATTTGCGGCTGATGGATAACCGCAACGACGATACCTCGTGGCTGCGCGTCGTCAACTTTCCCGCGCGCGGCATAGGCGCGCGCACGCTTGAACAATTGGCCGATCTGGCGCGTGAGCAGAGCATCAGTTTGTGCCAGGCCGTGCCTTTGATGAGTGGCAAGGGCGGGAGCAATTTGTCGAAATTTGCGGCGCTGATTGAAAGCATGGCTCATGAAGCGCAGGTAGTGTCGTTGCCCGAACTCATCGAGCATGTCATTCATCATAGTGGTTTGCGCAGCCATTATCAGAACGAAAAAGAAGGCGCCGAGCGCCTGGAAAATTTGCAGGAATTGGTCAATGCGGCCACGGTGTTTGCCGCCGAAGAAAATTACGAGGGCTTGCCTGCCGGCCGCGCAATCGAGCAGCCTTTTCCGGCAGCGTCCCCGGACGTATTGCGCACGCCAGAGCCGGCGAAGTCTGACACCGCTAATATTCGCAACGATGTATCGAACGATTCCGGTTTTACAGGTGCAGCGCTCGAGCAAGTCATGTCGCCTTTGGCTGCATTTCTAAGTCACGCTTCGCTTGAAGCGGGCGACAACCAGGCGCAGGCGGGCCAGGATGCGGTGCAACTGATGACGGTGCACGCCGCCAAGGGGCTGGAATTCGATGCGGTATTCATCACCGGCGTGGAAGAAGGCTTGTTTCCTCATGAAAACAGCTTGCTTGAAGCCGCAGGCCTGGAAGAAGAACGCCGCTTGATGTACGTTGCCATCACACGCGCACGCGAACGTTTGTACATAACCTTGGCGCAAAGCCGCATGTTGCACGGCCAGACGCGCTACGCCATGCGCTCGCGGTTTCTGGGCGAGATTCCAGAAGAGCATCTTAAGTGGCTTACCCCGAAGGCCGGCCAAGCGCGGGTCGCAGCAACATGGGGTGATGATACCGGCTCGGATGCGCGCTCTGCCGGGGGCAGCGCTTATCGTCGTGGCGACGCCTACAATCGCCCGTCCAGCGGCACGATTTCGCCACGCGCCCCACGTAGTTTCACAACGGGTGTGACCGTGGGTGAGCAGCATTTTCGTATCGGCCAGGGCGTGCATCATCAAAAATTCGGCGATGGCACAATTATCGGGCTAAGCGGCAGCGGCCAAGATGCGCAAGCGCAGATTCAGTTCCGCGATGCCGGCCCCAAAACCTTGGCGTTGGGCGTGGCCAAGCTGGAAGTGATCGCAGCCTGATCCGGGTGCACGGTGCGTCGTGTTGCATGATTTGCGGTGCCACCCACAAGGGGTGGCGCTACACTATTCACGGATACGTTTTTGTAACGACAGGCCTTGTGCCTGTCATTCATTAATCAACGAGAGGAATCATGGAAAACGACAGCAGTTCCAGGCACGAACAAACCCCGGTGATGTCTGCGTGCATTGTCGGGCACGTGACGGTCAAGGATGCAGACAAATGGGCGGAATATTGCAGCAAGGTGCCTGCCACCATTATTCCGTGGGGCGGACGTCTGGTGCTGCGTGGCCAAACCAATACCGTGCTGGCCGGCGCGCATAGCCATACCGGTGTCGTGATTATCCAGTTCCCCGATGCGAAGGCGGTAGCCGGATGGCACAACTCGCCTGCTTACCAGGCGCTTATTCCCACTCGCGAACAGGCCGTTGATCTGGTTTTGGTCAGCTACGATTGTTGATTGAGCAGTAGGTTGTGGGGAGGTTTTTCTGCGATTTTGATGATATGCAATGGCAGCCACGAGGGCTGCCGCTACAAATGTGCCCACATCTACGCCTGCGACGCTTCTTGTTCTTCCAACTCCTCATGCAGCGCCAGCCACCGATCTTCAAGCTCCTCCGACTTTTTACTTAGCTCGCCGTGTTCGCCCAGCACCTTGATGCGTTCATCGCGGCGCTCTTGTGCGTAGAAATCTTGATCGGCAATCAGGGCGTTCAGGGTTTGCAGGCGCAAGCGGATGGCTTCGAGCTCGGTTTCGATTTTTTTTATTTTTGCCTCGATGGGTTTGCGGCGCGTTGCCTGGCGCTGACGCTCCTCGGCTTCAAGCCGGCGCTGGGCCTTGCGGTCTACGGTGCCGCTATCGGCTCCGTCCGGGTCGGTTTGACTACGGCTTTGAGTCCGGGCCGTTGCGGCGCGTGCAACCAGCCAGTTGCGATAGTCTTCCAGATCGCCATCGAATTCCTGCACCGCGCCATCGGCCACTATCCAGAAGCTGTCCACGGTGGTGCGCAACAGGTGGCGGTCGTGCGAGACCAACAATACGCTGCCGGCAAATTCGGCCAGCGCCGTGGCAAGCGCTTCACGCGTGTCGACATCCAGATGGTTGCTGGGCTCGTCAAGCAGCAATAAATTGGGCTTTTGCCAGACGATAAGCGAAAGCGCCAGGCGTGCCTTTTCTCCGCCCGACATGGGTGCAACCTTGCTATGGACGGTGTCGCCGCTAAAGCCGAAGCCGCCCAGGTAATTGCGCAGTTCCTGTTCGCGGGCTTGCGGCGCGATGCGCTGCAGATGCTGCATGGGCGTGCCGTCGAGATCGAGCATGTCCAGTTGATGCTGGGCAAAGTAGCCGATCTCCAGACCTTTGGAAGCGCGCCGAACGCCCCCCAGCACCGGTAATTCTTCGGCCAGCGTTTTGATCAACGTGCTTTTGCCGGCGCCGTTCACGCCCAGCACGCCGATGCGGCTGCCCCCGCGCACCATGAGCTGCACATCGTGCAGCACGGTCTTGACTTCGCCTGTGGGCAGGCGGTAGCCGGTGCTGATCTTGTCCAGAATCAGCAGCGGGTCGGGCATGCTGTCGGGCGTAGGCAGATGTATATCGATGCCGGCCTCGGCATGCAGCGGCGCGAGCGCCTCCATGCGGGCCAGCGCCTTGACGCGGCTTTGAGCCTGCTTGGCTTTGGTGGCCTTGGCCTTGAACCGATCGATAAAGCTTTGCAGCCGGGCAGTTTCCCGAGTTTGCCTGTTCCAGGCAAGCTGGGTCTGGCGCAGGCGTTCGGCGCGCTGCGTTAGAAAGTCTTCGTACCCGCCGCGATAGCGCACCAGTTTTGTGTGATCAAAGTGCAAGATGGACTTGGCCACGGCATCCAGGAATTCCGTATCGTGCGAGATCAGCAATACGGTTCCCTGATACGCGCCCAGCCAGCGTTCCAGCCACAGCATGGCGTCCAGATCCAGGTGGTTGGAGGGCTCGTCCAGCAGCAGCAGTTCGGAGGGCGCCATCAGAGCTCGCGCCAACGCCAGGCGCATTTGCCAGCCGCCCGAAAAATCGCTGACCGGACTTGACCATTGTTCGGGCGTAAATCCCAGGCCCGCCAGCAGTTGCTCGGCGCGCGAGGCAGCGCTCCAGGCATCGGCTTCTACCAGCGACGCTTCCAGCTCGGCAATGCGGTGGCCGTTGGTATCCGGAGTCGCCAGCCGTTCGGCCTGCAGTGCGCGCAAGTGGGTGTCGCCATCAATGACGAACTCGCGCGCCGCCAGGGTGTTGTTGCTGATTTCCTGCTCGACGCTGGCAATGCGCCAATGGCTGGGGATGTCAACCGTGCCGGCATCCGCATCCAGTGTCCCTTGCAAGAGCGCGAACAGAGTGGATTTGCCCGCGCCGTTCTTGCCTACAATGCCTAGCCGTTCGCCCGGATTCACCACAAAATCGGCCTCGTCGAGCAACACTTTGGCGCCGCGGCGCAGCGTCAGGCCAGTGGCGCGAATCACGATGCCAATTGTTCCCGGGTTAGCAGCAGAATCTGGTCTTCGGTACGTTCGGTGCTAAGCCAGACCGGATCCAGATCGGGGAAGGCGGCAATGAAATGCTCGTATTCGTTGCCGATTTCCAGCACCAACAGGCCTTCGGGCGCCATGAAATCGGGGGCGCTGCGCAATAGCCGTCTTATCAGGTCCATGCCGTCTTCGCCTCCCGCCAGCGCCATGGTGGGCTCGTGGCGGAATTCGGGCGGCAGGGCTTCCATTGAGTGGTTGTTCACGTAGGGCGGGTTACACACGATCAGGTCGTATTCGCAATGCGGCATCTGATCGAACAAATCGCTGCGATGCGTGGTGATGCGGCCGTCCAGGCCAAAGTGTTCGATATTCTGATCGGCTACTTCCAGTGCGTGCTCAGACAAATCCACCGCATCAACCTGGGCGTTGCTGAAAGCCAGCGCCGCCAACACCGCCAGACAGCCCGAGCCTGTGCATAGATCAAGCACAAACTCGATATCTTCAGGTTTAGCGACCCAGGGCGACAAGTCTTGTCCTAATAATTCGGATATAGGCGAGCGCGGCACAATGACGCGTTGGTCGACAAAGAATCGTTGCCCCTGCAGCCAGGCTTCACCGGTCAGGTAGGCGGCGGGCAGGCGTTCGTCGGTACGTCGGTCGATCAGTTTCAGGTAGCGTTCGCGTTCTTGCGGGAGCACGCGAGCATCGAGAAACGGATCCAGCGTATCGAGCGGCAGATGCAGCGTATGCAGCAGCAGGTATACCGCTTCGTCCCACGCGTTATCGCTGCCATGGCCGAAGGCCAGCCGGGATGAATTGAAGCGGGTCACCGCGTAGCGCAATAGATCGCGCAGGGTTCGCAGCTCTTGGTGTGCGGATTCGTGCATGCTGACTCCGGGACGGTAATGTCGCTTAAGCGAGCAAAAGATGCTCTAAGGTGCGGCGGTAGATATTCTTCAAGGGTTCCAGCGTATCGAGCCGTATGTGTTCGTCGATCTGGTGGATGCTGGCGTTAATAGGGCCGAACTCAATGACTTCTGGGCAAATCCTGGCGATGAAACGGCCGTCGGAGGTGCCGCCGGTGGTGGAGAGCTCGGTCTGTACGCCAGTTTCCTGGTGGATGGCCAGACTAAGCGCGGCGCTCAAGCGCCCCTTGGGAGTCAGGAAGGGCTCGCCGCCCAGGGTCCAGTCCAGCGTGTATTCCAGGTGGTGCCGGCTCAAGACTTGCGCCACACGCTCTTTGAGTTCTGCGGGAGTGCTGACGGTGGCAAAACGAAAATTGAAATCCAGCACAGCCGTACCGGGCACGACATTGGTGGCGCCGGTGCCCGAATGCAGGTTGGATACCTGGAATGTCGTGGCCGGAAAATACTCGTTGCCCTTATCCCATTCGAGTTGCGTCAGTTCAGCCAAGGCGGGCGCCAACAGGTGGATGGGGTTGCGTGCCAGATGCGGGTAGGCCACGTGTCCCTGCTTGCCTTTGATGGTCAGCTTGCCCGACAGGGACCCGCGTCGGCCGTTTTTGACCGTATCGCCCAGGTCTTTGACCGAGGTGGGTTCACCCACGATGCAGTAGTCCAGCGTTTGCTTGCGCGCGCTTAGCGCCTGGCACACTTTGACGGTACCGTTGATAGACGGCCCTTCTTCGTCCGAGGTAATCAGCAAGCCGATCGAGCCTTTATGCTTGGGGTATTTGGCGACGAATTCTTCAGCCGCCACCGTGAAGGCGGCAATCGAGCTTTTCATATCGGCCGCGCCACGTCCGAATAATTTTCCGTCGCGTTCGGTGGGGGTGAAGGGGTCGCTGGTCCATTCATTCAGCGGGCCGGTAGGCACCACATCGGTGTGGCCGGCGAACACCACCAGAGGCGCCGCCGTGCCCT
Source organism: Candidimonas sp. (assembly GCA_004297945.1). GTDB lineage: Bacteria > Pseudomonadota > Gammaproteobacteria > Burkholderiales > Burkholderiaceae_B > Paralcaligenes. The sequence continues at coordinate 19,036 of SCRC01000030.1, read as the reverse complement.
TGCGCGCCCACAGATTGGTTACATCGCCGAACACCAGTGTTTCGCATTTGAAGCCTGCTGCGTTCAGGCGCTCGGCCAATGCCGATTGGCAATCGGCATCAACCGGCGTGACCGAGCGGCGGTTGATCAGGTCTTTGGTCAGGCGTAGAACGGCGGAATCGCCCATCAAGCCCTCAGCAAATCGTTAATGCTGGTTTTGGAGCGCGTTTGCGCGTCGACCCGTTTGACGATCACGGCGCAGGCCAGGCTGTGCGAGCCATCGGCCGCGGGCAGCGACCCCGGCACCACGACCGAGCCCGAAGGAATCCGGCCGTACGAAATTTTGCCGCTGGCGCGATCGTAAATCTTGGTGCTTTGCGACAGGAACACGCCCATGGCCAGCACCGAGTTTTCTTCCACAATAACGCCTTCGACCACCTCGGAGCGCGCGCCGATAAAGCAGTTGTCTTCAATGATGGTGGGGTTGGCCTGCAGCGGTTCGAGTACACCGCCTATTCCTACACCGCCCGATAAATGCACGTTTTTGCCGATCTGGGCGCACGAGCCTACCGTGGCCCAGGTGTCGACCATGGTGCCTTCGCCGACGTAGGCGCCGATGTTGACGTACGAAGGCATCAGCACCACGTTTTTGGCGATGAAGGCGCCTTTGCGCACGACCGCGGGCGGCACTACGCGAAACCCGCCGTTAATGAACGCCTGTGTGCCGTATTCGTCGAACTTGAGCGGCACCTTATCGTAGTACTGCATGGGCGCTTGACCCATGATTTCGTTTGGCTCGAGCCGGAACGATAAAAGCACCGCCTTTTTGATCCACTGGTGCACCACCCATTCATCATCGATTTTTTCGGCGACGCGCAGGTGGCCGGTATCCAGCGCCTGGACGGTATGTTGCACTGCCTCCCGCAGCGCCGCGTTATCCACGGCGGAGGTGATTTGGGCACGATTTATCCAGGCTTGTTCGATAGTGCTTTGCAGATCGAGAGTCATAGTCGTTTAGTAGTGAAAGTGAAAGTAAGGTTGGGGGTTAGCGGTTTTCCATGAACCGTACGATGCGATGTGCGGCTTGCAGGCATTGTTCTTTGGGCGCAACCAGCGCGATGCGGATGCGGTTTGCGCCTGGATTGATACCATGGGCCTCGCGCGCCAGAAAGCTCCCTGGCAATACCGTCACAGCAGTTGCACCGTATAAATCGCGGGCAAAATCAAGGTCGGCATAAGGCGTTTTCGCCCACAGATAAAACGAAGCATCGGGCCATTCTACATTGAGTACAGGCTTGAGCAGCGGCACCAGGGCATCAAATTTTTCCTGATATAGCCGGCGGTTTTCGATAACGTGGGCTTCGTCGCCCCAGGCCGCCACGCTGGCCTGCGACACCACTGGGCTGATGGCACTGCCATGATAGGTGCGATAGAGCAAAAATTGTTTGATCAGCGTTGCGTCGCCCGCCACAAAGCCAGACCGCATGCCTGGCACATTAGAGCGTTTGGACAGGCTGGAGAAACACATCAGGCCGCGGAAATCGTTGCGCCCCAATAGGCTCGCCGCCTGCAGTCCACCCAGGGGCTTGTCGGTTTCCTTGAAATATATTTCCGAATAGCATTCGTCCGAGGCAATGACAAAGCCATATTCGTCGGCCAGCGCGAACAGTGTTTTCCAATCATCCAGAGCCATCACGTTGCCGGCCGGATTGCCAGGCGAACACACAAACAGCAGGCGGGTTCGCCGCCAGACGTCGACAGGCACGGCCCTCCAGTCAAAACCGAAATTGAGGCTTTCCTGCGCGTTGATAAACCAGGGCTGGGCTCCGGCCAGAAGTGCCGCGCCTTCGTAGATCTGATAAAACGGATTGGGACATACGGCCAGCGAGTTTGCGGAAGGATCGATTACCGTCTGCGCAAAGGCAAACAGGGCTTCGCGCGAGCCCAGTGCCGGTAGAATTTGCGTATCGGGATCCGGTCGCGCAATGCCGTAGCGCCGGGCAATCCAGCTGGAAATCGCGCCGCGCAGGGCCGGATCGCCCTTGGTGGGCGGATACGCCGACAGGCCTGCCATCGCGTTTTTCATTGCATCGACGATAAACGCCGGGGTGGCATGCTTGGGTTCGCCGATGGAAAGATTGATCGGTGCAAGGTCGACCGGCGGCACGGGCGCCTGGGCCATCAGTAGCCGCAGTTTTTCAAACGGATAAGGGTGCAGGGCGCTTAATCGTGGGTTCATGGCCGCCGTAGGGTTTGATTTCGATTGTCAGCTGATGATTTTAGCAAGCGGCCGGATATTCTGCCGCTGACGGATTCTGGCGCCCGCGAGGCGGGTTCTACAAAACGTGCCCGTCGTTCATGTAGCGGCACCCTGTAGCGGCACCCTGTAGCGGCACCCCTTGTGGGTGCCACAGCCGGTTCTGTAGCGCGGCATCCCTTGTGGGTGCCACAGCCGGTTCTGTAGCGGCACCCCTTGTGGGTGCCACAGCCGGTTCTGTAGCGGCACCCCTTGTGGGTGCCATTCCCAACAATCCAGCGACCCCAACAGCCAAGCCATCCCCGATAATCCCCACGCGCTGCCCAAACTGCCGGCCGGGCTTGCGGCGGCGCACAAATGCCGCTAAACTTATGGGCTTGGTTTTTAGCGAACGTGGCGGAATTGGTAGACGCACCAGATTTAGGTTCTGGCGCCGAGAGGTGTGAGAGTTCGAGTCTCTCCGTTCGCACCATAAGACTGAAGGCAGCGGTTAACATAAATCAATATTTAGCAAAATCAGTTATATCAGAAGCGCCTGTCTTTTGGTCGAGATGCCAGCTGATATCCAAAAGTCGGTCCATGCGATCGAAGAGAAACAGGGCACGGCGCCCTAACGACCCCACGCTACGGTCCATATCCTGAGAACATGCGCGCCGCTCTCGGCGGCAATCGCCCCCGTGAATTAGTGATTAGTGATAGGCGGTTCCCGTCCAGCGGAACACGTGCGTTGCGTCGTCGTAGCGCAGATCGTGCATGCCGTGATGGCTAGAATCGAGAACCGTCATGGTCTGGCCAAAGTACACCAGCATGATCGCGTTCGGGCTGTAGCCGACGGGGCCCGCAAGCAGGGCGTAGGCCAAGCAACCGTGGCTGCCACACCAACCCTGATCGGCGTAATGAATGATCAGGTCGGGCCTACCGTCGCCGTTAAGATCCACATGCCCAACCGTGAACTTCAGAGGATGATGCGACATCTGCTTGGCATCCCTGAAATCGCTGGGCAGGGCCCGGCGGGCGGCGGCTGTTTCGGCACCGGTCGGCGGCGCGTCCGGGGTCACTGTCGTGGCGGCGCGTGCCGTCACGGATAGAGCGAGCGTGGTGCAAAGAGCGAAAGACGCAGCGAGATAGCGGTATTGGCACAGCATGATTGTCCTCCTGATTGTCAATTGACGGCGACCCATTGCGTTAGTGAGCCGGCGGGGTAATGTTGTATTTTGCCTTCCAGTAATTGATAGCGGCCGCCGTTAATTGCTTTTTCGCTTCCTGCGCGTCATTCACACATGTTGCCGCATCCCAAATCGAAATAGTCAAGACACGGATCTGACCCGTATTCGTCGCGTCGATTTTGGCATCGATCCTGAAGAGGTCTGGAAAGCTAGCGGTAGTACCACAATCCCGTTGCAAGTTCTCAGTGAGCTCAGAGGGGTTAAAAGTTCCTACAGCCCCAGGAAGATTGGCCCAGAATTTCTTGGGCGGGGGGCTTTTTCGCTTAAAGTCCCACGCAAATGTAAGCCCACCATCCTGCGCTTTGGACTGATACGAAGAGAGCCCGTATTTCTTGATGAGAAGCGCTTTTACAGTGCTTACCAGCGGAATCTTACGTTGGACCCTGTAGTCAGCAGCATCATATGAAATTCGGCGCCACGCGCCCAAAAGCGTGTTGCCGGTCGCAGGGCTGCTGAAGTACAGATGGAGCTGATCCATCCCGATGTCCGTCGCGCGGTTAAATGCGATATAGCTGATGAAAGGCTGCGACTGGATGTTTACCCCCCCGGAACCGTACCCAAATGGGGGGCTGTATATGAGAGTCGCGGATGAGTGCGTTACTTCTGGCTTGTACTTGCCCGCGTAGCTCTTTTCGGCAACGGCTTCAGCCTTGGGGGCTGTCATGCCCGTCCGGATACCTAGGATGTCGGCACTTACCCCAGGATACGAACGAAACACCGGTTGTAGCTTCTGCACTAATGAGGCATTGATGGTCGGCCATGGTGCTTGCGCACTGGCGCCGGGCGTCAGGATGAACAATGCAACAAGGCCAAGCGAAGCAATCCGTACGACTTTCATGAGATCCTCCAATTCTTTACTCAATGAAACCAGGTTAGGCCGACGCTGGTAGGGTCGTAGATTTTAGAAGCACCATTACGCCCGACTATGAGATTGCAGCGCCTCAATGACAGTGCCATTTCAGAGCTCCGGGCCAGCAGCGGGTTTGTACGTGGCCTTGTCGTACTTGATAGCGGCCGCCGTTAATTGCTTTTTCGCTTCCGTCGCGTCATTCACGCATGTCGACACATCCCAAATTGAAATAGTCACGTCACGGATTTCAGCTTTAGCAGACTTGTTCGCGTCGATCTTGGCATCGATCCTGAAGATGTTTGGACCGCTAGCGGTAGCACCACACTGCGTTAGCAAGTTAGGCTTGCCAGGAATGCTACCAGATGAAAAGAAGTTTGGGACCCCAGTGAAATGCCCGCCCATGCAATCATGGGTTTTGCAGATAAAAAGTTCTTTCTGCCCGAAGATCCACCCGATTATAAGTCCGCCATCCCGAGCTTTGGACTGATACGAAGTGGGCCCGTATTTCTTGATAAGGCGTGTCTTTATAGTGCTTACAGACGGAGTTTTTATCGAGGCACTTTGATAATACGAGATCTGGCGGGACATGCCCAAAAGCGTGTTGCCCGTCACGGGACTGCTGAAGTGCAGCGTGAGCGAGTCCAACATGATGCCCATCCAGTGGGAAAAAGAGACATAGCTGATGAAAGGTCGTGACTCGATGCTAAAATTTCCGGGATCGTATATGAGAGTGTCGGATAAGTGCGATACGCTTGGCTTGCTCTTGGTTCCATAGTTCTTTTCGGCAATGGCCTCGGCCTTGGATACTGTCATGCCAGTCCGGATGCCAAGGCTGTCGGCACTTACCCCAGGATACGAACGAAACACCGGCTGAAAATTCTGCACCAATGAGACCTTGTCCTTGATGGTCGGAAATTCCTCCTGCGCGTTGGCGCCAGGCGTCGAAATAAACAATGCGACAAGGCCAATCGAAGCCCTCCGGATGGCTCCCATCGTGCAAAAATGTACTCGTTTCATGAGATTCTTCTCCGTGAGCACCGCAGGCCTTCCGTTTGCCGCTGACCTCGGCGACGTTCGCTTCGCACGACGAGCAATGTGCCCATTAGAATGTTGGCACCAACTTCAGCGCCGCGTTCCTTTTTTGCGCAGCGATTGCAGTTGCTTTTTCCTCCTCCCGCCTGGCTTCCGTTGCTTTAGTCGCCGCCAGCTTTTGAGCCGTGCTCTTGCAAAATATTAGATTGTTTGGGCCATCGAGACATCCATTGCTATCCATCGTTAGGAACATACTTGGCTGATTGCTATTTATGCGCAATATTTGTCCATCGAACTGATATGTTCCACGCATTTTCCCAATCGGGAACTTGCCTTCTACTACAGTGCCGGAGACAAAATCCAACGACGCAGTCAGCTTTGTGCCCTTTGTTGAGGCGTAAGCATAAGTACCCGTCAGTGCCTGCGTTGGAGCAATGAGATCCGGAGGGAGGGGCTGACCACCACCTCCCTGGCAATAGGCCTTGCCATTAATTGTCACGGTTGCGCTGGGCGGCATGCCCTTAATGCCTGAAAGCTTAAGCACGGCGTGATCAAACGTAACCGCGCGGGAAGAACCGGAGTCGGCGATGGTTATAGAACCCTTGACCAATGTGTTACCCGATATGGCACGTTCCTGGCCTTTGACAGCATCGAGCTCCACATCGGCATTCGTTGTGCCAGGAGGCTTGCCAAAAGCTTCAACGCTCATATTGTATTTCTTGCCATCATAAGTGACGGGGCCAAGCTCGTATTTCTGGAACAATTTATTTCTTATTTGCTTGGGGTCGGACATGGTATCGAATTTTAATCTGGAGTCGTCGGCACTGGAAAATGTCGTTGCATTGAGACCATCGCCGCCTGCAGTGCAGCCGGTAACAAGCGCGTGCCCTGTGACTGCGCCTGTAACGTCGAGAACATTACTGGCGTTTTCTTTCAGCTTCTGCTCGGCTTTGGATTTGGCTGCCACCATCTTGCTGTAAGACGAAGTCGCTGCAGCTTTTAACTGCTTTTCTGCTGCAGTCACTGATTCGGTCTCGACTTGATAATCCTGCATCCCCATAGTTACCCCACCGAGCTTGGCGTGATCCGTTCTACTTGGCCCGAGCATCGCATAAATTTGGAGAACTACTCCTGGGTTATAAACAGGACCGCTGCCAATAGCTATGATTCGACATCCGATCCCGAGAGTGCATTTATTAAGTGAATGTTTCCCAAATTGCCATGTATCAAGGCCCGACGACGGCCCATATTGTTTGATAAGGCCTGCCTTTACGGCAATCATAAGCGGTGCTTTCGACACGTCCGGGTAATCGATGCTCGCAGTCATTCCGTAGAGCACGTTCTCGGTGGCTGGGTTAGTGAAATATAATCTGAGACTATCGAAACGCCCGTATTGAACGTCGACCCTGCTAACGTAGGATTGCGACGACGCCTCACCCCCAGGGTAATTGATCGAGACCACGCTCTTGAATTCCTGTGGCTTGCTGCCCGGAAATATCTTGGCGGCGATCTCCTCGGCCTGGGAGACTGTCATGCCGATACGGAGGCCAAGGATATTAGCGTTGACGCCAGGGTATGAGGCGGGGGTCGGTTTAACCGTTTGCACGAGTGTGTATGTCAAATTCTGAGCCTTGGCCGTAGGTATCATGAGAGCCATCGCCAAAAGGCCAATGACGGCAAGATGCGTGCTTTTCATTGCAACCCTCCCCAAGTGTGAATTTGCGGGTACTTGGAACCACTCATTTACGGCCAGATGGAACCACTTTGAGGTGCTGATTTTCGTTCTTGAACGGGGTTATTTTGGTCTTTTTCCTGGTTTTTGCAATAATCAAATTGGCTGATGGTTAAAGTTGCTGATTAGTCGCTGTGAAGCTACCCACCTAGTGTGGCGTTGCGTTCTGTTTGGAACTTAAACGGCTGTTGGCGCGAATAACCTTTTGCAGGATATCGCGAGCACTCTTGGTCCAAATAACGGCTTGGGGTTTTCAGTATGAAAGAATCGCTCCACCCCGTTCAGCTACGACGCCGAGGTGGGCGTGAAGTGCATGGTAAATCGCGGATGCGTGGCCAGCCACGCCTGCACGGCGGGGTGTTTGTGCGTCGCGTAGTTATCAGCGATCAGATGCAGCGTCTTGCCCTTGGGCGTCTCACGGTCGATCTGGCGCAGGAACTTGAGCCACTCCGTGTGGGTGTGGCGTGCCTGGCACTGGCCGATGACTTGGCCGTCGAGCACCTGCACCTGGCTCTGGTGGGGCCCGCGTAGTCAATGAACAGCTTCTCGCCCGCGCGGTGCACCTGACGCATCGAGCGCTTAAGTTGCTTGGCGAAGCGCCGGTAATTCTCGCAGAACTGCGAGTAGCTGTAGGTCTGCGCATCGGCGTAATCGGCACGGTGCTCCTCCCACAGCAACATCAAGGTCATGCCCTTGCGACCCAGCGCCTGGTGCAGGCGCCCATAGTCAGGCTGCACGTGATCACGCGGCTGTTCTGGAGCCACCAGCAGGCGCCGCTCCAGGGCGGATTCGTCCAGAGCTTGTACGGTCGACCAGTCCAGGCCTGCCGCCGCAGCCAAGCCGACATACTTGGTGACGACCCCCTTCGAGATGCCCAGCGCCGTGGCGATTCTCTGGTGCGAGAGCTGGGCCTCCAGCTTTAAACGCAATACGTCTTTGATTTTACGCATAGTGATCCTTGATACCGGCACGCTGTCTCCAGACAAAAGCTGGCAGCGTACCCGGTGGGTTGATTTATGCGTAACATCATTGGTGCGCGATACGACGCCATTCCGGTATCGTGACCGCGGATTCCGGCATCATGACCGCCGATTCCGGTGGCCCCCCCCCAAATCGGTCACGATAGACCGGAATGGGTGGTCACGATAGACCAGAATGACCGGTCACGATGGGCCGGAATCGCTGGTCACGATAGGCCGGAATACCCACTAAAGGCTTCGCCTTTTTTGCGGGTCTTACCCGCTACACCGCTAAATTGAGCTTTATCGAAGCTGTTAAATCTTCCCAAATCTGCCATAATCCTAACGGAGAATTTGATTAACAAAGAGCACAACTATTCATAATCATGCTTAAAGTCGGCCAAGATATCCTGTATGTGGTAGCAAACGAAGATCGCCCACAAAATTTTATTTTTTACTCTTCACAGCAATCCGGCCAGTCGCAATCCGGCTCTGGTAGTGGCAAGCTTAAAGCGAATGCCGCAGCGGGAGCCGCAGGTGTTGCAGTAGCTTTCTTTCCATTTTTATCTCTGCCTACTGCGCTGGTGATTGCGGGTGCGGCCGCAAGTCCGTTGATAGCAAAGCTCTTCGCGTCAAATCAAAAAGAAATTCCAAAAGAACTAGAGACGTCGTCCATTGAGGCATTCAGTCGTTTTATTAACAAAAACATCTGCTCGTTGGACGAAGTACGTGAATTTGGTGCTCAATTTCCTCCGGGCCATCCGCAAGCGGGTGAAACCTATAAATTGCATCCGTTGGCTCACGTTGCGGGTGCAGGCAAGGAAAAAGTGTATGTGCCGAAAGATCTGTATGAAGAGATGTTGCTAGCCGAGCGTGAAGGGGAGCTCCTTAAATTACTGGTTCATCTTGGTGCCACGCGAATATCTATAGCAAAAAAGATCGAGTCTTCTACATGCGCTCAGATTCAGATCAACGCAGGTGGTGATGTTCAGGGCATTGCCACTGCGAATATTTCGGCGAGCACCAATGCACAACAAGCCGTTAAAACTTCTGACACGAGGATTTTTGAGCTTGCAGGACGACCTTGGCTCACCTCGGATCGCATTTCTCGCAAAGAGTATTCTTGGGCGAACTTCGAGCCATCTTGGGTCGCTCTAGTTGAAGCAAGAGAGATCGGTGGTTGCACCAAAGCTACCTTGGAAATGCGCGGAAACAGCAGTTATTCTTTGGAAAAAGAGGTTTCGGCGGATGTGAAAGCAAAAATATATGCTGCACATGGTGGCATCGCAGCAGAAAAAAGAGAGAACCAAGAAACTGTTTTCCTTATTGAGGTGGATTTTTCCACCCCTAAGGCGGAATGACTGATTCCGCTTCGTAACTGCCCATCTCTGTGGGGAGAGAGATAATCAAATGAGCTTTTTTGCAGATATACAGCATTGGTTTAGCGGCGCATTCTACGGTCGACATCTTGGACTCATTCTGCGAGAAATTGGCAACCATCAACCCGAAGCTTTTGCCAGCTTCATTTCCAAACAATGTGATATTCCCCTTCGTGATTTGAAGCAGGCGCGTTACGAATGCGAATACCGATTCAACGGCAAATGTAGCACCCGAATTGCTGATCTCGCGATATTTGTTGGAGAGGACGTAGCACCTCGCGTACTGATTGAAATAAAATATTTCGACAAGCCGCTTGCAGGAACCGAAGTTAAGCCAGAGCAGTTCGAAGACTATCGCTATTGGAAATCTGGCGATGAAAATCGAGAAGTTCTTGTCATATCTCGTGAGCTCTATCAGGCAACCGAACTCATTGTGTGCCGATGGGATCGTCTAGCGCGCCATCTGAAGCAATTTTCAAGAACGTCCGATTTAATTCAAATGCTTGTTGAATATCTCGAAGAAGAGGGTCTTGTGACACAAAACATTGACGGTAATTCGCTTACGCGTTATTTCAAACGACTAGTGTGTCCGACCTGGAAATCAGGTGTCTCGGCCAACAATGTTGACGGGCCTGCCGAGTTTTCTAAGCTGCTAAAAAATATGAAGCAGCTATCAGGTTCTTTTGATGTCTATTTTAAAAATGCCTGGCTTAAGGCTCATGGTACACATGAAGGGAGAGAGAGCAGCCTTAAAGCTGCCAGCATTGACTTTAACGTTGACAACGAGTTGAGATCCGGCAATGGCTCCGTCGTGGGCGAAGATGGTTATTTGCTCGATAAACGTAAGACTGGCGGACGGATTTCTATATTTGCTCAGCACGCGCTCGGTAACGGCGGCGACAGATATTTGCGAATTCGCTACGGCATGAAGTTTATCGTCGTCTCGTCGAGCGAGTTCAAGAGAGGGCATGGGAATTCAAGTAAAACAGCGCCGGAATGCTATCTCTATGCTTATGCTTGGGGGAAGAAGATCGAAGACCTTGGCGACTTTTATCACGAAAAGAAATTGAGCTTTGCGATAGTGACTGAGAAATCGGAACTAGAGACCGACAAAATTGATAAGTACCTACATCAGTTAGTTCACAAAGTAGTATCCGCTATTGACGATGCAAAATTGCCTATCGAGTCTTTCCAAAAGCAAGCAGTCAAAGAACTACGCAAAACCTTGACTACCACTACTGTGGCACATTTGATGCCGTCATGAGGAGGAACATCAAAGGGCCTGATTAACGTGACACGATAAAACAATAATTCAAAACCATTGCTCAAAAATACGTAGACGAAACGTAGACGACGACAGAAGAGAAACAAGGGTTTAACGTGATTTCACGTTAAACCCTTGAATTTACTGAAATTATGGTGCCCCCCCCGTGAGTCGAACACGGCACCAACGGATTATGAGTCCGCTGCTCTAACCAAGCATGAGCTAGAGGGGCAAACAATGGGCCAATCTTTTTTGGCATCCCATCGCAAGCTCGCAATTATTGCATAAAGTTTGAATTGTTGTCCTCCCGCTTTGATGGATCCGTATCCTATATTTGCCTTCGGATCGCTTCAGGCTGAACTGACGATAGACAACAACGGCGCCTTGGACACGACAATCTGCCCTCCGGCTTGACGCGGATAGGCGATGACCTTGCCACTTACCCATACCCACACGTGGGCGCCAGGCATGGGTGCCGCCTGGCCGTCAACCCGCGCGATAATGTGTTCGCCGCTGGCCAGCAGAACCAGTTGGACGCTTGCATCGGCGCCAAGAAAAGTGATGCTCTCGACTCGAGCCTGGATCGACCCGGCATGGGAAGACGATACCGCCAGGTGAATTTGCTCGGGCCGTATCATCACATCGGCCGGCCCTTGTGCAGTGGGCACGGTCAAGGGCAGAGTCCCTAAGGTGCAAACAGCCGTTTGTCCTGCCACCAGGCTGTCCTGGATCACCGCTTCGCCGACGAAACGCGCCAACTCGCGCGTGGCCGGCACCCGGTATAGCGCTTGCGGTGTGGCTACCTGCGCCAGTTTGCCATCCCATAGTACGGCGACTTGGTCGCCCATCGATAGCGCTTCAGCCTGATCGTGCGTGACCAGCACTGCGGTCGCGCCGGCAGCCTTTAGCGCGTGCGCGACTGTCTGGCGGGTTTCGTTGCGCAATGCCGCGTCAAGCGAGGAAAAGGGCTCGTCGAGCAAAACGACCGATGGCGTTAGCGCCAGTGCCCGGGCCAGCGCGACACGCTGCTGCTCGCCACCTGATAGGTGTTGTGGTGGACGCCCGGCGTACGCGGCTGGCAGCCCGACCAATTCAAGTAATTCGGCGACTCGGTAGTGCGCCCGGCGCTGCGTGCGCGGCAGGCCGAAGACGATGTTATCGGCGACTGAAAGGTGTGGAAACAGAGCTCCTTCTTGCGCCACATAGCCAATGCGACGTTGCTCCGGAGGCATGTGCAGGCCCGGTGCCGATACGGTGCGCCCGCCGATCTGGATCGTGCCGGCTTGGGCACGCTCGAAACCGCACAGCAATCGTAGCAGTGTGGTTTTCCCGCTGCCAGATGGCCCCAGAATCGCCATCACGCTGCCGCCTGCGATGTCCAGATTGAACTCGCTTAGTACCGGGCGGCCGTCAAAAGCCTTGCTTAGCCCTTCAATATGCACTTCAGTCACAGTCGTCAAGCTCCCAATATGGCCGATTTGCCGAACAAGGACATCAATAGCCATGACCCGCCCAACGAGATCGCCACCAGCAACGCCGCATAGGGCGCGGCCGCGGCGAAAGCCAATGTCGATGTATCGACCCATACCTGGGTGGCGAGTGTTTGCGTGCCGATGGGTGCCAGTAGCAACGTGGTGGTGAGTTCGGTTACGACGGAAATGAATACCAATGCGGCGGCGGCGCCTAGCCCTGGGCCGGCCAGTGGCAGCAACACGCGCCACGCCACTTGATACCAGCGCAGTCCAAGTGCGCGAGCGGCATCTTCCAGCCGTGACTGAACCTGGACCAGCGCGGCTCGCACGCCAACCAGTGCCAGAGGCAGGAACAGAACAGCGTAGGTAACGACGAGCAGCAGGGTGCTTTGATATAGTGGTAGCAATACGCGTACGGCTAGCGATACAACCGCCAGCGCGAGCACAATACCTGGCATGCCTTGCGACAGATAAGCGGTGCGTTCCAGCAACGCGGCGACCCGGCTCGGGTAACGTACGAGCAGGAAGCCCAGCGGCAAGGACAATGCCGTGGTCAATGCCGCGCCGGCCACGCCAAAGCGCACTGATGCAAAGGTCGCGCTCAGCAGATCCATTGTGGTTGCGCTGGTTAGCGATATGGCGGCCGAATTATGTTGCGTTAACCAATAGCCCGTCATGCCAAGGGGCACGCCAAGCGTGACCATCACCACGATACTGCACAGAGCCACGACTGCCCAGCGAGCCGAGCCCAGTTCGTAGCGGGTAGCGGCTCGGCGCACACCACGGTCGGCTCGATCATAGCGCGCCGAGCCGCGTACCTTCCATTCGGCTGCCAAGCATGCCAGGCACAGTACGACGAGTACGCAGGCCAGCAAGGATGCACCTGCGCCATCGAAGCTTGCACGGTATTCTGCATAGATTTCGGTAGTGAATGTGCGAAAGCGCAGCAAGGAAAATGCGCCAAATTCAGCCAATACGCCCAGGGCCACCAATAGCATGCCGCCAAGCAAGGCCGACCGTAATTGCGGCAGCACAACGCGAAAAAAACAACGCCATGGGCCGCAACCCAGCGCGCGAGCTGTCTCTTCGAGTGCGGGATCCAGTCCACGCAAGGCGGCGGCAACGGGCAGCAAGACCAGTGGGTAGTATGAGCTTGTGATGACCAGCAATGCGCCGGCAAAATCCTGTAGCGACTGGCTCAGCGAAATCCAGGCGTAGCTGGTGATGAAGGCGGGTACGGCGAGCGGAGCTGCAAGCAATATCGCCCACACGCGCCAGCCCGGCAACTGGGTACGTTCGACTAGCCATGCGGTAACGGTGCCCAGCACCGCGCAGGTGCAAGTCGATGCGCCAGCAATTAGCACGGTGTTGAACAGCAGTTCGCCCACGAGCGGGCGCCATAGCAATTCGGCGATCTGTCCGGTGCCAGCGTTGAATGCCTGGGTGATGATGAACAGCAGTGGGATCAGCACCAGCACGGCGCTCAACGTGGCTGCCACCAGCAAACCACGTGGTGCGCGTGTTCGAGTTCGGTGCGGGTTCGCCGACCTGGCAGGGATCGCCGGGTCGGCTGACCCGAATACCGTGGCAGGTAGTGCTCTCATTAAAGCAATCCTGCCTGGCGTAGCAACGCGCTGGCCTGGCTATCGTCGCCGAGCTTCTGCATGTCGAGCTCTGGTGGATGCAGTTCCGAGAAGGGTTTTAGCAGCGGATCGGGCGCAACGCCGGGGCGCAGCGGATATTCAAAATCGATCTTGCTCTTGGCCATCAATTCCTGAGCCCGCTGGCTGACCAGGTAGGCGACGAATTTTTGAGCTAGCGCCGGGTTAGAGGCGGTCTTGAGAACGGCCGCGCCCGATACGTTGATTAACGCACCGATATCGCCTTTGCCGAAGTGGTAAATACGGCAATGTGTGCCTTGGGCGCCAAGCTCGACGTGCAGGCGCGCCCAGTAGTAATTATTGATGATGCCGGTCGCGACTGCTCCGCGATTCACGGCAGCTACGACGCCTTCATCGTCATCGAAGATTTGCGCATTGGCCTTAAGGCCCTTGAGCCAGTTCAGCGCAGCGTCGTGTCCCTTGAGTGCGGCCACGGCGCTGACCAATGGCAGGAAGTCGCCGTCAGCCGGAGCGATGGCCAGCTTGCCTTTCCAGTCGGGCTTGGCCAGATCCATCAATGAAGCCGGTAATTGGGCCGATTTGATCAGCGTCGGGTTATACGCCAGCACGTTTTCGCGCGCTACCACGCCGACCCACTGTCCCTGAGGCGAGCTGTAGCGTGTTGGCACGGCTCGAAGCGTGGCGGCATCGATCTTGGCAAGCAGGCCTTTGTTTTCGAGCAACATCAGTTCGGGCGAGTTTTCTGTAAAGTACACGTCGGCCGGCGAGTGGGTGCCTTCGGCGATCAATTGTGCGGCAATTTCCGGGCCTTCACCGCTATGCACGCGGACAGCAGCACCAGACTCCTTCTGGAAATCGGTGGTCAGCCGTTTGACCAATTGCTCATGCTGTGCGCTATAAAGCGTGAGCGTGGGCGCGGCGTATGCAGTGCAGGCGGACATCGCCAATAAGGTGCCAGCGGCCAATGCGCCCAGCCGGGTTGCGCGCATCAGATGCGCAACATTGCGTGCGATCCAATGACGCTCCGTGTAAATACTTTTCATGAAAACTCTCCAGTATTGCAATATTTCATCGATGTTCTCTATTCAGAAGACAATATTGGTTCGAAGCCCCACTACCAACGCGTTACCTATTTTTTGTGTTGGGTTGTTGGGGTCCACAATGCCTCCACCTACGTTAAAGGTGTACTGCGCGTCCGCTTGTACATTCCACCAGGGCGTAATTCGGTACTGGTAAGTCGCCTCGACAAAGGTTTCGCTGCTGCGCACCGGAGCGAATCCGCCGTTAAGGCTGGCAGTGGCTTGGTCGTAGTCGATGGCGTGACTGCCAACTTTGGCATAGCCGATGCCGATGCCGGCCAGGTCGTTGTTGCGCCCGGGCAGCGGGTCATGAAGCACCAATCCGGCATTGGCGCTGAAGCTGATCGGGTTGCGGTCTCCGGGAGCAGCCATGACGCGCGTGACGAAGTTCAAAGTGCGCTGGCTGGTCGAGCTTTTGCGCCAGATTGTTTGGTCTATGATGCCGTAAATGCTGTAATTTCCGCGGTGTGGATACCCGATGCCGTTGCTGTTTGGATCGGCGAGCGAAAGGCCATTGGTGTCGAACCCTTGGTCGGCAAAACGATTGTTGTTGTACCAGAAGCCGAGCTTATAAACGCCGGGCAACCCATCTGAAGTGCCGGTGTCGAGATTGCCTGTCGATGGCTGGTTCAGGGTGTACTGCAATTCGCCGATCCATAGCGTGCCGTTGCGCAAGTTGAACTTCGTGCCGGATCGATCAACTTGCTGGGAGTCCTGGCTGGCATTGGCTCCTGTGGAATTTCCATCGAATACGCCGGCCAACACGGCTAAATTGTCAGTGAACCTGTAGGGGCCTGTTCACGAAACGGAAAAAATCGTACGCTAAGCCTCGCCGAGCTTCCGTAGCGGCCTGAATTTGCCCTGTTCGATCTGCCTGCTCTGCCGCCAGATGTAGTCGCCCGTCAGGTTGATGTGCTCCCAACCGAGCGGGGACAGGTGTGGCAGCAGCTTGTCGTCTACGTCCTTACCCGATTCGCGCAAAGCCTGCACCGCCCGTTCCAAATAAACCGTATTCCACAACACGATGGCAGATACCACCAGGTTGAGACCGCTGGCGCGGTAACGCTGGTTCTCGAAACTGCGGTCGCGGATTTCGCCGAGCCGGTTCAGAAACACGGCGCGGGCCAACGCGTTTTTGGCTTCACCCTTGTTCAAGCCGATTTGCACGCGCCGACGCAGTTCGACGTTCTGCATCCAAGCCAGGGCGAACATTGTGCGTTCAATGCGGCCTAACTCGCGTAGTGCTACGGCAAGACCGTTCTGGCGCGGGTAGCTGCCGAGTTTGCGCAGCATTAGCGAGGCGGTGACGGTGCCTTGCTTGATCGATGTCGCCAGCCGCAGGATTTCGTCCCAATGCGCGCGGATGTGCTTCACGTTGATACTGCCGCCGATCATGCCGGCGAGCGTCGGATACTGCTTTGTATCGCCGTAGATGTACAGGCGCTTATCGGCCAAGTCGCGGATGCGCGGCGCGAAGCGGAATCCGAGCAGGTGCATCAGCGCGAAGACGTGATCGGTGAAGCCGGCCGTGTCGGTGTAATGCTCCTCGATACGCAGGTCGGATTCGTGATACAGCAAGCCGTCCAGTACGTGGGTCGCGTCGCGCACCGTGGCGTTGATGACCTTGGTGTGAAACGGCGCGTACTGGTCGGAGATGTGGGTGTAGAACTGCACGCCCGGTTCCTGCCCGTACTTCAGGTTCACCTGGCCGGCAAACGTCCCCCTGCCACCAGCCTTGAAGTTCTGACCGTCCGACGACGACGTGGTGCCGTCTCCCCAATATGCGGCGAAGGGTTGACGGAATTGCGCGTTGACCAATTCGGCCAAGCCGGCTGAGTAGGTTTCATCGCGGATGTGCCACGCCTGCAATCAGGTCAGCTTGGCGTAGGTCGTGCCAGGGCAGGATTCCGCCATCTTGGAGAGGCCCAGGTTGATGGCGTCGGCCAGAATCGTCGTCAGCAGCAAATGCTGGTCATCGGCCTCCGCGCCGCTCTTGAGGTGTTTGAAGTGGCGGGTGAAGCCTGTGCAGCTATCAACTTTCAGCAGCAACTCAGTGATCTTCAGGTGCGGCAACAGGCTGTAAGCCTGCTGCATCAGCGTTTCAGCCTCATCCGGCACGGCATTGTCCAACGGCGTGATCTTGAGGCGGCCACTGCTGGTGACGGCGGCGTCGGGCAATTCATTGGCGGCGGCAAGCCGTTCCACGGTCTCCAACTCCCGTTCCAGCAACGACAACCGGGTTTGCAGGAAGCGCTCGCAGTCGGTTTCAACGGCCAGGCCGAGTTCCTTCTGTTCGCGCTGCGTCGCGAAGCGCGGCGCTGGCAGCAAGTATTCCTCGAAGTCCTTAAACTGACGCGAACCCTGTACCCAGATATCGCCCGAGCGTAGCGAATTCTTCAGCTCGGACAGCACGCATAGTTCATAGAAGCGACGATCCAGTCCATCCGGCGTGCGCACCAGATTTTCCCAGCGCTTGCGCACGAACGAGGTCGGCGCATCGTCCGGCACCTTGCGTGCCTGGCGCTCGTTCATTCCTTTCAAAACCTCGACGCCGGCCATCAGCTCGCGCGCTGTCGGCGCAGCTTTCATATTCAGCGCCTCCAACAAGGTCGGCGTGTAGCGCCGAAGCTGGGTGAACCCGTCGCCGACCAGGGACAGGAAGTCGAAGTCTTCGGGCTGAGCCAGTGTTTCCGCTTCGGTGATGCTTTCGCTGAACACCTCCCACGGGATGATGGCCTCGATGGCGGCAAACGGATCGCCGCCCGACTGCTTGGCGTCGAGCAGAGCGCGGCCGATGCGCGAATACAGACGCACCTTGTCGTTGATCGCCTTGCCGGACTGCTGGAAGCGGTCGGTATGGTTGCGCTTGGCCTTGCTGAACAGCGTTCCCATAAACCGGTCGTGCAGATCGATGATTTCGTCGATCAAGGTGGCGCGCGTGTCGAGTATCACCGCCACCAGCGTTGCATACCGACGAGCAGGCTCCAGATCACGCAGGTGCTGCGCCGTCATCTATCCGCCCTCGCGGGCGAGCTTCAGCAGACGGTTCTGGTGGATGGCGCGCTCCGATCCATCCGGCAAACACAGTTCGCGAACGGTTTTCAGGCGCTCCAGATGGGTCAGTACATGCTTGGGTTTCGGCGGGCCTGGCGGCTGTCGCAGCCAGATGAGGCCGCTGCCCTTGGTGCCTTCCCGGATCGCAAGCAGTCCGTCGAGCGAGCGCCTGTGATGATCGGACAGCGGCACGGTCAGCGCCTTGTACACCTGGCGCGTGCCGCGCGTGAACGCTTCGCCACACACGCGCTCGATGACATCGAGCGCCGGCATGATAATGCGCTGCTGTCGCAACATTTCGACCAAGGCTTCAGCCAGCACCATCCCACGGTCGGTTTGCTGGGCCAGCTCGGCGAGTTGGTGGACAAAGCGTCGATAGTCGGCGATGGTGAACGATGACAAATTCAACCATGCCTGCAATTCCGCCAAGTGCTCGCGCCGGGTCTCCGCCCGCTGGGCATATTGCGGCCAGGTGTCCGGCTTGATGCGCAACTGCTGCCCAACAATTGCCAGCAAGGGCGCGGGCGGCTCCGCGTCGGGTGGCAGGGCGAAGCCAGGATAGTGCAGATAGCACAACTGCACCGCGAAACCGAGTCGGTTGTGGTTGCCGCGTCGCTGACGGATGGCCGACAGGTCGGGTTCCGAGAAGGTGTAATGCCGGATGACTTCGTCGTCAGTCGTTGGAAAGGCAAGCAGGCCGGTGCGCTCGGCAGGCGTCAACAAACTGCGACGTGGCATGGTTAGTCATCCGTTCTCAGGTATTGGTACAAGGTTTCGCGCCTGATGCCAAACTCGCGGGCCAGTTTCGCTTTCTGCTCGCCGGCGGCGGCTCGCACACGCAAATCGGCTGCCTGCCCGGGTAAGAGATACGGAAAGCGTGAGCCGAACCATGGCATCGGCGGAAGTCGCCCCACCTGCGCGGTGATCATCTATTGAAGCCGGCAAGGTGTCAGGCAAAACCTACCCTTGTTACGCATCTCGCGTAGTTAATCGATGCCGGTTGAAATATCAGCGGGCGGCAGGCACATTCCCTGATCATTGCAGGCCTGAACGTTCACCATCACTCGAGTGGGCGCTGCGGTTTGAGTCAGGCTTACCGGAATGCGCGTCATGTCTTCGTAGACCAATATC
>SCRC01000029.1 GCA_004297945.1 Candidimonas sp. | reverse complement strand
GGCTGCCGCTATAGGCTGCCGCTACATCGACAACTGTTTGTCCACCAGGCGGGCATAAAACCCCTGCTTTTGCATTAGCTGCGCGTGGGTTCCGAACTCTACAATTCGACCACGGTTCATCACCGCGATGGCGTCGGCCTGCCGAATGGTTGAGAGTCTGTGAGCAATGATGAGCGTGGTGCGGTGTTGCATCAAGGCGGCTAAAGCGTGATGGACTTGCTCCTCGCTGATTGCATCCAGATGCGAGGTCGCTTCGTCCAGGATCAGAACGGGAGCATCGCGCAAAAAGGCTCGCGCAATAGCGATGCGTTGACGCTGCCCTCCCGATAAGGCCACGCCACGCTCGCCGACACGAGTGGCCAAGCCGTCGGGAAGAAGGGCAACAAACTCATCGAGCGCCGACTGTTTCAGGGCATGCGCCAGCTGCACGGGCGTGGCATCGGGCTTTGCGAGCCGGATGTTATCTTCGATGGTGCCATTGAGCAGCCAGGTATCTTGTGCCACCAGAGCTACGCGCGAATACAGTGCGTCAAGCGTAAGCAGGCGCAAATCCGTACCGTCTATCTCGATGGAGCCCTGAGTCGGGTCCCAGAATCGCATCAGCAGGCTGGCCAAGGTGGTCTTTCCTGCCCCCGACGCTCCGACTAAGGCAATGGTGGCGCCTGCTTCCACGTCCAGGCTGATCTGGTCCAGCGCCCGCTCTTCGCGGCCGCTATAGGTAAAGCCAAGCTGCTTGAATTGCACAGGCAGCCCGCTCGCCTCGGACGCCGGGCTCAGAGGCCCGCCCGCAATACGCTGCGGCTCATCGTGGACAATCCGCAGTCGCTGGGTAGACGCCATCGTATCGGCCAACTGACGCCCAACCTGAGCAATTTCAGATACTGGCAAGAAGGCTGCCGTCGACAGCAGGATCAGCAAAGGCAGGAACGCGGCGCCTAAATGCCCTTGTGCAACAAGCCAGGCGCCCACGGCGGCCACCGACAAGCCGCCCAAACCGGTGGCAATTTCCAACAGTACCGTTTGGCGCGACAAATCGCTCAGCAATTTCAGGCGCAAACCCTGATAATTGCGTACCGTGCTCAGAAACGATTCGCGTCGTCGCTGCGTCGCGGCAAACACCACCAGATCGGACAGGCCTTGAATCGTTTCGGTCAAGTGTGCATTAAGTTCGCCCAGCGCCTTGCGGGCTTCACTACCCAGATGATCGATGTGGCGGCGCCCAGCCAGGGGGGACCACGCCGCCCACAGCAGGAAGGGCAGCAAGGCAAACACCAGCGGCCAAGCCGTCAGCCCCAGCACCAAAACCACCGCCGCAGGCACCAACACGGCCACAAAAGCAGGCGCTACGGTATGGGCAAAAAAATATTCGATGGTTTCCACATCCTGCGTCGCCAACCCAAGCAGATCGCCCGAGCGCCGTTCAAGCAGATAGGCCGGCGCCAGCGTCTCGAGCTTGTCATATAGCCCAATACGCAACTCGGCCAGCAACTGATAGGCGATCGAATGCGCCAGCCAGGATTCAATCCAGTGCAATACACCCGCGGCGATTGCAGACGCGAAGAGCGCAATCAATAGATTGTCGAAGGGTTCACCATTTTTAAGCCGGGCGATGACCAAGGCGCTCAGCACCGAAACCCCGATAAACGCGGCCACCCGGCCTACACCGCTGGCCACCACCACGGCGAACAAACGCTTCCAGGGTTGAATGACCTCTCGCAACGTGGCAAAGACCCGGTTCATGCCAACCTGATCGGCATCGGCATCCAGCGCTCGCGGCACAGGCCCGTCTTTGCGCTCAGCGTCGCGATGCGAAACGACGGGCTCGCTCGCATGAGCGGCCCCTCGGTTCATTGCTTGCGCCTGCGTGCCCATCAACCGGCGATACATGCCACCTTGAGCAAGTAGCTCGTCATGCGTGCCGTTTTCTGTAATATGCCCCTCGTGCAAAACCAGAATACGATCGGCCGCGATGACACTCGACAACCGATGGGCCAACACCAGGGTCGTGCGCCCCTGGCTGAGCCGATCCAGGGCTTGCTGAATGTCGGCTTCGTTTTCGGCATCAACAGACGACAGGGCCTCGTCCAGAATCAGGATCGGCGCGTCGCGCAGCAAAGCGCGGCCAATGGTCAACCTTTGGCGTTGGCCGCCCGACAACTGGGCTCCGCGCTCGCCCAGTACCGTCTGATACCCTTGCGGCAGCGCCATGATGAAATCGTGCGCGTTCGCCGAACGGGCAGCGGCAACCATCTGTTCCTGTGTGGCTTCGGGGCGGCCCAGCAACAGGTTTTCTTCCACCGTGCCGTGAAACAGCATGCTGTCCTGCGCCACCAAGGCGACCTGTTGGCGAAGATCTTTCGGGTCGACTTCGCGCAAATCAATGCCACCCATTTTGACCGACCCGGCCTGTGGGTCGTGCAGCCTTAAAAGCAACTGCACCGCCGATGACTTACCCGATCCGCTGGGGCCCACAATCGCCACGCGCTGCCCCGGTTCAACGACAAAGCTCAAGCCTGTATGGATAGCACCGCGCCCGCCCGGATAGGAAAAAGAAACCTGGTCGAATTCGATCGCCAGGCCGCCGGATCCTTGCGGGAACTGCGTACCAGCCACGCCGCCGGCCTGCGGTGCGTTGCTGGTACTGTTGAGCAAGGCGCGCACGCTTTCTGCCGCCGACTGCCCCACCATTCCCTGATGCAGCACCGCACGCAGATCGCGCAAGGGGCGGAATATTTCCGTGCCCGCCATCAGAACCACCAGCAAGGCGGCCAGCGTCATTTCCCCATTAGCGACCCGCCACGCGCCCAGCGACAAGGCAGCAGCGGCCCCCACCGTAATCCCCAGGTCGGTAATCAGGCGGCTCGACACCTCTTTACCCAGCACCTTGAATGTATTGTCGGACAAACTTCGAGCCCGTTGGGCCAGGTGCTTACCCCAGACTTTGCTTTGTCCAAAGGACTTCAGTGTCGGCAAACCTTGTATCGCGTCGAGAAACTCTTCGCCGAACGCCTTGAACGATTTCTGGCGGTCTTGCGATGCCTGCTGGTGGCTGTGATGGAACAACAAAGGCAGCATCAGCGTGGCCAGGGCCGTGCACAGCAAGACGAGCGCCACCGGCCAATCCCACCAGGCAATAAACAGAAAAATGACAATAGGCGCACAAGCCGCGACAAACAATTGAGGCAGATAACGGCCAAAAAAAGTTTGCAACTGCTCGACCCCGTCCACAACAGCCAGCATGACCCCGCCCGTACGCTCATTACCAAACCAAGCCGGACCAAGTTCAACGATCTTATCGTACAGGCGTGCCCGCAAGGCTTCCTGAATACGCGCTGCGTTGCTGTTGGAAAGACAGTTCAGGGCATGCTCGAACGCCGCGCGCAACAGCACCGCCACGGCCACGCCAGCCAGCGGCAAGCCCAGATCGCCCACTGAGGCGCCGGCGAATAGGCGAGCCAGAAACTGCCCCAGAAAGGCGAAACGGGCAATGCCAGTGCCCAAAGCGAGCAATCCAAGGACGGCGCAGAAAAAAAAGCGCCACCGTATGCCGCGGGTCAAGGCCCATAATTGGGAATCGAAATACATGCTGAAGTGCTTAGAAAGAGTTCAACTGTTTAGTTACAGACGAGGGTAGCTTGCTGTGCCATAAATTTGCCAAATTAAAACGGTGCTTCGTATGAATGATGGTGGTGTTTTGGACTGAAGGTCTGGATATCTTGCATTGATGGCAGGGGCTTATTGCATTTGTGACGGTGATAGCTTGCATCGATGACAGGCACAAGGCCTGTCGCTACGGACCTGTCGCTACGGGCATGTCGTTACGGGCATGCGTTACGGGCGTGTCGTTACGGGCATGTCTCTACAGACCTGTCGTTACGGGCATGTCGCCACGGGCGTGCTACCTGCGTGACGGGCGGGTTCTGTAGCGGCAGCCCTTGTGGCTGCCATCACCGTATCAAACACCCTCTACTCACCAGCCCCCAGATCGAACAGGCTGGTGGCCTCAACCTCCAACACCTGCTCATCGCGCTGATTGAATATGCACCACGTCCAGCGCATGATACCCAGATCGTCGCGGCTGGACGAAATGCGCACCGAATCGACAGTCGCTTCCAGCCTGAGCGCATCGCCCGGGCGTACCGGCAGCAGCCAGCGCAAGCGCTCCAGGCCTGGAGAACCAAAAGATTCGGAATCATACAAGGCCGCATCGACGGCCATGCGCATGGCGATGCTGCAAGTCAGCCAGCCGCTGGCAATCAAACCCTCCCAGCGCCCACCTTTCGCCCGCTCGACGTCCGTGTGAAACCATTGCGGGTCGTAGGCCTTGGCAAAGCTCAGCATTTCATCCTGGTTGACGATTCGGGGAGGATGCTTGATCACCATCCCGGCATGGAGTTCGCTAAATTTCATGGCAAAACCTATAAAAGCAGTGATGAGGCGACCCGTTCTGTTTCTAAATCAATTGTGCGCCAGCGTAGCTTCACGTACCTGCTGTATTGATGGCAGCCACAAGGGCTGCCGCTACAAAAACGGGTCTTGTCGCTAACGTAGTGGCAGCCCTTGTGGCTGCCATCCCAATCAGCCCGCGATTGATTTAGAAACAGAATCAGACCTTTTCAATCTGCTTGAACACCAGATCGAACCGATCAGCCGCCAGGGAGCCTTGAAGTTTAACCGCGTCGCAGATTAATGGCGACCCGCATCAATATGTCTCGAAATGCAGGCGACCCTGCGTCCTCAGTTCTTCGTGCACGTCGGCCCACTGTTTTCCGTGCTGGGATACAACTTCGCGCAACGCATCAATCACGCCGACTTCCATACCCTTCAAACCACACACATAGATGCAGGTTTTACTGCTTTCAAGCAAGGTCATTACATCGCCGGCACGCTCGCGGATCAAGTCCTGTACATAACGTTTGGGCGTGGCGGCCGAGCGCGACAACGCCAGATTGATATCAATGAAATCCTTGGGCAGACTCATGAGCGGGCCAAAATAAGGGAGTTCGCGTTCCGTGCGCGCGCCGAAAAACAGCATGAGCCTGCCTTTGAAAGCTTGCGTTTTTAGACGGCGCCTGCAGCGCTCAGTCATGGCGCGCATGGGCGCTGAGCCCGTTCCAGTACAAATCATGATCAGATTCGCGTCCTCATGATCGGGCATCAGGAACGTGCTGCCAAATGGGCCGATCACCTGCACGGTGTCATTTTTCTTGAGGTCGCACAGGTAATTGGAGGCGGCGCCTAGTACGGGCTTGCCATCATAATCCGTGGTCACGCGCTTGACCGTCAGCGACAGGTTGTTGTAGCTCGGCCGCTCGCCATCACGCGGGCTGGCAATCGAGTATTGGCGCGCATGATAAGGCCGGCCGGCGCCGTCCACGCCCGGCGGGAAAATGGCAATTGACTGCCCTTCCAGAACCGGAAACGGCTGATCGCCAAAATCCAGCACGATATGGCGGATATCGCTTTCGGTGTCGTCGTCGGTGACACGATAATTACCCACCACCGTAGCTTTGACAGGATTCTTATGGGTGTACAAATTGAGATACGGATGAGCGGCCGACCAGGGCGGAATGCTGGCTCCCGCCGAGGTCGAGGCCACGCCATCGAGATCGCCATCCGCATCGCCATCGACAGACGCCAGGCTGGACGCAGGCAAAGTAGCAGCGCTAGCGGCTTGGGCTTCGGAGAACTCCTGCGCATCCGGCAACTCGTTCCAGCCAAACTGCTCTTCCAGCGTATACGCCCGGTCGGACATCACCTGACGCCAATTATCAATAGCCCCGGTCGGACACGGCATGATGCAGGCCTGGCAGCTTTGGCAGATATCGACATTCACCACATAATTGTTTGAATCATGCGTGATGGCATCAACCGGGCAAGCTTCTTCGCAGGTATTGCAGCGTATGCAGATTTCCGGGTCGATCAAATGCTGCTTGATGATATGAGCCGGTATTGGCGCTGTCATGATATCAATTGAAACGAACGTATTCAAAGTTGACCGGTTGACGATTGACGCCGACCGCCGGAGGAACAATCCAATTGGCAAATTTGCCCGGCTCAACCACCCGGCCCATCAGCGACGTGACAAACGCGCGATCTTCGGCCGTGGGCAGCCAGCTATTTTCGTGTTCCTTCCATTGCGCTTCGCTCAGCACTGCGCCATCAGGGGCAACACGTATGCCCGCCAAGGTGCCAATCTTGCGATTGAAGGCCTTGTGCGGAACCTGCAGCCGGAAGGCCAGGCCTCTTTTTTCCATGACCCGGTTCCATCGGCCAATACCGGCCACCGAGTCGCGGATGAAATCGTCACGCAAGACTTCGTTCAGGGCATTGAGCATGGGCACTTCAATTTCCCGCAACTGGCCATTGGCGACCTCCAGTACGCGATAGGTGTCGTTCTTCAACTGATGATCGTCGGTGCGCTTACCTTCTTCGTAGCGCCCTTTCAGACCGGACCCATAAAAAATGGCGGCATTCGAAGACTGATCGGCGCCAAAGAGGTCAATGGTAACGCTATAGTGGAAATTCAGATACCGCTGTATGGTGGGCAGATCGATGACGCCTGCGGCGCGCAAGGCGGCAGGTTCTTCGGTCTTGAGCTCGTTCATGACATCGCAGGTACGTTGCAGCACCCGGGAAATCCCCGACTCGCCCACGAACATATGATGCGCCTCTTCGGTCAGCATGAATTTAGTGGTGCGCGCCAAGGGGTCGAAGCTGGACTCGGCCAAGGCGGACAGCTGGAACTTGCCGTCGCGATCGGTGAAGTACGTGAACATGAAAAAAGCCAGCCAATCGGGGGTTTTCTCGTTGAAGGCGCCCAGTATGCGCGGGCTGTCCTGATTACCCGAATTGCGCTGCAACAGCGCATCGGCTTCTTCGCGGCCATCGCGCCCGAAATAACGATGCAGCAAATACACCATGGCCCATAAATGGCGCCCCTCTTCGACATTGATCTGGAAAAGGTTGCGCAAATCGTACTGCGATGGGGCCGTCAGGCCCAAATGACGCTGCTGTTCGACCGAAGCGGGTTCCGTATCGCCTTGTGTGACGATAATGCGCCGCAGATTGGCGCGATGCTCGCCCGGCGCCTCCTGCCACACATCGCGGCCGATGCTTTCGCCAAAATGCACCGTGCGCTGGCCGTCTTGCGGCGCCAGGAAAATACCCCAGCGATAATCGGGCATCTTGATATGATCGAAATGCGCCCAGCCGTCGGGCAGTACGCTCACGGCCGTGCGCAAATACACGTCGAAATTCTGGGCGCCTTCCGGGCCCATTTCCTGCCACCACTGCAAATAATTGGGCTGCCAATGCTCAAGCGCGCGTTGCAAGGCGCGGTCGTCCGACAAATTTACATTGTTGGGGATCTTCTCTGAATAGTTAATACCGGACATGTCTGGAACTCCTGGGATGGATAGTCTTTATCAGGGTGATAGTGCTGCCGTTTACACGCGATTCCAGTCGAAGCTGGCTTGCTCGCCCTTGCCATACAATTTGAGAGCGCCTTTTTCCCCGGACGCGTTGGGGCGTACGAAAATCCAGTTCTGCCAGGCCGTCAGGCGCCCGAATATACGGGTTTCCATGGTTTCCTCGCCGCCAAAGCGCAAATTGGCCTCAAGCCCGGTGAGCGAATCGGGCGACAAAGCGCTCCGTTGCTCCAGCGCTAGCCGAATCTCGTCATTCCAATCGAGAGTGTCGGGAGCAAACGTCACCAGCCCCAGCAATTCGGCTTCACTCGCAGGCACGGCGCGCCCCAGCGTGGCACGCACCGCTTCGATAGCCGGCGCCTCTTGGTAAAAACGCCGTTCGATGCGGCTTTGCCCATTGACCATAGGGTAACTGCCAAAATTCAATTCATTGAGCACGATTTCTGCGGGATGATCCGCTTCGGCACTGTCCAGCATATAAGAACGATCGCACGCCAGCGCCAGCTCGAACAGTGTGCCCACAAAGCAGGAACCCATTTCAATCTGCGCATACAAAGAGCGCGACGTCACGTCCAGTCGCGCCAGAGTGCGCCGCAGCATGCCCAGCGTTTCACGCACAAACCAATGTCCAGAAAATTTCAGTAAGCTGGCATCAACCGCCAACACCCGCGCCGACTCGCCAGAAGTCTTCATGACCCAAATGCCGATCGCAGGCTCGTTGCTGCGAAAATGCAAGATCGCGTCATCGAGTTCGCGCGCCATCTGCAAAGGCCACCAGGCGGCCCCTTGCGCCAGGATGCCGTCGATATCCTCTGGTGTCGGCCCCTCCGGGGCCCGTATCGTCCAGGTCGCCAACCGCTTGTCACGGTCGATCTGCACATCGACATACTGGTACGACATGCCGGCATCGCTTTCTATCCGGACAAGCGGCGTCAGCTCGACGCCTCGGGCATCGGCCGGACGGTCGCTGACGGCAGCCAGTTCAATGGCACGGCTTTGGACGCACTGCGCAAAGTGGGCCGGCTTGATGACATCGTCAACCAGTCGCCAATCCTTTGCACGCTGGCCTCGCACACCTTCGACCAGCGTGCAAAAGACATCGGCATAATCATGGCGCACTCGACGTTTGTCGGTAACACGCGTCAGGCCACCGGTGCCCGGCAAGACACCCAGCAAAGGCACCTCGGGCAAGGCAACGGCCGACGACCGGTCGTCAATCAACAGAATCTCGTCGCAAGCCAGGGCCAGCTCGTAGCCGCCGCCGGCGCAAGCGCCATTCAAGGCTGCCACGAATTTGAGCCCGCTATAACGGCTGGAGTCTTCGATGCCGTTGCGGGTCTCGTTGGTGAATTTGCAGAAATTCACCTTCCATGCGTGTGTGGCCAAACCCAGCATGAAAATATTGGCGCCGGAACAGAAGATGCGGTCCTTAAGGCTCGTGACAACCACAGTGCGCACTTCGGGGTGCTCAAAACGTATGCGCTGCAAAGCGTCGTGCAGTTCGATGTCTACACCCAGGTCGTAGGAGTTGAGCTTGAGCTTGTAACCAGGCTGCAGGCCGCCGTCTTCGGCAACATCCATGGCCAAGGTCGCAACAGCACCATCGAAAGACAATGCCCAGTGTTTATAAAGGCCAGGATGGGTGCGGAAATCGACCCGTACGGAGGTATTGCTCATAAACGGCTCCTGCTTTTGAAGATGAACAATAATTCATCGGCTGAAATTAAATGCATGATAATGCATTTAATTTTTTAGGTCAAGCAAAAATGCATAAAAATGCATTTTTAATGCCTCAGCCTGCCAAGTTCATGATCTGACGAACATGTGAAAGCACGCTTTCATGGCATTCGGCCAGACTTTGCGTGCTGGTAGAACACACAAAATCGGCCTTGGAATAAAAGGCCTCACGGCTCTCCAAAATGCGCTTCAAATCGGCCATGGCTTCGTTATTGCCTGCCATCGGACGGAAATCGCCTTGAGCCATGACACGCGCCATATGATCTTCAGGCGTCGCCTGGATCCACACGGTATAACAGTGGGAAAGCATCAGATTCATAGTGGCTGGCTCGGATACCAGGCCGCCTGGAGTCGCCAGCACCATCTCGGGATACAGTTGCAAGGCCTCTTCGAGTGCACGCCGTTCGTAACGACGATACGCATTGGGGCCATACAGGCTATGAATTTCGAGAATTCCGCAGCCCGCAACGCGTTCGATTTCGGTACTCAGCTCGACAAAGGCATAGCCCAGATCGTCTGCCAGCATGCGGCCCAGCGTTGATTTTCCGGCCCCACGCAAGCCAATCAGCGCAATCTGCTGTATCTTGTTTTTATGATGCGCCGCCGACGGCTCGCCGAACAGATCGGCCAGCAACTCACGCGCCCGCTGCAATTCTTTTTCTGTACGATTTTCAAGCAGTTCACGTATCAGCAGCCATTCCGGATTGGCCGTGGTGACATCCCCTACCAGCTCGGCGAGAACGCAATTGAATGCCTGGGCGATCTGTAGCAGCACCAGAATAGACGCATTGCCGACCCCGCTTTCCAGATTCGCCAAATGCCGCTCCGACACCCCGGCGCTATGCGCCAACGCCTTGCGCGTCATGCCACGCCTTGCGCGCAAGCCTCGAACCCGCTCGCCCAGCGCAAGCAGGTAGGGATCACGGCCCGTTTCCGGGCTCATGGAAAGTGCGGCCAAGTCTTGCTTGAGTGGATTATTTTTCACCCAGAATAACCCTAAGTAATCCAATAACATGCATTATAGTGCTTGACAGCCGATAAGAAAAGCCCTAATTTGCATGCAGTGGCTGTGCAATAGTTTAGGAAAATCGGACTGCGCAGACTCCTATATTGATGATTTCAAAAAAACCAGCACAGAGGAACCGCAAGCGATGAGTAGCGAGCAAGACTTCAGGAACACCATTCAATCGGTCACCGATGCAATTGGCCTGCGCACCCTCGACACCGCCTTGCAAACCGATCTTAACGCGCGCTTTCCGGCGCACGGCGAGGTTTACGAAAAAATACTCCTGTGCTGCAAAGACGGCATCGCCAACGGCTGGATGTGCAAGCACGAACAAGGCGGCATTCACTATGGGCGCGTCATAAAGCCTGCGCAAGAGCTCGGAGGCTACTCGGTCGATGTCGTGCAAATGGAGGATATCGCCGGCCCCCATCACCGCCACCCTCTTGGCGAAATCGACCTGATCATGCCGCTTGATCCCGCCGCAAAATTCGACCAGCACCCGGCTGGCTGGCTGGTTTATGGCCCCGGTTCCGCACACAGCCCTACCGTCAGCAATGGCCAGGCCCTGATTCTGTACCTGCTGCCGCAGGGCGCCATCGAATTCAGCCGCTGATCGGCCTTTTGCTTCGAACACGCCTTGGCGCCGTACCGTCGGGCCATACCACACACGGACACTGATCCGTTACAGAGACATTCATGACTACCTGCCCCCGTGAACTGAACTATGCCCAGTACATCAGCCACATCAATGCCGACCGCCGCGACAAGATTGCGTACATCGACGGGCGGCGCACACTAAGCTACGGCCAACTGGCCGACCACAGCGCCCGCTTTGCCGGGCTACTGAATGAGCTGGGAATGCGACGCGAGGAACGCGCCCTACTGTTGATGCGCGACACTGTGGACTGGCCCATTGCCTTTCTGGGCGCCTTGCACGCAGGCGTAGTGCCAGTGGCCGTCAATACCTTGCTGACTCCGGACGACTACGCTTACATGCTTGAGCACAGCCGTGCCCAAGCGGTGTTTGTATCGGCGTCGTTGCTCGGCACGCTGCAACAGGCCATGGAGCGTTGCAAGCACGAGGTCAGGCACATTATTGTGGCCGAACCAAGCCAGCCCTTGGCCGATCCTCTCATAGACTTCAGCCGACACACCCAGGTCGCGCCCACACCTGCCGTTAAAACCCGTGCCGACGAAATCGCCTTCTGGCTTTATTCCTCGGGATCCACCGGCCAGCCCAAGGGCGTCGTGCACAGCCACGGCAATATGTGGAGCACGGTCGATCTATACGGCAAGCCCATACTGGGCATACAAGAAAGCGACATCGTTTTTTCCGCCGCCAAATTGTTCTTTGCCTACGGTTTGGGCAATGCCCTGACCTTTCCTCTGTCGGTAGGCGCCACCGTCATACTCATGGACGAGCGCCCCACGCCGCAAGCCATCTTTAAACGCCTGACGGAATTCCGGCCCACCGTTTTCTGCGGCGTGCCTACCCTGTACGCGAGCATGCTGGCCGCCAAAGATCTGCCGGACAAAGAACACGTGGCCATACGGGTATGCGCTTCGGCCGGCGAAGCGCTGCCCAAGGATCTGGGCGATCGCTTTACTGAACACTTCGGCTGTTACATCCTCGACGGCATTGGTTCCACCGAGATGCTGCATATTTTCCTGTCGAACCAGGTCGGTCAATTGCGCTACGGCACCACGGGCAAGCCCGTGCCCGGCTACGAAGTCGAACTACGCGACGAGCACGGCGCGCCGATTCCCGCTGGAACCATCGGCGACCTGTATATCAAAGGCCCCAGCGCGGCGCTCATGTACTGGAACAATCAGCAAAAAACCCGCAACACTTTCCTGGGGGAGTGGCTCAAAAGCGGCGATAAATACGTTTGCGACGAAGACGGCTATTACACGTACGCCGGACGCAGCGATGACATGATCAAGGTCAGCGGCCAATATGTCTCGCCCGTAGAAGTCGAAAACATCTTAAGCCGCCATGAAGCAGTGCTTGAAGCGGCGGTTATTGGCGTGCCAGACGCCGACGGCCTGATCAAGACTACGGCCTATGTCGTGCTGCGTCCGGGGCAGGAACCCAGCGACGCAATCAAGACCGCACTGCAAAGTTATGTTAAAGAGCATCTTGCACCGTTCAAATACCCGCGCCAGATCCGCTTTACCGAAGAACTTCCAAAAACAGCAACAGGCAAAATACAGCGATTTCGCCTGCGCCAGATGGAAACCCAACCATGACGATATCAGCCTTGTCTGTCGCTCAAGCCAGCCATGTGAACATCCACGCACTGGGGCGTGACCTGAGCATCGAGCATGTGTGGATCAATCCCGAAAACACCGCCGCGCCCCTGCTGGTCTTCATGCATGAAGGGCTGGGTTCGGTCGCCATGTGGAAAGACTGGCCGGCCGAGGCCTGCGCAGCGCTGGGCTGTCGCGGCCTGGTGTTTTCGCGCTATGGCTATGGATCGAGCACGCCACGCCCGCCCAAAGAACGCTGGCCGGTCACGTATATGCATACGCAAGCCCGGGACGCATTGCCAGCGCTCTTTCAAGCCCTTGGCCTGCAAAACGAGAAGCCCATTCTTTTCGGACACAGCGACGGCGGATCGATCGCCCTACTCTACGCGGCCATGTACCCCGATGCCGTGCAGGCCATCGTGGTCGCCGCGCCGCACATCTTCGTCGAAGACATTTCAATCTCCAGCATCGAAGGCGCGCGCCGGGCGTATCTGGACACCGATTTACCCGCGAAGCTGAAACGCTATCACAAGGATCCTGATTCGGCCTTCTGGGGCTGGAACGATGTGTGGCTGGATCCGGAATTCCGCGCCTGGAATATCGAAGAGTATCTGGGAAGCATTCGTTGCCCGGTACTTGCCATTCAGGGCGAAAACGACGAATACGGCTCACTGGAACAAATCCGCGGGATCCAGCGCCACGCCGCACAGACCCGTTTATGCATTATTCCCGACTGCCGCCATTCGCCTCATAAGGATCAGCCTGAGTTGATGCTTGCTGCGATGGTTGAATTTATTCGGAACCCGAGCTTAGGCTTTGCGTGTGAGGGTTCTTGGGATGAGGCGCGCTGAGTATGGCGCAAAAATGGCAGCCACAAGGCGAGCATACGGGTGACGCGATTCAACGCCGCTTTGGTTGCGGCATAAGGGATCGAGGCCCCCTTGCGGCGGATGCCAGCATGAGAGCTGACGTTGACAACACAGCCGGAACGGCCTCGTCGCGCCGCGTAGTGCGGACTCTGCCTCTGCCATAGATACTTATCGGTGTCTTGAAAATAGCCCGCATAACCACCCCAGAAAGTATCCTGAGCCGGCTTTACGATCATCGCACCAGCAATCCTGGCCTGCTCCGTGACCGCATCGACATCCTCCTTATGAAGGCTGCATGGACGCGCTAGACTCGAATTAACTCACAGAGATGGCAGCCTCCAACTTCGCAATTTCCTTGCGCATGAAATCGACAATCTCTGTCTGCCGGCCAGGACTCATACGGCTTTCGACTGCCGCAACAGCGATGGCAGCGAGCGGTAAACGATCAGGCCCGCATATAGGCAAGCCCACGGCCGAGGTACCGGCGGCAACAGTGACGGAAACGTAGCCTCTCGTGTTGCTTGCCGCGAGCTCTTTGTAGACCCGGCTCGCAGAGAAGTTGGCAAAGCGCGAATACGCCGTCTCATTGTACGCAATGATTTTTTCGACCTGCGCGGGAGGCAGCGACCTTAGGATGCTTAGCCCCGAAGCGTTGGTACCCAAAGGGCGGCGACCCCCTATATCAAGAGATAACACCTTGACCGGGTAATTGCCCTCTATGCGATCGATGCATACCGATTCATAACGACTTCGGACGACGAGATACACCGTATCTTCCGTAAAGGCTGCAATTCGCTCCATAGCATCCTGCGCCGCCGCACGCAAATCAAATTTGGATTTAATGGCCAAACCAAACTCGAAAATCAAAGGACCGAGACGATATCGCTTCGAGCCCTCATCCTGAAGCACAAACCCTTCTACCGCTAGAGCCTTGAGTAATCGGTGCGCCGTTGACTGTCCCAGCCCTACGCTTTTATAGATATCGACTAGACGCACCCCCTGATCATTTCGCGACGCTATTTCACGTAACAATTGACTGGCCCGCTTTATCACTTGAGCGCCCACCACTTCATTATTTAATTTGCTCACAGCAGACATAAATATTCCACATAATGAATTTTATAAAAATATAAATTAACGCATACCTTCTTGACCATCTCTATAAAATAGAGATACATTGGATAAATCAATATTTCGTAGATATGTAAAAATCCACTATATGGATTATATATCGGAAATAAACATGGGATGCAAATAAATTCGGGTGACTAAGGGTCTGCTACCAGCGGATCAAATCTACCCACCAAGGTAGATGCGTTTACCAAAACACGGCAATAGGAAAACTAAACAATGCAAACTGAATTTCTCCATCAGCAAGTATCTTTCAAGAGATGTGACGATGCTCAATGACGTCAGAATACTGGACCTTAGCTGGGTGCTAGGCGGGCCTTTTGGCGGGCAGGTGCTAGCGCAACTGGGTGCTGAAGTCATTAAAGTTGAGCCAATGAACGGAGATATGTCCCGTAGCATACCGCCGCATTTTTTCGAGCACGATTCGTCATTCTTCCTTTCCGTCAATCGTGGCAAGCAAAGCATTGCACTAGATCTCAAAAAGCCCGAAGGCCTGGCCGTATTGCACGACTTGGTGCGGCATTCCCACGCCGTGATATACGGCTTTGCCCCAGACGTGCCTAGAAAACTCGGCATTGACTTCAAATCACTGCTAACAATCAATCCGAAAATTGTGGTCGGTCAATTGATTGGCCTTCACGACCAACCTCCCTATTCGAACGCCCCAGCCTTTGATTTAATTGTGCAAGCCATTGGCGGATTCATGAGTATCACGGGTGATCGTGGAGGGAAGCCGGTTCGGGCCGGATATCAGATTGCGGACCTCGCCGGCGGCCTCTACTTGGCAATAGCGACACTAGGGGCGTTGCTGTCGGCCGCCCTGACGGGGAAGGGCAAGGAAGTGCAGATATCCTTACTGGACTGCCAACTGGCGCTACTCACTTGGCAGGCCCAGAATTACTTTATATCGGGGCAAATCCCTACCGCTCAAGGGTCACGCCATCACATGATCGCCCCCAGCGAGACTTTTCTATGTAGTGACGGCAGGCCCCTGGTGATTTCCCCAACGGGCGAAGTCTTCTGGCAGAAATTCTGCCAGACAGTCGGGCGAGCAGATCTTGCTATTGACCCTCGCTTTGCCACGGCCGCCAACCGCATAAAAAATGTTGATGCACTCGCTGCGGTTCTGTCCGAAATGTTCCGTACAAAGCCTCGTGATCAATGGGTTGCAGAGTTGGCGCAGGCACGGGTACCTGCGGCACCTGTGCTCAATGTAGCGGAGGCGCTGGCGCAACCATTAGCCCTGCTACGCAGCATGGTGGAAATCGTGGGCAAACCCCATACAGACCAATCTTTAGCATTTTTGGGCAACCCCTTCAAATATGAAAACGCCGCAGCGCTAAATTACCCCCCGCAACTAGGTATCGATACCGATGAAGTCTTGAGCCGTGTCTGCGGCTACGACGAAACACATCTCGCCTTGCTCAAAAGCAAGGGAGCTATTTTCAACCAAGGAGCTAACAATGACTCGCCCCAGTGAAATCAAGCCGCGCGAAGGAGATCAGCCCGGCACCCCTTACAGCGCCTTCGAGCTCAACGCGAACTTGCCCAAAATGGAGTTCTCGATTACGCCAGATATCCATGCAGAGTACCTGGCTGCCGTTGACGAGAAAAATGCCGACTACTATCGATACAAGGGGCGCCAAGTATGCGCGCCCAACGTATTGTCGGTCTACCTGCTGGCGGTGCTGTACAGACGCTACCCGCCAATTCAAGGCATTGTTGTCTACGACCAGCTATGGAAATGGCACAACCCCATCTTCGCCGACGAAGTCACAGATATAGTCGCCTGGGGCAAGGTTACCGAAAAATTCGAGAAACGCGGTCGCAAATGGCTGAGATTTACAGCGCAATTTACCAAAGCCGACGGCACACCTGTTGCTGACGCGCACCACACACTACACCTGCCAGAATAAGGAGACCAAAATGCTTGAAAAAAAAGTTGAAATGACGCAGGCCATCATCGACCAATATGGCGTCATCAACGGTGACAATGACACCATCCATTACGATGATTCGCTGGCGAAGTCGCGCGGCTTTCGTGGAACCCTCGCTCACGGTCTGAACGTCATGGGCTATGCCGCCGGACTCGCAGCCAAAAAATACGGAGAAGACTGGTACACCCAGGGCGAGTTGTATACGAAATGGATCGCTCCTGTGTGCCCCGGCGATCACCTCGTGGTCACGCTGGACGACGACGGGCAAATTGAGGGAGCCGTCGCACAGGGACCCACCATGGTCGGGCACGCCCGATTGATACAGCCATGAGCTCGACTCTTACAAAAACACACTTCCCGCCCCAAGTCATTCTTCAAGGAAAATTCCAGGAAGCACTGTCTAGCTTGGCGGGAAATCGTGTCCTTGTCGTAGGCTCGTCACGTAGCGCCGGCCTGGCAGACTGGCCAGCACTGTTCCCTAAGGCGGAGGTGGAAGTATTCGCCGAATCCGCACCTCATAGTCCTCAAGAGGTACTCGATAAGCTGCTGACCGTGGCCGAAGTACAACGGCCCGACACCCTGATTGCGATAGGCAGTAGTAGTGCAATCGATCTTGCCAAAGCAGTATTCGATTCCATATCGCCGGAATTTATTGCCATCCCAACGTCATTGGGAGGAAGTGAAATGACTAACGTCTACGGGATACGTACTTCCAAAGGAACTAAAGAGGGCAACGGAGGCCTGCAATACTTGGCAAGAAAGGTGATTTACGATC
Organism: Candidimonas sp.; assembly: GCA_004297945.1. GTDB lineage: Bacteria > Pseudomonadota > Gammaproteobacteria > Burkholderiales > Burkholderiaceae_B > Paralcaligenes. The sequence continues at coordinate 17,092 of SCRC01000029.1, read as the reverse complement.
CAGGTTTATTAATCACCATTCCTGGACACGAGCTGGCCGCGAGCGCCATCAATTCATGGGCTCATTGCATCGAAGCTTTTTACAGCGTCAAGCCACACTGGTTTGGCAAAGCAGCGGCGGTTCAAGGCGGCCGGGCATGGCCGACGTTGCTACAGTCCACCCAAAAAAAGCCGCTAGATATCAACTTGTGTGAACAGCTTTTCGAAGCTGCAAGCCTGGCTGGCTTCGCGATCAACACATGCGGACTGGGGCTCCACCATGCGGTCTGCCACGTGATCGGCGGAGCGACAGGGATACGACACGGGATCATCAACGCCATTGCGCTACCCCACACACTGGCCATGAATCGTGAAATTGCGCCTGACGCCATCCGCAAACTGGAGAAGGCCTTCGTCATCGACGACATCGTCATATTTGCCGAACAGTTGGTCAGGCAATTGGGCCTGCCCGACCGACTCGACGCCATGAATGTTTCGCACGAGATGGTACAGCCCCTTTCCGAAGCATTGATGCATGCGCACCACTTGAAATTCAACCCCGCAGCCATCCAGCAGAAACACGCTGATCGTTTGATGGAGCATATATTTTCGGGGGCCTCATAAGCCAGACATCCGATGTTGAGATAAGCGACCCTGCGATGCGCCCTCCGCCCGGAATCGCTTCGGAGCCGCATCGCATATCCCGACACCAATACTGAAAAGGCGATTCTTCTCTTATCAAAGGTAAAAATTATGATAAAGCCAGCCATACTGACAAAACGCATCAAACTCCTAGCGCTTCTTCCCGTGCTACTAATGAGCATAGCTACTAGCGCTGCGGCACAGACCTATCCAAGCAGAACCGTGAACATCGTCGTCCCCTACGCGGCCGGCGGCTCGACGGACACAACCGCGCGCCTTGTTGCCAAAGGCCTCAGTGACCAGCTAGGCCAAACCTTTATAGTGGTCAACAAGCCTGGAGCTGGGGGCCAGATCGCGCAAGGCTACGTGGCCCACGCACCTGCCGACGGCTACACCCTATTGTTCAGCGCTGCGGGGCCATTGACTGTCACGCCCCATAGCTACGCCAAACTACCCTACGATCCCCTAAGTTCCTTCAAGACAATCAAACTGGTTGCTGCAGTCCCGCTGGTGCTCCTTGTTAATCCAAAACTGGGGGTCAAGACGTTGCCGATGCTTGTCGAGAAGGCAAAGCATAGCTCGAACGCACTGACCTTTGGCTCATTCGGGATCGGTAGCGCGGCTCATCTTGCAGGTGAGCTGTTCAAATCCCTGGCTAAAATAAATCTCGTGCATGTGCCATACAACGGAAGCGCTCCCGCGCTCGTTGGTCTGCTGGGTGGCCAGACAGATATGATGTTCGACGTGCTGACCACCGCGTTGCCTCAGATTAAGGACGGCAAACTGGTACCACTGGCTGTGACCTCGACAACCCGATCGCCCCTGTTGCCTAATGTACCTACCATGGCCCAGGCAGGCATCCAGGGATTCGAATCGGAAACGTGGTTTGGCCTTCTTGCCCCTGTAAAAGCCAACGACAAGATAGTTCAAAAGCTGTCGCAAGCAATGAACGTAGTGCTGGCCGAGCCGAAATTCAAAGCAACGCTCCTTGCCCAAGGTATGCAAATAAAAGGGGGAACGCCACAACAGTTCAATGCATTCTTCCACTCGGAATACAAAAAATGGGGAAAAATTGCTAAAGAAGCCGGTATACAAAAGCACTGACACCTAGGGCCAACGCTGGTTGATGGCATGCCAGGGCATGCCATCGTGGTCCCTTTCCATGGGCGTGGCGTGCCGTTACGTACTACATCCTCGGCCCCGCTACGCCAAACTGCTACAAATGTCTTTAGCCGGGGCGGCAGCATAACGCTCACGCATTAGCCACTTGATAGCGTTTCAAAAACCGCCGCTCATCTTGCGCATAGCCTGGTTTCTGATAGAAAAGATGCGCTTGCGGTCGATGACCCCCACTCGTTACCTCGGCCTTGACGCAACCACTACGCCTGAAAAAATTGTCGGCTTCCAATACAAGTAGAGAACCTACGCCTTCACCTCTGGGCATTTCATCAATTACCAGCGACGTGATACGCCCCAAACGACCGTCTTGATGAAACATCTCTTGCTCATGAAGACTCACGATACCTTTTATCATTCCGTTGTCGTCGGCAACCAGCACCAAATCCGTGGCGCGTCCGCTCAAGGCGAGCAACTTGTGTTTGATCAAAGTGGGGAAAGCTTCATAGCCAAGCTGGCGCATGAGTAGAGATATCCGTTCTGAGTCGTCCAGCTCGGCTTGTCTTATTTGCATCTCATTTTCCTTCGTTGCCGATTGTGTTCCGTGAGAAGGCAAGGCCCCTCTTCTCTTCCTCCTACAGATGCCTATGGCAGCCACAAGGGCTGCCGCTACATCGGCGCTGCGACTCAAGCACGCCAACCCTATTCGAACGCCGCCGCCGCTCGCCCAACACGATCATTCACCGCCCGCCACAACGAATTACGGGGCGGCTGCTCCAGCAATATCCGCGCATAGCCACCCACATCCAAACGCCGCAACAACGCATACAAATCGCGGGCATAAACATCCGGATCCACAGAAGCCAAATGCCAATCCACACGCGACCAAGCCGAATCTTCAGGAACCTGAAACACCACAGCCGCCACTTTTCCTTCATGCAACGCAAGCTGCGCCAGTTCCCGCATCAACGCCTCTTTCGACAACAACTGCAAAGGCGTGTGCGGAGCATAATGCGCCTTCAAAGACCCCGAAACGCGTGGCGCAGCCGCATCGGGACGGCCGGGCTCACGCCCCAACACCGCCGCAATCTGCTCAGAAGAAATATGCCCCGGACGCAACAACACCGGCCCCACGCCCAGATCCAGCCGTGACAAATCCACAATCGTCGACTCAATACCCACCTCGGACGGCCCGCCCTCCAGCACAAACAGTTCAGCCTCGCTCAGTTCAGAAAACTCGGCACGCACATGCGCCGCCTGAGTCGACGAAACCTGGCCGAACTTATTGGCCGAAGGCCCCGCCACGCCACCCTGGCCATTCGGTTTCAAGGCCGCAAACTCACGCAACAACGCTTGCGCTACAGGATGTGAAGGACAGCGCAAGCCCACGCTATCCTGGCCGCCACTGACCGCCGCCGGGACATGATGGGCCCGCGGCAATATCAAGGTCAGAGGTCCCGGCCAGAAAGCCTGCATCAATGCACGAGCCTCGGCAGGAACAGCCCTGGCCCAATAGCCCAGATCAGCCTCAGGCGACACATGCACAATAACCGGGTGACTGGACGGACGCCCCTTGACCGCGTAAATCTGCGCAATCGCATCGGGGTTCTCCGCGTCTCCTCCCAGACCATAAACCGTTTCGGTCGGAAACGCGACCAGGCCGCCTGCCGCCAGGCGTTCCGCCGCCAAACGCAGCGCCCGCGCCATATCAGAGTGAGGTGAAGGCGTCATTGCGAAAAGGGCATATGAAGTACGCCCGCCACCATCGCTGCCGCATCGCGGGCGGCCGAAAGCGTCGGTGCCATCAGATTGATGTGGCCCATTTTCCGGCCATGCCGGGCCTCCTGCTTGCCATACAAATGCAATTTGGCATTGGGCGTGCGCAATACCGCAGGCCAATCGGGCTCGCGCTTCTCGCCCGTGGCCGGGTCAAACCAGGCATCACCCAGAATATTCAGCATCAAGGCCGGACACAGACTATCGGTGCTGCCCAGCGGCAGACCCGCCATCACACGAACCTGCTGTTCGAACTGACTGGTAATGCAGGCATCCATGGTGTAGTGGCCGCTATTGTGCGGGCGCGGCGCAATCTCGTTGGCCACCAAAGCGCCATCTCGCAAAACAAAAAATTCCACGCACAACACGCCGTAATAGCCCAGGCCTCGCGCAATACTCAGCGCCGCTTGCCTGGCCTGCTGGTGCAAGGTGGACTCGGCAGCCGAAAATTCCGTCGCCACGGTCGACACCGCCAGGATGCCATCATGATGCTCATTGCGAGCGCAAGGGTAAATTACGGCCAGGTCATCAAACCCACGTGCCAGCACCACCGAAAACTCGGACTCAAGCGGCATCAAGGCCTCGAGCACGCAGGCGGCCCCGCCAAAGGACTCAAAGGCTTCCAGTGCTTGCTCGCGGCTGGCGACACGCGCCTGCCCCTTGCCGTCATAACCGAACCGGGCCGCCTTGAGTATGCCGGGAAACAAGGTTGAAGGCGCGCGCTGCAGGTCGCCACTGTCATGTATGGCGGCATAAGGCGCCAGTGGCACGCCCATTTTGCCGATAAACGCCTTCTCCAGGATACGATCTTGCACAATGGCTACAGCTTCGGCCGCTGGGCTGACCCGCGAATGCGCGGCCAGCTTTTGCAGGCTTAGCGCCGGCACATTCTCGAATTCGGTGGAAATGGCAGCACAACGCTCGGACAATCGAGCCAGGCCGGCGTCATCGTCGTAGGCCGCCTGAATATGCAGGTCGGCCACCGCACCCGCCGGGCACTGCCCAATGGGATCGAGCACCGCCACCTTGTAACCCATGCTTTGCGCCGCCTGGCAAAACATGCGGCCCAGTTGGCCTCCGCCTATCATACCCAGCCAGTTTCCAGGCACTATCGGAAAAGCAGAAGGAACCTCATTCGTAGCCATAATCTGAAAAATAAAAAATAGTGAAATTGAAAAGGCCGGCTGTCATGAAGCCGGCCTATGCACTGCCGTCTAAATCAGCCTGGGAAGATTCCACCGCCTACATGGTGACATGCGGCGGAACCGCCATGGCTTGTGCTGCCTCGGTTTGGCGTGTGCGGAATTCTTGCAACTTCCTGCGCAAGTCGGCATCAGTCGTGGCCAGACAGGCAATGACATGCAAGGCTGCGTTGGTGGCTCCCGCCTCGCCGATGGCAAAGGTGGCGACAGGGATGCCTTTGGGCATCTGCACAATGGACAGCAGAGAGTCCTGGCCATGCAAGTACTTGGAGGGAATCGGTACGCCAAACACTGGAACGGGCGTGAGCGCCGCCATCATGCCTGGCAAATGTGCGGCTCCACCGGCACCGGCGATAATGGCGCGCAGGCCACGCTCGGTCGCCTGCGCGCCGTACTCAACCATTTGATGCGGCATGCGGTGCGCCGAAACAACCCGCAGCTCGTGCGGCACGGCGAACTCTTCCAGCACGGCCACCGCGTGCTTCATGACGTCCCAGTCGCTGGACGAGCCCATGATCACACCAATCAGAGGCCCGCCGGATTTGGATTCGGTCGAAGAAGCCAGAGTAAAGTCGGTCATAGATGCTCCCGCCTAAGTCGTCAAACGTGTCATTGCTTCGCGATATTTGGCCGTTGTTTTTTCCAGCACGCTGGCCGGCAGGCGCGGCGCGGGTGGGGTTTTATCCCACACCTGGGTCTCAAGCCAATCGCGCACAAACTGCTTGTCGAACGACGGAGGGCTTATGCCGGGCCGATATTGAGCAGCGGGCCAGAATCGCGACGAATCCGGTGTAAGCACCTCATCCATCAGATGCAGATTGCCTTGCGTATCGAGCCCGAATTCGAACTTGGTGTCGGCAATAATAATGCCTTTGCCAGCGGCGAACTCGGCCGCTTCCGAATAAAGCTCAAGCGTTACATCGCGAATTTTCTCCGCCATGGCCAAGCCCACCTGGCCCACCACGAAATCGAAATCGACATTCTCGTCGTGCGTGCCGAATTCGGCCTTGGCCGCCGGCGTGAACAGCGGCGCGGGAAGCTTGCCGGCCTGTTGCAGACCCGCAGGCAGCGCAATGCCGCAGATTGATCCGTGCGCCTGATAGTCTTTCCAGCCCGAGCCGATAAGATAACCCCGGGCAACAGCCTCGACCAATATGGGCTTGAGCCGCTTGACCACCATGGCGCGCCCTTGCACTTGGTCACGCTCGTCCTCGGCGACCACGTCTTCGGGAGCAATGCCAGTCACATGGGTGGGCAACACATGTCCCAGTTTTTTCAGCCAGAACTCGGTCAGGCCGGTTAGCACCTGGCCCTTGCCTGGAATGGGATCGTCAAGAATAACGTCAAAGGCCGAGATCCGGTCACTGGCCACTATCAGTAGTTTATCGTCGCCCACTGCATACATATCGCGCACCTTGCCGCGCGCCAGCAAGGGCAACGATTTAATTGTCGATTGATGAAGTGCCTGCACCACGATCCGTCCTTAGAACAAAAACATTAGGCGTCTGGTTCGTGCCCAACGCCGCCGATGAAAAAAGAACGCACCGAGCCAGCCTGCCGCCAGCGGCGATGCACTCCTGCACGGCCGGGGCCGTTTACTGGACTTTCTGCGCCAACTGGCCCGCCGCGTACTGCTGCGCAATCTGCGACAGGGGGATGGGCTTGATGTTGCTGGCATGCCCCGCAGTGCCGAACTGTTCGTAGCGCTGCTTGCATATTTTTTTTGCCGCCTGACGCGCGGGTTTCAGATAATCGCGTGGATCGAACTTGCCCGGATTTTCTGCCATGAAACGCCGGATCGCGCCGGTCATGGCCAGACGAATATCGGTATCGATATTGACCTTGCGCACGCCGAACTTGATGGCTTCCTGGATTTCTTCGACCGGCACGCCGTAGGTTTCTTTCATGTCGCCGCCAAACTCACGGATTTCGGCCAACAGATCTTGCGGCACGCTGGAACTGCCATGCATGACCAGATGCGTATTGGGCAGGCGGCGGTGTATGTCCTTGATGCGTGAAATCGACAGAATGTCGCCAGTGGGCTTGCGTGTGAACTTGTATGCGCCATGACTGGTGCCGATGGCGATGGCCAGTGCGTCCAGTTGCGTATGACGCACGAAATCGGCCGCCTGTTCGGGATTGGTCAGCAATTGATCCATGGTCATGGAGCCTTCGGCACCGTGACCGTCTTCCTTGTCGCCCTTCATGGTTTCCAAAGACCCCAGGCAACCCAACTCGCCTTCGACGGTAACGCCCAGCTTGTGGGCCATCTCGACCACGCGGCGAGTTACGTCCTGGTTGTATTCGTAATCGGCAATGGTTTTACCGTCTTCTTTCAAAGACCCATCCATCATGACGCTGGAAAAACCCAGCTCGATCGCCCCTTTGCATATGGCGGGCGACTGGCCATGGTCTTGGTGCATGACAACCGGGATGTGCGGAAAGGATTCGACCGCCGCCTGGATCAAGTATTTCAGGAACCCTTCGCCGGCGTATTTACGGGCGCCGGCCGAGGCTTGCATGATGACCGGACTGTTGGTTTCGTCGGCCGCTTCCATAATTGCTTGAACCTGCTCCAGGTTATTGACGTTGAAAGCCGGGATACCATAGCCGTTTTCGGCTGCATGATCGAGCAATTGACGCATGGAAACTAAGGCCATGGCGGGATCTCCTGAATACAAGATGAATAGGGAATAGTCGGTATTTTACGGGGGAACCCGATAAATTGCTTAATGCCGCCACAACGCTTGATTGGCACAGGGGGACATGCGTCAGGGGCGCTTACCCTGGGCGGAACTCGCCTTGTCAGGGTTTATTGCCGGCACGAACCGCCGACTTTGGACGAAACGCGCGTACGACCTGTTCATGTGTTTCGATATAGGGCCCGCCGATCAGGTCGATGCAATACGGCACCGCTGCAAAAATGCCTGCCGCCAAGGTGTTCCCTTGGGCATCCTTCAAACCCTCAAGCGTTTCCCGAATGGCCTTGGGCTGACCAGGCAGATTGATGATCAAGGCTGCATGTTCTGGTGTTTCACGTATTACAGCCACCTGCCGAGACAAGATGGCGGTGGGCACGAACCGCAGACTGATCTGACGCATCTGCTCGCCAAAGCCGGGCATTTCACGGCTGGCGACAGCCAGGGTGGCTTCGGGCGTGACATCACGCCGGGCCGGGCCCGTGCCGCCCGTAGTCAACACCAGATCGCAACCCAGCGCATCGACCAGATCAATCAAGGTCGCCGAGATCTGCTGCGGCTCATCGGGAATCAGGCGAGTAACGAATTGACTAGGGCCGACCAGAGCCATCTCCAGCCAGGTTTGCAAGGCGGGAATGCCCTGATCTTCATACACGCCGCTGGACGCGCGATCGGAAATGGAAACTAGCCCCACCAACAGTTCGTCGGGATGGCTGCGGACAAGAGGAGTATGTTTTGACATGATATTTCCGGGCTGGATCTAAGTGTGGAATCGACAGTGATGGTCGAAGGTTTGGATGCCACCCACAAGGGGTGACGCTACAAACGCCACCACCTACACACAACGGCCGCCATCTGCCACCACACGTGGGCCTTGACGCGCAAAGGTTTGCGCAATGCCCGCGCCGAAACCCGAACCCGCGCCCGTCATAATCGCTACTTTTCCTTCCAAACGCATATCAGCTCCTTTTCGAATATTCTTTAGTGTTTGATCGCAATGGTCTTGACAGTCGTAAATCCGTAAAGGGCCTCAAAACCCTTTTCACGGCCAAAGCCCGACTGCCCCGTGCCGCCAAAAGGCAGCTCTACTCCGCCGCCCGCGCCGTAATTATTTACAAACACCTGCCCAGCGCGCACGTGCCGCGCCATGCGCATCTGGCGCGCACCGTCCTGGGTCCAGACGCCCGCCACCAGCCCAAATGGCGTACTGTTGGCCAGGCGCAGCGCATCGGCCTCGTGATCAAACGCAATGGCCGCCAGCACCGGCCCGAAAATTTCCTCCTGGGCCAGCCGATGCCCGGGAGGCACGTGGCTAAGCAATACCGGCGGCTGATAAAAACCAGTGGCAGGAGCCGAAGTCTCCAGCGTGCCACACGCCGCCACCGTAATGGAAGCCTCATCGGCCTCGGCCAAAAAACCCTTCACGCGAGCCAATTGCTTGGCGCTGATCAGCGGCCCGCAATCCAGATTCTCACTGGCCGGCCCGGTACGCGTACAGGCAAACAGCTCAGAGAGCCGATCCATAAGCGTTGTATATAAGGGACGTTGAATCAGCAAGCGGCTGCCCGCCGAGCAGGTCTGACCCGCGTTCTGCAAAATGGCATTGAGCAACACCGGCAGGGCGGCATCGATATCGGCGTCGGAAAACACAATCTGCGGCGACTTGCCGCCCAGCTCCAGCGTGGCCGGCGCAAAATGGCCGGCCGCAGCCTGCGCCACCTGCCTGCCCGTTTGCGGCGAACCGGTAAACGAAATATGGTCAATACCCGGGTGGGCCGACAAGGCCGCACCCGCCTCGGCGCCCAGGCCAGTACAAATATTCAAAGCCCCCGGCGGCAAACCCACATCCAGCGCGATCTGGGCCAATTCCAACAACGACACACAGGCATCTTCAGCCGGTTTGACCACACAGGCATTGCCGGCCGCCAGGGCCGCGCCCACGCTGCGGCCAAAAATCTGCAAAGGATAATTCCAGGGAATGATATGGCCGGTCACGCCATGCGGCTCGCGTACCGTCAGCACGGTGAAGTTCTGCGGGTAAGGGATAGTGATGCCGTGCAGCTTGTCGACCGCGCCACCGTAAAACTCAAAATAACGCGCCACCGCCGCAGCATCCGCCCGCGCCTGCTTCAAAGGTTTGCCCGTGTCCTTGGATTCGATTTGTGCCAAGTGCTCCTGACGATCCTGCAAAGCCACGCTCAAACGCAACAACAGACGACTGCGCTCGCTGGGCGCCATCTTGCCCCAAGCTCCGTCATAAGCCGCTCGCGCTGCCGTCGCCGCCGCGTCGATATCCGCAGCGCGCGAGCGCGCGATAGTGGAATATTCCTGCCCGTCAGACGGATTGATCACAGGCAAGCATTCACCCGTCTGGGCGCCCACCCAACGGTTCGCGATGAAATTTTGATACGCCATGGCTTCGTCTCGGTAATTGGGTCGGCACAGTACGCCTGACACCGGATGGGATGCATCCATACAAGTATAGTCCGCAGGCAAATGATGGCGCTGGTGGCGGTGATGGCGGCAGCCACAAGGGGTGCCGCTGCACACACATACCCGCCGCTTGTAGCGACACCCCTTGTGGCTGCCATTCAAACCCTGATCAGCCATTGCGCCAGATACAATGACCCGCAGCAATACTCACAAACACGACAATTGCAATTACCGGCAATCCAGGAGAACCATGGCGGGCAAACGCGTTTTATTGGCTGGCGCCGGCGATCTGTGCACGCGCGCCGCGCACTTATTGCTCGCGCAAAGAGACGAGGTATGGGGCTTGCGCCGTCATCCGCCAGCGCACGATACCTCCGGCATACACTGGCTCGCTGGCGATCTGACGCAAAAGCTCGACTCACTGCCCACAGGCATTACCCACATCATTTACGCTCCCACCCCCGGCTCAGGTCATGTCAATCTCGCCGCCAGCGCCTATCCACCGCCAATATTTTCGCGCCCCGGCGAAGCCGCCTACCGCGCCGTGTTTCTGCATGGCTTGCAAAATCTCCTTGGCGTATTGGACACAGGAAGGCTGCAACGGCTCCTGTTTATTTCGTCCGGTGCCGTCTATGGTGCCCACGGTGGCTCTTGGGTCGATGAAACCACACGGCCCAACCCCGACCGCTTTAACGGACAAGTATTGCTCGATGCGGAACAATGGCTGGCCGCCGAACTGCCCAGCGCCATCTGCTTCCGGCTAGCTGGCCTGTATGGCCCCGGCCGACTGGCCCTGCTTGAGCGCCTCAAACGAGGCCGCGCCGCTGTGCCGCGACACGCGGATCACTGGGCCAATCGCTTCCACATCGACGACGCCGCTGGCGCCGCCGTGCATCTCCTGGGGCTTAAACAGCCCGAAGCCTGCTATATAGGCGCGGATAACCACCCGCACAGAATCGACGAGCTTTACGATGGGCTGGCCTCCATGCTAAATGTTGATGCGCCACCTGCTGCCCTTGCTTCCGACAAACCGGGCAACAAACGCCTGAGCAACGCGCGCCTGAGGGCCAGCGGATTCGAGCCCTCCTGGCCCGACGCCATCGAAGGCTATCGTGCCTTGATTGACGGGGCACGGTGATGCCGCACGTTCGACTGTCGTTGCTTGTTTGGCAGCACGTGCGACGTGCGCGTCCGAGCCTGATCTGCCTTGACCTCCCACGCTGCGGGGCTAGAGCATTTTTGTTCAACCTGTATCCAGCACGGGGGGTTGGGTATTTGGCTGGATGTGTTGGTCTCTGAAGACGCCGTCTATGGGGGCGGGCAGAGCCGGGCAGTCGGGGCGCGACGCGCCACGACCGCTGGACGGACCGGACCGGTACCCACCCCTCGCCCTGCGGCGTGTTAAGAAACAAAACTGAAGACGATGGCGTTCACACGACCGTCTTAATAAAATTACCCCACCCCAAACGGCTCAAAAAAACAGCGACGCGAAACGCGCTCAGTCCCGTAAACACGTCAACCGAAAATACCCTAGAAGATTCTATTGGAGATCGTATTAATGCCTATATGGCAGCCACAAGGGCTGCCTCTACATCGCTCTTTGCGCAAGAATTTCGACGGCTGGCAGCGCCTTGCCCTCCAGGAATTCCAGAAACGCGCCGCCGCCTGTGGAAATGTAGTCCACCTTGTCGGCGATATGAAACTTGGCAATCGCCGCCAGCGTATCGCCCCCCCCCGCAATTGAAAACGCCGCCGACTCCGCCACCGCCTGCGCCACGCCTTGCGTCCCCTTCGCAAAGGCCTCCAGTTCAAATACACCCACCGGGCCATTCCAAACGATAGTGCCCGCCTTATGCAAAATGTCTGCCAGACGCTTCGTCGTTTGCGGCCCGATATCCAGAATCATATCGTCGTCGGCCACCTGGTCAGCCGCCTTGATAGTGCCGCGAGCCTCGGGGCCGAAGGACTTGGCGCATACAACATCCACCGGAATCGGCACCGCCGCCCCGCGCTTTTCCATCACGTCAATCACCGCTCGGGCCCGCGCAACCTGATCGGGCTCGGCCAAAGACTTGCCCACCTTCAAACCCGCTGCCAGCATAAACGTATTGGCTATCCCGCCGCCCACCACCAGTTGATCCACCTTGTCGGCCAGCGACAGCAATATCGACACTTTGGTGGACACCTTCGAGCCCCCGACAATGGCCACCAGCGGGCGCCTTGGATTTTCCAAAGCACGCCCCAGGGCAAGCAATTCGGCCTCCAGCAGCGGGCCTGCGCATACTATCGGCGCAAAACGCGCCATGCCGTGTGTCGTGGCTTCAGCTCGATGCGCCGTGCCAAATGCATCGTTCACATAGATATCGCACAGCGCCGCCATCTTTCTGGACAGTGCCTCATCATTTTTTTTCTCGCCCACATTACAACGGCAGTTCTCGAGCAACACAAGCTGCCCAGGATCGAGCTGCACGCCATCCACCCAGTCTGGCACCAGTGAAACAGGAATCTCCAACAATTTCGACAGACGCACAGCCACGGGCGCCAGCGTATCGAACGCAGCCACCGCTCCCTCTTTAGGCCGTCCCAGATGCGAGGCCACCATTACCGAAGCGCCCGCATCCAGCGCCATGCGCAGTGCCGGCACCGAAGCGCGTATGCGCGTGTCTTCCGTGATTTCACCTGACGCATCCAGGGGCACATTCAAATCCGAGCGTATAAATACACGCTTGCCTGAAAGCGCGCCAGATTGAGCCAGAAAAGCAAGCGTTGCGATAGACATAAAAACACTCAAAAAAAAGCGGATACGGCAAGGGCGGGTCGCCCCGCCCCACATATTGACCGCAAGAATCAGCGGCTACTTATTCCGTTTTCAAATCAATTGTGAACGCGAAAGCGAAGCGTAGCTGTAGCGACAGCCTTTGTGGCTGCCATCAATAGGACTAAGCAGACAAGCGAAGCCGACGACGTGCACGATTGATTTAGAAGTGGAATTATTTGGCGGACATCAGGGCCACTGTGGTATCGAGCATGCGGTTGGAGAAGCCCCACTCGTTGTCGTACCAGGAAGCCACCTTGACCAGGGTGCCCGACACTTTGGTCAAGGCCGCATCCACCGTGCTGGAAGCCGGATTATGATTGAAGTCGACCGAGACCAGAGGTGCTGTGGTGTATTCCAGTATGCCTTTGAGCGGGCCGCTTTCGGAGGCAGCCTTGAGAATGCCGTTGACTTCCTCAACCGACGTTTCACGCGACGCCACAAACGACAAATCCACAATCGAAACATTAATGGTGGGAACGCGGATCGAGTAGCCATCGAGCTTGCCGTTCAATTCGGGTAGAACCAGCCCCACGGCAGCCGCCGCGCCGGTCTTGGTCGGAATCATGCTCGTCGTGGCGGAACGCGCACGGCGCAGATCTTCGTGATAGACGTCGGTCAGAACCTGATCGTTGGTATAGGCATGCACCGTCGTCATCAGGCCGCTGACTAGCCCCAACGCTTTATGCAAAGGCTGCACCAACGGCGCCAGGCAGTTGGTGGTGCACGACGCATTGGAAATAACCGTATCGCTGGCCTTTAACACACCATGGTTCACGCCATACACAATGGTCGCATCCACATCCTTGCCGCCTGGAGCCGAAATAATGACTTTTTTGGCACCGCCCCTGAGATGGGCGCTGGCTTTTTCCTTGGTCGCAAAAAAACCAGTGCATTCCATCACCACATCCACACCCATCTCGCCCCAGGGGAGCGCTGCGGGATCGCGATTGGCCAGAACCCGAATCCGATCGCCATTGACGACCATGTACTCGCCATCAACGGTCACGCTGCCCGGAAACTTGCCGTGCGCCGAATCGTATTGGGTCAGATGAGCATTGGTTTTAGGTGCGCCCAAATCGTTAATGGCCACGATTTCAATATCGTGTTTTTTGCCGTCTTCGTAATGAGCACGCAATATATTGCGGCCTATGCGCCCATACCCATTGATCGCCACGCGAATCGTCATTATTACTCTCCTGTTTTATAAAATTCGTTCAACCGCCGCCGCCACATGCTCGACAGTCAGCTCAAAATAATTGAACAACACCCCCGCGGGTGCCGATTCACCGAAGGTATCCAGACCCACCACAGCACCATCCAGACCCACATATTTATACCAGCCCGCCGTCACACCGGCTTCGACCGCCACCCGCGGCAAACCCTTGGGCAATACCGAGGCACGCCATGCGGCGTCCTGCGCATCGAACACCTCGGCGCAGGGCATGGACACCACGCGAACCGCCACGCCGCGAGCCGCAAGCTGCTCTTGCGCGCCTAGCGCCAACCCCACCTCGGAACCCGTGGCGATTATGATCGCACGCGGCTCGGCAGCATCGCGCAACACATAGGCACCTCGCGCAATGGCAGCGATGGTTTGCGCGTCACGCTCGACAAACGGTAAATTCTGGCGTGAAAGCAGCAAAGCACTAGGCCCGCCCTCGCGCACCCGCAGGCCAACGCTGGCCGGACGCTGAACGGCAGCCATCCAGGCTAATGCCGTCTCGGTTGTATCGCAAGGACGCCATACATGTAAATTGGGAATCAGGCGCAAGCTGGCTGCGTGTTCCACCGATTGATGAGTGGGGCCGTCTTCACCCAGGCCAATCGAATCATGCGTAAACACATGCACGACGCGTTGCTTCATAAGCGCGGCCATGCGCAAGGCATTGCGCGAATAATCGGAAAAAGTCAGGAACGTGCCGCCAAAGGGCAGATACCCCCCATGCAGCGCCACTCCATTCATAATGGCAGCCATGCCGAATTCGCGCACGCCGTAATTGATATGGCGACCGAACTGCAGACCCTGCTCGGTCGCTCTGACCGGAGTCACCCCTTTCCAGTCGGTATAGTTGGACCCAGTCAAATCGGCCGATCCGCCCAGCAGCTCAGGCAGCATCTGGGCAAACGCAGCAATGGTCAACTGCGAAGCCTTGCGACTGGCTACGGTTTCGGCACGAGCGGCCGTCGCCTGGATAAAGGCCTGAGCTTGTTCGGCAAAGCTGGCGGGCAAATCGCCCGCCAGGCGGCGTTGCAGCTCGCACGCCTGGGCAGGAAATGCCCGGGAATAGGCGTCGAAACGTTGTTGCCAGGCCGCTTGCTGGGACTGGCCACGAGGTTTGCCGTCCCAACCTTGGTAAATATCAGCCGGAATTTCGAACGGCGCATACGGCCAGTGCAGCGCCACGCGCGTTGCCGCAATTTCGTCTTTGCCTAAAGGAGAGCCATGCACTTTTTCAGTGCCAGCCATATTCGGAGCACCCTGGCCTATGACAGTGCGGCAGCACACCAGCGTAGGCCCCTGGCCTTCGGCCGCGAACTGCCTGGCCTGAACCATTGCCGCGTCCAGTGCGGCGGCATCGTGGCCGTCGACATCGCGCAATACATTCCAGCCATAGCTCTCGAACCGCCCGGGCGTATCGTCGGCAAACCAGTTCTTGACCTTGCCGTCGATGGAAATGCCGTTGTCGTCATAAAACACAATCAACTTGGACAATTTAAGCGTGCCCGCCAACGAGCTGGCTTCGTGGGAAATCCCCTCCATCAAGCAGCCGTCGCCGGCAAAAGCATAGGTGTAATGGTCGATCACCGTATGGCCAGGGCGATTGAACTCTTGCGCCAGCAAAGCCTCGGCCAAAGCCATCCCCACCGCATTGCTCAAGCCCTGGCCCAGAGGCCCAGTCGTCGTCTCGACCCCCGGCGTGATGCCCACCTCCGGGTGGCCGGGCGTGCGCGAATGCAATTGCCGGAAATTTTTCAGCTCATCAACAGGCAGATCGTAGCCACTTAAATGCAACAAGGCATAAAGCAACATGGATCCGTGTCCGTTGGACAACACGAAACGGTCGCGGTCCGCCCAGGTCGGATCGGCGGGGTTGTGCCGCAAGTGGCGCGTCCACAAGACGGTGGCGATGTCGGCCATGCCCATCGGCGCTCCCGGATGGCCCGAGTTGGCTTGTTGAACCGCATCCATGGCCAGCGCACGAATGGCATTGGCCATGGATGAACCTTGGGCAGACGATAAACTCATTAAACACTCACAAGAGCGGCGCGCAAAGCAGCCAGAACCGTCGCACAACCACGTGATTTACAAAGCTTTAGATTTTACCACCGGCCGCGATACAGCAAGGCCCCCTGTAAAAGCGCCCGTCCCACAAAATCTTATCGCTCGCGTTAATATTCATTATGGTCATTCCCCGCTTCTATTGCCTCTGCCCTCTCGCGGCGCACCAGCGCATCGAACTGCCCGAACAGGTCGCGCACCACGCCTTGCGGGTATTGCGGCTTGGCGCTGGCGCAGAAATCGTGCTGTTCGACGGCCAGGGCGGCGAATATCCAGCCAGCCTGCAAATCGAAGGAAAAAAAGGCTACGCCCAGCTAGGCGAGCTACGTCTGATAGACCGCGAATTGCCGGGCGCGATCACCCTCGCCCAAGGCATACCCTCGGGCGACAAAATGGACTGGATCGTCGAAAAGGCAGTCGAACTGGGCGCCCAACTGCTCATCCCGATCGCTGCGCAACGCAGCGTCCTGCAACTAAGCGGCGAGCGCCTGGAAAAACGCCTGCGGCGCTGGGCAGGCATTGCGCAAGCCGCCAGCGAACAATGCGGTCGCAACCGCATCATGTCCATCGCGACGCCCCTATCGCTGCAGGCTTGCCTTGAGCAAACCGATGCCTCTGCACAAATCCTGTTCTGCGACCCCGATGCAACGCAAACGCTGGCGCAAGCCCTGCGCCCCGACAACCAAGGGCTGACGCTCCTGATCGGCCCCGAAGGCGGATGGTCCGAAGAAGAGCAAGCCGTGGCCAAGCGCCACACCCTGGGCGCCGTGCAATTTGGCAAACGCATTTTTCGCACCGAAACCGCTGGCCTCGCATTGATCGCAGCTTGCAGCGCGCTAAAAGGATGGATGTAATGGGGTCGATGGGTGCTGGCGGCACCCACAAGGGGTGCCGCAGATAGGGCCGGCACGGGTCAACGGCCGGCGACAAGGGCTGCCGCTGCATGCGATGGTCACGCCTGTTGTACGGCAAGCGAAGCCGACAAAGTGCACGATTGATTTAGAAATGGAATAAGGTGGGGCGGGCGATTCGGACGCGCCACGCACAGGGCTGGCTTCGGGGATAGAAGGTTCTGGGCTGGATTGGGACGATGTTATGTACCGTAAACGCCACGGGCTGCGAATGCCACCCACAAGGGGTGGCGCTAC